>CAYMEB010000018.1:0-40711 GCA_964389095.1 uncultured Hyphomicrobiaceae bacterium
CGATCGCGCGGCGCCTGCAGGACCCGCTGGCCGAACTGGTGAAGATCGATCCGAAAGCCATCGGCGTCGGACAGTATCAGCACGATGTCGACCAGGGAGGATTGGTGCGTTCGCTCGACGCGGTGGTCGAGGATTGCGTGAACCTCGTCGGCGTCGACGTGAACACAGCATCGGTGCCGCTGCTGGCGCGCGTGTCCGGACTCAACCGGACACTTGCGGAAAACATCGTATCCTTCCGCAACGAAAACGGTGCCTTCGCGTCGCGCGCGGCCCTCAAGAAGGTTCCGCGGCTCGGTCCCAAGACCTTCGAGCAGGCCGCCGGCTTTCTACGCATCATGAACGCCAAGAATCCCCTCGATGCATCTGCCGTTCACCCCGAATCCTACGACCTGGTCGAGCGCATCGCGGAGCGGACCGGCCGGCAACTCAAGTCGATGATCGGCGATCGGGCATTTTTGAAGGCTCTGCGTCCCAAGGAGTTTGCCGACGACCGCTTTGGCGTGCCGACCGTGACCGACATCCTCACGGAACTGGAAAAGCCCGGCCGCGACCCGCGTCCCGAATTCAAGACGGCGACATTCCAGGATGGCGTAGAGACGATATCGGACCTCAAACCCGGGATGTCGCTGGAAGGTGTCGTCACCAACGTCACGAATTTCGGCGCGTTCGTGGACGTCGGGGTCCACCAGGACGGGCTGGTGCACATTTCCGAGCTGGCGGATACCTTCGTCAAGGATCCCCGTGACGTGGTCAAGGCCGGCGACGTCGTGAAGGTCCGGGTGAAAGAGGTGGATGTCGGCAGGAAACGCATCGCGCTCACCATGAAGAGCGGCACGGTCTCGGGCGGCCGCACGGCCGGGGCATTCGGCGAGCAGCGCGCATCCTCGCCGGCGCCGCAACGGTCGTCGGCCGCGCCTCAGCGTAGCGCTGCGCCATCTGCATCGGGCGGCGAGAGCGCGCTTGCAGCAGCCCTGCGCCGCGCGCAGGAAGGAAAGCGTTGATCCCGCCGCGCTGGTAGAGCAAGACAAGCGCGTGCGCCGCCGCCCGGGCGGGTCACCGCACACGCTCGTCGACCATCGCGCTGCAGGATCGCAATGCCCTACTCAGATTATCGACCCGACCTTATGGGCTCCGCGACGCTGGAGCCGGCTGGCGAATTCGAAGCCGGCAGCTATCAGAGCTTCACGCTCACCTACACCGCCGGACGCTTCGGCGTGGACGACACCGGATCGATCAAGATCGGCTTCCGCTTCGCGACCGATTTCGGACCCGTTCAGTTCACCGACCCCAAGGCGCCGGGCTATACGACAGCCGAAGCCTCGAACGGTGCGGTGCTCGAGCTCAAATGGGAGTTCAAGCGTAACATCCGGCCATGGAGCCGTTCCCTCTACATCGGGGTCGTCAAGGACTTCCTTGCGCCCGGCTATACCATCACGATCAGGTTCGGAGATCGGCGCCAGGGCTCGCCCGGGATCAGGCTGCAGACCTATTGCGAGGCGCGCTTCGAGTTTCGCGTGTTCGCCGATCCGATAGCAACTTACGACTATGTCGCTCTGCCGCAGAGTCCGACGATCGCGATCGTTCCGGGGCCGGGAGTGCGCTGGCGCGCGGTCCTGCCGACGCTGGTACGCGCCGACCGGCCTTTCCGCCTCTCGCTCAAGACCGAGGACAAGTGGGGGAATCCTTCCAACGTCGGTGCGCGCCGGGTCCGCCTCGAGCCGAGCCGCGAGATCCAGGGGCTTCCCGACACCTTCACCTTGGAGGCGGGCGCGTTCTGGGCGAGCGTGCCGGACCTGACGGCGCCAGAGGGCGAGGACATCACGATCGCACTTCTCGACGAGGCTGGCATCGAGATCTCCCGCTCCAATCCGCTGCGGATCGCTCCTTCGAGCGTATCCCTTCTCCACTTCTGGGGAGACACGCACGGCCAATCAGACGAGACGCTCGGCACAAACTCCGCCCGTGATTACTTCCTGTTCGGCCGCGACCGCGCATTCCTGGACGTCATGGGACACCAAGGTAACGACTTCCAGATCTCGGGAGAGTTCTGGGCCGCGCTCAACGAGCTCACAGCCGAATTGGACGTTCCTGGTCGTTTCGTCTGCATCCCGGGTTACGAGTGGTCGGCGAACACGGCCGTCGGTGGCGACCGCAACGTCCACTTTCGGCGCGAAGGCGAGACGATCCATCGCTCGTCGCATGCCCAGATCACCGGACCTGCCGACATCAAGGATGAGCCGACCGACGCCCACGACGCGAAGGACCTTTTCGCCAGACTCCAGGGTCGCGACTGCGTCGTGGCCGCACACGTCGGCGGCCGCTACGCGGATATCAAGTTCGCCCACGACGCCAAGCTCGAAGCAGCCGTCGAAGTCCATTCGGCGTGGGGCACGTTCGAGTGGATCGTGCGCGACGCCTTCGAGGAGAATTATCGCGTCGGCATCGTCGCCAATTCCGACGGACACAAGGGACGGCCGGGAGCGTGCTTCCCCGGCGCATCCTTCTTCGGCAGCTACGGTGGCCTGACGTGCTTTCTCGCCGAGCGGCTCGACCGCGACGCGATCTTCGAGTCGATGCGCCGCCGGCGCCACTATGCGACAACGGGCAATCGCGCAATCCTCTCCGTCCTGGCACGAAGCCGAACTCCAATGACGATCTTCGAGCGGGATCCCGATCACTTCGAGAGCGCGGCCAAAGCGGTGGACCATCTGGCGATGATGGGCGACATCGGTCGCGTCGAAGACGATGAGATCGATCTGGATATCGATATCGCCGGCTCGGCTCCGATCGAGCGCATCGACATCTTCGATGGGCTCGAGCGCCTGGAAACCTTCCGTCCCTATGACGAAAGCGCTCTGGGAGCCCGCGTGCGCCTCGTCTACACCGGAGCCGAGTACCGCGGCCGGGCGCGCACCACGACATGGGACGGCGACCTCACTCTCAGCGGCGCGCGCATACGCAATGCGGCGATGTTCAACAATTGGAACCTCGACAGGGGTATTCAGACCCGCAACGAGGACCGCCTTGCTTGGAAAGCCGTCACCACCGGCAACTACGGCGGCATCGACCTCGACCTCGACGGCGGGACCGGTGCGTTGTCGTTCCAGACGAAACCGATCAGTGGACGTGTCGACCTCGCGAAGCTCGGGGTCGAGCCGGTTCGGTTCGACGCCGGCGGGCTCGAGCGCGCCATCGAGATCCAGCGCCTGCCGACAGTCATGTCGGCACTGCGCCTGTCGCTGAAACGTCGCATCCGCGTCAAGGCGCGCGGAGACTCGCGCCTCTACGTTCGAGTCCAGCAGGAAGATGGCCATCGCATCTGGTCGAGCCCGATCTACCTCTTCCGGGCGTAGATCTAAGCAGAGGCTCCGCGCAGTTTCCTCTGCAGCTTGGCCATGCCGCCGATCCAGCGATCGTAGTCGGCTGTCTTGTGGCGCATGTAATCCGCGACCATGGGGTGAGGCAGAATGCAGAAGCGCTCCGCGGCGATCCCCTCGAACGTCGCATCCGCGCACTGCTTCGGCGTCAGCACGCCGTCGAGATGCTGTGGACCGTGGCCCGATGCGCGCAGGAGTGCGGTGTCCACGCCCTGCGGACAGAGCACCGAGACGCGGATGCCCTGATCTCGGTGGCTGAAGG
The DNA here is from genome assembly GCA_964389095.1 of uncultured Hyphomicrobiaceae bacterium. Classification (GTDB taxonomy): domain Bacteria; phylum Pseudomonadota; class Alphaproteobacteria; order Rhizobiales; family Hyphomicrobiaceae; genus JABFRJ01. Next base: position 3,640 of record CAYMEB010000018.1, read on the forward strand.
CGAGGTTCTCGGCGAATCCGATCGCGGCATGCTTGGTCGTGCCGTAGACCGCCCCACCGATCTGATTGAGCAGACCGGCTGCGGACACCGTATTCACGAAGTAGCCACCGCCACGAGCGACCATGCGCGGCACCAGTGCCCGCGCCGCATAGACGTGAGCCATGACGTTGACCGCCCACGCCTTCTCCCAGGATGCATTGGGTGCGGACGCCGCATTCGCCGGATCGCCGCCGAAGCCACCTATGCCTGCATTGGAGAAGAAAATGTCGATCGGCCCGATCCGCGTCTCCGTCTCTTCGACGACGCGGACGAGGTCGGCTTCCCTGGACACGTCGCAGGTGTGCGCGACGCCGCCGATGGACGACGCCACAGCCTGCGCGCCCGCACCGTTCATATCCGCGACGATGACGGCCTTCGCCCCACGAGCCTTGGAACCCTCCGCGAGGGCCCTGCCAATTCCATCGGCCCCGCCCGTGATTACGACAATGCGACCGGAGATATCCATGTCCCACTCCTGCAAGGTTCAGATTTTTCTTTCGGGCTGACGCCAGCCGGCGAGTAGACTTCGTACCGCCGTCACAAGCGCAATCGGCTGGTCGACCATCACGTGATGGCGCGCCTCTGGTATCTCGATAAAAGCGGTCCCCTGCGGCGCCGTGCGCCTTGCAAACTCGATCACGTCGGCCGGAAACAACGGCGAGTGTTGCCCCCACATCACCGCCATTCGACAGCGCGCGCCGGCGAGATCCTTGTTGGAGTTGCGGTGCTTGAGACGCGACCACATGAACGGATCGAACAGCCAGGTCCAGCCGCGCTCGCCCTCGCGTTCCATCTGGTGCAACGACAGACGGGCAATGTGATCCGCGATGAACGCATTCTCGCAAGTTTGAGCCGGCTGGAACCGGAACCGTCCCAGCGCCTCTGCCTCGCTCGCATAGAGCCGGGTTTCGCGCGGCGGCGGGCTCTCCTTCGCCCGCTTGCGCCGCCGCTCGGCAGCTTCGGGCGTAACGATCGGAGCATCGAGCAGGATCGCGCCCGAGAATCTCTCGCCGTGCACGGCAGCGCAGGCCATCGTCGGAAAGCCGCCGAAAGAATGCGCCAGGATGACGGGCCGCTCCGGCGCGGCGAAGGCTCCGTACTCGGTGGCGACTGCCATCAATTCGCGAACATAGGTGTCGATCGTGTATTCGGACCGCCAGCTCGAGCGGCCCATGCCGGACCAGGACGGCGCGATCACGCGGTAGTCGGGAAGAAAAAATGGCGCCATGAAGCTCCACCAATCCGCGTGGGCCTGGCCGCCGTGAAGCATGAGGATCGCGGGCTTGCCGCGCTCGCCCCAGGCCAGAACCTCGAGCTCGGCGCCTTCGGCTTTCAAAGTCGTACGTTCCGGCGCCACATCGAGCGCATCGGTGAACCATCGAGGCGCCGGCGGGCGGGCCCCCGCGAAAGCGAGAAGCGGTGGCGGCGGCAAGCTTTCGGTCATCTCTTCTCTGTTCCAGATCTCCGAGCGGGTGGCCGTTCGGCAAGGTGGTCCACGCCGCGGAACGGCATGCTGTTCGCGCGGCGTCTCCCGGACATCACCGTCTATAGGGCCGCAATCGTCGCTCCGCCACCCCTCCGACTGCGCTGTCCAGATCAGCACGCAACGCAGCCGCGCCCTCGGCCGACGCCGGCAGCCGATGTGCGCCTGAAAACCGGGCGCCCCATCAACTCACACCGTAACTCACACCGTCGTGATGCCCAATCCAGCGAGCTCAGCCCGCAGATTCACCTCCTGTTCGGAAAAGTGGATTGTCGCGAAGCCCAACCGTGCCGCGGTCTCAATGTTTGCCGCGCTGTCGTCGATAAACACGGCACGCGCTGGATCGAGACGGCGGCGCTCGATGAGCACCTCGAATATCTCCGCCCCCGGCTTCACCATGCCGACATCCCCGGAAACGACCAGTTCATCGAATTCGTCGAGAAACGGAAACCTCGCGCGGGCAATTTCGAACTTTTCGCGGCTGAAATTGGAGATCGCGTAGACCGGCGTTCGGCCACGCTTCAATCTGCGCAGAATGCTCACGTTTTCTTCGATTGCACCGTTCAGCATCTCCTCCCAACGTTCGTGGAACGCCATAATGAAACTCTGGTGTCCAGGGAAATCCTGCGCCAGGCGGGAGATGGTGTCGGCGAAGTCGGCACCGGCATCGAGCCGCAGGTGGTTGATCCGCGGCAGATCGGTCTCCGTCATGATGCGCGCCGTCACGGCGTCCGAGTATCCCATCTTGCGGTAGAGGTTGTGCGGATCCCACCGGATCAGCACATTGCCGATGTCGAAGACTACGGTATCGATCTGCCGCACCCGTGGCTCCTGCTCATACGAGCGCCCGTATCCTCAAGGGCGCTTCTCACGCCGTGACAATTGCCTTCTCCTTAGCCCTTGTCCATGATGTCGTCCCTGCCGACGGCTCCGTCCGGAGCCAGCTTGCGCCAAGCCGGAGTGGACGTCATGAGCGATCTCGAGACCTTTCGCATCCAAACGCGAGCCTGGCTCGAGGCCAATTGCCCAGCCGACATGCGCACGCCTCCGAAAAGCGAGGAGGACATGTGCTGGGGCGGACGCAATTGGGTGTTTAAGTCGGAGGGGCAGCGTCTATGGCTCGAGCGCATGGCTGCGCGCGGTTGGACCGCGCCCGAGTGGCCCAAGGTTTACGGCGGCGGCGGACTGACGCGAGAAGAGGCAAAAGCGTTGCGCGCCGAGATGCGCGCACTCGGCTGCCGCTCGCCGCTCGACAGCTTCGGCATCTGGATGCTCGGTCCCGCCCTGCTGAGATACGGTAGCGAGGAGCAGAAGAAGCACTACCTGCCCCAGATCGTGCGCGGCGAGATCCGATGGTGTCAGGGCTATTCCGAGCCGAACGCCGGCTCCGATCTCGCATCCCTCCAGACCAGAGCCGAAGACAAGGGCAACCACTTTCTGGTCAATGGGCAGAAGATCTGGACCAGCTACGCCGACAAGGCAGACTGGATCTTCTGCCTCGTCCGCACCGACTTCAAGGCCGCAAAGCACGAGGGCATCTCGTTCGTTCTCTTCGACATGGCCTCGCCCGGCGTGAGCACCAAGCCGATCATGCTGATCTCCGGGCGCTCGCCGTTCTGCGAGACTTTCTTCGACAACGTAAAGGTTCCGAAGTCGCAGCTCGTCGGAACGCTCAACAAGGGTTGGGACATCGCGAAATATCTGCTCACGCACGAGCGTGACATGATCGGCGGCATGGGCGAACGCGGGAGCGCGCGCCCGCTCGGACAACTCGCCGCGAATCTTCTCGGTCAGACGGAAGGTACCGACACGCTCCCCGATCCGATGCTGCGTGCTCAGATCGCGGAATTAGAGATCGACGAAGCTGCGTTTCGCGTGTGCATGGAGCGGGCAGGCGACCTGGCCAAGGCCGGACAGGGAAACCCGGCGTTTTCGTCCGTGTTGAAGTACTATGGAACCGAGCTCAACAAGCGGCGCAACGAGCTGATCATGTCGGCAGGCGGATCTGACGCGCTCGAATGGGAGGGCGCAAGATCCAACGACGGGGCACTCGCCCGCACCTGGCTTCGGTCGAAGGCCAACTCCATCGAAGGCGGCACCAGCGAAGTGCAGCTCAACATCGTCTCCAAGCGGATTCTCGGCCTGCCCGACGCCTGAGCCCAACCTACCCAGCGCGAAGCCCGCGAACACGGACATCCCATGCCCCTCGTCCACACTGAAGAACAGACGATGCTGCGCGAAAGCGTGCGCGCAATGCTCGCAGAGGCCGGCGGGGTATCGCACCTGCGCAAACTCCGCGACGAACGCGATGCCACGGGTTTCTCTCGCGATCTGTGGCGGCGATTCGCCGAGATGGGGCTGACAGGCATCCTCATTCCCGAGAATCAGGGCGGCATGGGGCTGGGACACGTCGAAGCCGGGGTGGTCATGGAAGAGATCGGCCAGACCCTGACGCCGTCTCCGTTTCTCTCCACTGCCATACTTGCGGCGAGCGCCATCGTGCGTGCCGGCTCCGCAGCGCAGAAATCGGCGTACCTGCCACGCATCGTCAAAGCTGATCTGGTCGCGGCACTGGCAATCGACGAAGGGCCGAAGCACCGGCCGGCAGCTACCGCAATGAGTGCACGGCGCTCCGGCAACGGGTTTACGCTCGATGGCGCCAAGTCCTTCGTAGTCGATGGGCACGCCGCCGACGTCCTGGTTGTTGCCGCCAGAACCGCCGGCAAGCCCGGCGAGACCGACGGCCTGACGCTGTTCGCCGTCGACCGTTCGGCTGCGGGCATCGAAGCGGAGCGGACGATCATGGTCGACGCCCACAACGCCGCACGCATCACCTTCCGCAATGTGCAAGTCGACGCCGACGCCGTGATCGGCGAAGTCGACCAAGGCTGGAAGGTGCTGGATGGGGTCCTCGCGGTCGGCCGCGCGTCGGTGGCGGCCGAAATGTCCGGCCTCGCCGACGCAGCCTTTGCACGCACGACGACATTTCTCAAGGAGCGCAAGCAGTTCGGCAGAACAATCGGCTCATTCCAGGCTTTGCAGCATCGCGCCGCCCACCTCTACGGCGAGATCGAGATCACTCGGGCGGTCGTGCTCAAGGCTCTACAGGTACTGGACGCGGACATTGCCAAGGCCGGACCGTTCGCGGCAATCGCGAAGGCCCGAGCCGGCAAGTCCACGACACTCGCCGTGCAGGAGGCCGTGCAGATGCACGGCGGGATGGGCATGACCGACGCGTTCGACGTCGGCCTCTTCATGAAGCGGGCCCGTGTGACGCAGGAGCTACTCGGCGACGCGGCCTTCCATGCCGACGCCATCGCGCGCTCCCGTAGCTACTGAGCGGGCTGAAAAGGGGAGTTTCCTGGGGACAGCGGACCCGGCATGCGCACGCGACCGCAGAAGCAGGATAATCTCCCGGATCGATCGAGGTACCCGCTGGCATTGCGGGTGCTCGCACGACGGTCGGCGGGAGAACTTGGGCAGATGGGGTCGGCGCGCGCTTCAAGGCGGATGGAGGCAATGGACGAACGCGCTGCGTTCCTCGGCGTCACCAGTTCGGCGCGCGGCCTGATCTGGCGCGATCGCCTCCCCGCGGCGGGGCTCGCGACAGCAGAGGCAATTTCGCAGCGCCACGGATTGCCCGAGCTGCTCGGACGCGTCCTTGCGGGACGAAACATCGCCATCGACGAAGTTCCCGTTCATCTGGAGCCGACCATCAAGGCACTGATGCCGGATCCCAGCCGGTTGCAGGACATGGATGCCGCCGCGGCGCGGATCGCAGATGCGATCGACCGGCGTGAGCGTGTCGCGATCTTCGGCGACTACGATGTCGACGGTGCTGCCTCCTCGGCGCTCATGCATCGCTTCCTCGCTCATCATGGCCTGACCTGCGACATCTACATTCCCGATCGGCTTTTCGAGGGGTACGGCCCGAATCCGGACGCGATCCGCAAATTGGCCAAAGACGGAGCAACCCTGATCATCACCGTGGACTGCGGAACGACGTCGTTCGATGCGCTCGCGGTTGCGCGGAACGCCGGGGCCGAGGTCATCGTCGTGGATCACCACCAAGCCGACGAGCGGCTGCCGGACGTTTGCGCCGTGGTGAACCCGAACCGCCAGGACGACATGTCTGGTCTCGGCCATTTGTGTGCAGCCGGTGTCGTCTTCATGCTGCTGGTCGCAATCCAGCGCGAGGGGCGCAGGCGCGGCTTCTATGATGGGCGCCATGCGCCGCCGAACCTGATCGGCATGCTCGACATCGTAGCACTGGCGACCGTCTGCGATGTGGTTCCTCTCAAAACGCTCAACCGTGCCTATGTCACGCGCGGTCTCGCCGCGATGCGAACGAGAGAGAACATCGGCCTACGCGCGCTAGCGGATGCCGCCGGCCTCGATCAGGCGCCGACTGCCTATCATCTGGGTTTTGTTCTGGGGCCGCGTATCAATGCCGGCGGGCGTATCGGCGATTCCGCATTGGGTGCGAGACTGCTCTCCATCGACGACGACATCGAGGCCGCCCGGATCGCCACGCTTCTCGACAAGCTCAATCGCGAGCGCAAGGCCATCGAGGTGCGGATGCTCGAAGAGGCTGTCGCGGAAGCCGACAGGTTGGTGGAAGCCGATCCGGGCTTGTCCATGCTCATGCTCGGGTCGGAACAGTGGCACAAGGGCATCGTCGGGCTGGTGGCGTCGCGCCTTACAGAGCGTTTCCAGAGGCCCACCTGTGTGATCGCGTGGGGTGCGGATGCCGGCAACTCGAAGGACGAAGGCACGGGATCGCTGAGGTCCGTGAACGGGGTCGACATCGGGTCGGCGGTCCGCAAGGCAGTCGCCGCAGGATTGCTCAAGAAGGGCGGCGGGCACGCCATGGCCGCCGGCCTCACGCTCTCGCGTGACCACTTCGACCAGGTGAGCGCCTTTCTCAATGCCGAAATCGCGGCCTCTGTGGCAGATGCGCGCGAGCGCGCGGCGCTCGACATCGACGGCGCACTGACCGCAGGGGGTGCGACCGCAGACCTGATGTCGCTCATCGAGCGCGCGGGGCCATTCGGACAAGGCAACCCGCAGCCCCGGTTCGTGCTGCCGGCGCATCGCATCAAGTTCGCGAAGGGCGTCGGCGAATCCCATATTCGCTGCGTTCTGGAAGCCGGGGACGGAAGCCGTCTCGACGCCGTCGCATTCCGCGCGGCCGGACAGCCGCTCGGCGAACTGCTGACGACGACTTCCGGCGCCGCGCTGCACATCGCCGGGACCCTGAAGCGCGACACCTGGGGCGGCCGCAACCGCATCGAATTCACGATCGAAGATGCAGCGCAGCCATTGCGCCGGCGCTGATGGCGTTGCGATACCGCTGGAATTCGCGTCCGTGGGCGCCGTTCGCCTTACAGTTCAGGTGGACAGAGCGAGTTCGTGGTCGAGCGCGCGGATCTGCTCGAATGTCCGGCGAGGAAGCGCGACGCCACGGTCACGATTGCGCGCGCGCAAGTCTCGTTCGCGCTCGCCCGGGACTTCGACGCGTTCAAAGCCAGAGACCGGAGGACAGTCCCGCAGCTCCGTCAGGACGGCTTCGGCCGCGTCCTGCATGATGTGCCGGTCGCGATAGCGGCCCGCGTCCAGAGCGAGCACCAGCCAATTGCACTCGGTGGTGACCGGCCCGAGCATGGCTTCGCAGATCATCTCGGCCATGACCGCCATGCCGTAGCCCATCGCGCCGCCTTTGGGCAGGATGGCCCCCCCGTCGAAGTAGGCTGCGGGATCGCGCGTCGGTGCCCCGCTCGCGTCGATGATACAGCCCGGAGGCACGAGAGCACCACCCGCGCGCGCAGATTGCAGCCAGCCGCCGGCGATCATCGAAGTCGCAAAGTCGATAACCACGGGACCGCGTGCACCTCCCGGCATCGCCATGCAGTAAGGGTTCGTCGGCAGGATCGCCTTGCGGCCACCGTACGGAGCGGCTTGCCGCCACTTCTGGCGCCCCCCGCCACCGACAATCACGACGAGACAACCTGCTTCGGCCCCGCGCTCGGCGAACGCGCCGAGCCGCCCCGTATGACCGACATTACGCAGAGGCACGACGCCCACACCATCGGCGAGGGCGCGGGCAGTGGCACGATCCATTGTCAGCCGCAGCGCAGGAATGCCGATCCCGCCCAAGCCATCGATCGCCTCGACGCCACGCGCGTCCCTCGAGACGACCGGTTGCGCGCCCACATTCAGATAGCCCGAACGGATCTGCTCGACGTACTGAAGTACTCGCACGGTCCCGTGCGATTCGACACCGCACAGATCCGCGTCGACGAGGTGCGCGGCAACTTCACCGGCGCTGTCATGCTCCATACCCGCCCGTTCGAGGATCGACGCGACGAGCATCCTCGCGTCGTCGACCGGCAACAGGACGCGCTCCCTGGTGAGCTCGAGCTTGCTCGTCATCGCCACTACTTTCCTTGTGCGAGTCTTGGCCACATCACGAAGGCGCCTGTTGAGGTCGGAGCCGGCTAGGGTTGCTTACCGGACGCATCGAATGCCGAAGCGGCACCGCGCCCCTGGAGGCTGGCCAGCTCGTCGAGCGGGATATGACACCGGACGACATGGCCGTCCGGGCCCTGGCGCGCGGGGGGCGCATCGGTCTGGCAGATTGCGCCGATCCGGCGGTGACACCGGCGCTGAAACGGGCAGCCTCGCGCCGGTGGCGACATCTCGACGATGTCCTCTGCCAACAGTTGCGGCCGCGAATCGGGCACCGGCTCCAGCACCGCTCCCAGAAGCGCTTCCGTATAGGGATGAGAGGGAAGACCGAATACCGATCTCGTGGGGCCGGTCTCGCAGAGGCGCCCCTGATAGAGGACAGCGACCCGGTCGGCAAGCGCGCGCACCACGGCTAGATCGTGCGAAACGAAGAGGTAGGTGGTGCCTCGCTCCCGCCTGAGCGTATCCAGAAGATCGAGCACGGCGGCCTGCACCGAAACATCGAGCGCCGAGGTGACCTCGTCGCACAAAACGAGTTCCGGCTCGGCGGCGAACGCGCGCGCGATCGCGACGCGCTGCTTCTCCCCACCGGATAGCTGGCTCGGCAAGCGGTCGAGGTAGTGGGCGCCCAGGCGCACGTGCTCGAGCAGTTCCACGGACCGGGTTCTGAGTTCCTCGCCAGAGAGACCGAAATACAGAATCAAAGGCTGCGCGAGTATTTCAGCAATGGTGTGGCGCGGGTTCAGGCTTTCGTCGGGGTTCTGGAAGATCAATTGAATGCGCCGCAGCTGCTCCGGCCTTCTCTCCTCGACCCGCGGCGGCAGCGGCCCGACGCGGGAGTACGTAATCTGGCCAGACAGCGGTGGAACCAGACCAGCCACCGCCTTCAGGATCGTCGATTTTCCGCTGCCGGACTCCCCCACCAGCGCGACGGTTTCTCCGGCATGAAGCGCAAGCGTAACACCATCGACGGTCGGTGCGATCGTCTGCGCTCGGCCGAGAAGCCGATCCAGGATGCTGGACCTGGCATAGCTGATTGCGACGTCTTCGAGCGCAAGCTGACGAACGTCGCCGATGGATCGCGGACCGCGCCCTGCTCCACTTCGCACGAGTGGAAGGCTGCGCGCGACTTCGTGCTTCATACAGCGCACCTCGCCGCTGTCCGCAACCGCCTCGAGGATCGGGCGTGCCGACCGGCAACGGTCCTCCGCCAGGGCGCAGCGATCGACAAAGGCACAGGCGTCGACGACAGCTCCTGGCGGCGGCGGGCGCCCGTCGAGCGCAAGGGGGAGCTGCGCATCGCGCAGGCGCGGTATCGAACCCAGGAGCCCGCGGGCGTAGGGATGCGCAGGATCTGTGAGAACGCTGCGCTTCGGCCCGGCCAGAACCACCTCGCCCGCGTACATCACCACAACACGGTCGCAGACGCGCGCGATCGCCCCCAAGTCGTGGCTGACATAAATCATCGTGACGCCGGATTGGGTCGCGAGGTCACTCAGCAGTTCGAGAATATGCGCCTGTGTCGTGACGTCGAGGCCGGTTGTCGGCTCGTCGAGCAAGAGCGCCTTGGGCTCGCCGGCCAGAGCCATGGCGATCGCGGCGCGCTGTTGCTGGCCGCCTGAAAGTTCGTGCGGGTACCGCCGCGCGATGGCCTCGGGATCGGGAAGACGCACCCGGGCGAGGAGATCGTTGACCAACCGGCCGTGATCGGAGGTGGGATGGCGCGTATGGAGCCGCAGCACTTCCTCGATCTGCTGCCCGACGCGCAGGTTCGGGGACAGCGATTGGCCGGGGTTTTGCGGGATCAGCGCCAACTCCCCGCCGCGCAGACGCTGCAGACGGTCCGGCTGCATCGCAAAAAGATCGTCGCCGCGGAACCTCGCACTTCCACCGAGCACGCGCAGGCCGCGCTTCAGATAGCCCATCGCGGCCAGCGCGAGGGTGCTCTTGCCCGAACCACTCTCGCCGACAATCCCGACGCTTTCACCAGTTCGCACACTCAAGTCGACGTTCCGAAGCACCGCTAACGGTTCGCCGGATCGGCTGGTGAAGCCGACGGTGAGGTCCCGGATCTCGATCAGCGGCGCATCGCTCATCTCAGTGCACCGCGGCCTGGGCTCTGTCGATGCCGAGCGCCTTGGCGAGTGCGTCAGCCATCAGATTGATACCGATGATGAGGGAGGAGAGAACCACGACGGGGGCGAGAGCCGCCCAAGGCGCGATCGCCATGAAACTGCGCGAGTCGGAAATCATGAGGCCCCAGTCAGGCGTCGGCGGCGAGACGCCGAACCCAAGGAACGACAGCGAGGTGAATGCCAGAAGCATCCACGACCACCGCATGGCGCCTTCGACCATGAGGGCGTCGAGGACATTGCCGAGCAGCTCTTTGCGCATGATTGAAAAGCGGCTGTGACCGCGCGTGCGGGCGGCTGTCACAAAATCGCGGGCGACAACGTTGTGTGCCGCTGCCCTGGCGATGCGAATGACCGGAATCCCATAGAAGAACGCAAGTGTCGGGATGAGTACGGCGACGCCGGAACCGAAGATGACGATCATGAGCAGCATCTTCAGAATCCACGGCAAAGCCAGGAACGCGTCGACGACCCGCATCAGCACGTCGTCCAGGCGTCCGCCGACCAAACCGAGATAGATGCCGAGCATCCCACCCCACGCCACGGCCAGCGGCGTCGCAAGCGCGGTCACGAGAATGGCCTGCCGCCCCCCCATCATGGTGCGGGACAGGATGTCCCGGCCGAGTTGATCGGTGCCGAGCCAGTGGACCGAATCAGGAGGCGCCAGGATTGCGTTCGGGTTCATCGCCTTGAAATCGTAGGGTGCGATGTAGGGGCTGGCGATCGCCAGCAGGACGTGTCCGACGACGAGCGCGAGACCGATTGCGCCGGACGGACGCGACGCCACCGCGCGGAGTACGGCAAGGAAACGCGATCTGTCGACACGCACCGGAGCAGCAACCGCCATCGTCACGCCTCTCGGGTCTTCAGCGCGCGCAGGCGCGCATTGAGGGCGAGTGCGAGAAGGTCTGCCGCCAGGTTCACGCCGACGTACGCCGAAGCAACGATCAACGCGATCGCCTGAACGACGGGAAGATCCCGGTCGGATATCGCGTCGATCATGTAGTGACCGAGACCCGGATAGTTGAACACCTTCTCGACCACGACGACGCCCCCGAGCAGCCAGCCCACGGTAAGGGCGATGACATTGATTGCGGGAAGCAGCGCATTCGGCAGGACATGACGGCGGACCATCTGCCAATAGGGCACGCCTTTCAGGGTTGCCATCTGCACGTAGTCACTGCCCATGACATCGATGATGCTGGAGCGCACGGTGCGCAGGATGTGCGCGGTCATCACCATGGTCAGAACGACCATCGGGAGAACGATGCCGGGAAAGAACGCCGATACCGGAGAGTTCGCGGAGGCGGTGACTATTCCAGGGACCCAGCCGAGCCAGATACTGAAGATGAAGATCAGAACGGTCGCCGACACGAACTCGGGGATCGTCATCGCGAAGATCGTGACCGTCGACAGGGCGAGATCGACCGGCTTGTCCCGTCGCAGACCGGCTAACACGCCGAGAAACAAGGCGAGTGGAATGCCAAGCGCGAGCGAGCAGGCGGCCAGAAGAAGCGTGTTCTTGAGGCGGTCTCCAACCAGCGTCGCTATCGGCTTGCCACCATGGGCCGAAACACCGAGATCGCCGCGCATTGCGCCTGCAGCCCACTGGATATAGCGCTGGACGGCCGGCCGATCGAGACCAAGTTCCCGGCGACAGTTTTCCAGACGCAGGCCGACGGCGTCGCGCTGGAGCGCGGTGACGCAGGCATCCCCCGGCAGCGCCTCGACCGCCGCGAAGATGAGCCCGGAAACCATCGCAACGGTCACGGCGCCGAGGAGGAGGCGCCGGATCAAGAGCTTCAGCAAGGCACGCCTCCCGATGCTCGAGCCGTCAGATGCCCGAGCCGGTCACCACGGAGACCGGTTCGGGGACTACAAGGTTCATCGCCCTGCGATGCGCGGTCAGTCGACTTTCACCAGATGCCAGCGGATCGAGAAGTTTTCGACGGCGTCGAGATTCTTCACCCTGGAACTCGTTCCGACAATATCGATCACGTGGTAGGCGACGAAGGTTCCGCTGCTCTCCCACAGCTGATCCTGCGCCTGCTCATAGAGCGCCTTGCGCTTTTCGAAATCGAGTTCGCGCCGGGCGTTGTCGAGAATGGCGTCCAGCTTGGGGTCCTTCAGCATGGACTCGTTCCACTGAGCGCCGCTGCGGTAGATCTCGTTGAAGGCAGAGTCCGCCGGACGCTCGTTCCAGCGGGTCATGACGACATCCTTTTTCCGCCACACCTGGCTCCAGTAGCCATCGGACGGCACCGAGACGATCTTGGCCTTGATACCGGCCGGCGCCGCCAACTGCTGGTACGCCTCGGCGAGGGTCGGCCAGACGGATTCCACGGTGCTCACATGGAGATCGAATTCGATACCGTTGGGATAACCCGCTTCGGCTAGAAGCTTCTTTGCGCCTTCGACGTCGGCGGCGCACGTCTTGGCAGAGCGGTACTGGTCGCGCGGGCCGACGGGCGTATCGCATCCCACCACGCCGCCGTTGGCGCCGACAACCAGATTGAGGAGAGCATTGCGGTCTACGGCAAGGCGCACCGCCTTGCGCACGCGGACATCGTCAAAAGGCTTGACGTCGGCGCGGAAGACGATGCCGCGCCAGTTGCCGGTCCTCACCTCCTGGATTGCGTGCTTGCCGCTCCTCTCGAGCAGCGGCCGCTGCTGGCGGGTGAGGCCCGGCATCATGTCGATCTGCCCGCCAAGCAATGCCTGGAAGCGTGCCTGTGCATCGGCGATGCCGATGATCTCCATTTTCGCCACGCCCGGCGCACCTTCCCAGTAGTCGGGATTTGCCACCAGCACCGTCGTTCCGCGCGGCTCGAACTTCTCCAACTTGAACGGTCCGGTTCCGATACCCGTCGTCTTGATGGTCGGACCGGAATCCACGGGGATCATGACGATGCGGTAGTCCGTCAACTGCAACGGCAGTTCGGCGAACGGCTGTTTCAGCTTCATCTTGACGGTTAGAGGGTCGACCGCGCTGACGTCCTCGATCATCGCGATGACGGGACGGACCGGCGAATCCTCCTTCGGATCCTGGATCCGCTTGAGGGTGTAGACGACGTCGTCGGCGGTGAAGCTCTTGCCGTCGTGGAACTTGACGTTCGGGCGAAGCTTGAATGTCCATTCGGTCGCTTCGGCATTCGACGTCCAGCTGGCGGCGAGGTCCCCGGCGGGCTTGCCGTCGAGGCCGGGGCGCACCAGCCTGCTCATGATCTTTTCGGTGACCTGAAACACACGCCCGCGCGAAATGGGGTCGAGGCTCGAATTGTCGCCCGATCCGATTTCGTGCGCCTGCCGGAACGTGGCTGTCGATTGAGCGCCGGCAGCCGACACCGAAGCTGCCAATGCGAGTGACAAGAACCCCAAGACTGCCTTCATCGCGCCAATCCTCCCGAGCCTGCACCCCATCGTCCATTGCGGGGGCCATCATTTTCGGAAAAATGGTGCGTCCAGGCCCCGCCACTGACAAACAACAAAATGGGCCTCATAGGCACAATTTGTTTTATGCATCGAACGGACTAGGAGCGCTCTCGGCTCAGGCTCGCAATGGACGCTGGAACGATCGCTGGAGAACGTGGGGGATGATGCCGGCAGGACCGAGACTGATCGCCATCGGCGGTGGCGGCGCCACCAACGGGAGCGATCCCGGCCTGGAGGACTTCGTGCTGCAGCACGTCCAGAGTACGGACTGCACCATCGGTTACTGGGGAGCCGCAAGCGACGACGATCCAGCGAAGTTCGACAGACTGGCCGCGCGGCTCGCTCGCAGCGGCGCGCGCGCCAGTCACCTGCCGATGACGTCGGATGTCCGCGCTACCGCCGCATGGGTGGCGGAAGTCGATGCGATCTATTGCGGCGGCGGCAATACGAAGCGCCTCGTGGAGCACATGCGGGAGTCCGGCTGCGGCACCATCTTCATGGATGCCGCGCGCAACGGCACGCTCCTCGTCGGCGTGAGTGCGGGGGCGTTGTGCTGGTTCGACTGGGCTCTATCCGATTGGAGCGGCAACGGCTTGCTGCCGTTGCGGGGCCTGGGCCTGTTTGCGGGCAGCGTCTGCCCGCACTATTCAACCGAGCCGGAGCGACGTCGCGTCTTTCCCGACTTGATCGCACGCGGCCTACTCGCTGGTGGAATTGCGATCGACGACGGCGTCGCCGTTCTTTTCCGACCTGATGCCGAGCCGGTTGCATTTTCCGCCCGTGACGATTGCTGGGCGTATTGCATTTCGCCCGATGGAGCCGGAGGGGCCACTGCCAATCGACTACCCGCGGCCTGCGCATTGGCGGCGCGATAGGCGGCCGCCTCCTTCAAGAGCCATTCGCACGTTGCAGCAATCTCCGGTCTGCGACGCGTCCCCGGCTTGACCAGGAGAAAATAGGACCTCGCCGGGGTCAACTCCTGATCGAACGGCTTGATCAGGCGCCCGGAATCGATCTCGTTCTGGACGAAGGGGAAGATGCCCAGGGCGACACCCTGGCCGTCGATCGCCGCCTGCAGCGCCATGTTCGAATCGTCGATGATCGTTTCATCGGCGATGTTCACATCCGCTGCACCGACCAGATCGAACCACGCCGACCATTCCAGACGCTCCTGCTGATGGAGGATCGGCAGCCGCGCGAGGTCCGCAGGCCGCTTGAGGCCGCCGGCGGCTTTCGCGAGAGCCGGGCTCAGAACCGGTGCATACCGGATTTCGACGAGGCGCTGGACTTCGAGGCCGGGCCAGTCCCCGTATCCCCAATCGACGGCAATCGGAGTCGGCATGTCGGCCGGTCCGGTGAAGCGGGTCCCGCGCTGAACGGTGAGCTCGATGCGTGGAAGGTCACGCCGGAACTTGGTGAGTCGTGGCGTCAGCCAGCGTGCACCGAAAATCGCTCCGACCGCGATCGACACCGCCGACCGTGACGCAAAGAGGCGGCTGTCCAGTTCCCTGGCGATGGCGTCGAAGGACTGCTGAACCACGCGCGAGAGAGACTGCCCGGCTTCGGTCAGCACCACCTGACGGGTCTTGCGCACGAACAGTTGGAGGCTCCAGTCGCGCTCGAGCATCCGTATCTGGTTGGAAACGGTCGTGGCGCTGACACCTAATTCCTCGGCGGCATCCTTGAAGCTCTGAAGCCGCGCCGCCACCTCGAACGTGCGAAGGGCGTTCAGAGGGAGGCGGCGGCGGCCACGACTGGTCATTATGAGCCCATAGCACCAAACCGGTTCATCTATAGGCTGGTGCACCGCTGTTTGTCGATTGGCGCGTGGGTGGCGGCAGGGCAGATGGACCGGCGATCTGGTACCCGGCCGCAAGGAGGTCGTCGCTCAGACGCGCAATGTGTGCCGGACCGACTTCACAGCAGCCCCCGACAATGGAGGCGCCCTGGCGGGCCCAGTCGAGGGCGAACGCCGCGTAGGCTTCAGGGCCCAGATCGCGCCGGGCGCTGAGTTGCTCTCTCGTCCGGCCCGGCAGGAATGTCGGGGGAATGGCGGTGAAGCCGTTGGCGTAACCGCCGGTTGGAACTTCATGCGCGAGCAACTGCGGCATTGCCGCGGATATGCTTTCAGGATGCGTGCAATTGGCAAGCATCGCCTGAACGCGAAGCCCGTCCAGGGCGGCACGGGCAGATCCGATCGTCTCACCCGACCTGAGCGTGCTGCTGCCGCCATCCATGAGCGACCACGCCACCCAGACCGGCTTGCCGACTTCTGCGGCAGCCGTCGCTGCAGCCCGCGCCTCGTCGGCGCTCGACATGGTTTCGCAGATGAAGAGGTCGACGTGCGGCGCCTGCAGCGCTGCCAGACGCCGATACTCCTCGACGTTGACGCCGAAGGGTCGCACCCGATCGGGGCGATAGGTTCCGTTCAGCGGCGGCAGGCAACCCGCGATCGAGACGCCGTGGCCGGCCGCGCCGCTCGCGTCACGCGCTCTCATGGCGAGCCCGCAGGCCTTGCGCTGGAGCTCGGGCACACGCGCGACGGCATCGATCATGGCCATGCGCGTGAACGTTGCCGAGTAGGAATTGATTGTAATCACACGTGCGCCGGCCGCGATGTATTCGCGATGGACGGCTACTACCTCTTCCGGCTCGTCGACGAGATATTGCGCCGACCACATCCGCGGCGCCTTGTTTGCAGAGCGATTGAGCAGCTCCTGCCCCATGCCGCCGTCGAGCAGGACTATCTTCCTCATTTCGAGCCTCGCGTACCCCATGTTTCACATGCGACGGCGGTGCTCCCGCACCAGTAAAGGCAGCCAGCGCCGTATCCGGCGGCGACATGGCACGTGAGCATCGAGCGTCGGCGGTCCCCCGGGCCGCGACAAACGATTTCGAGAACTCGACAGATAAAGATTTTTTCACCCGATCGCGCGGGCGGGCAGGAGACGGGCTGCTCGACCGCCCTTCGCTTCCCCCGCCTTCAGCGGCCACCGGAATGCAGATAGCCTGCGATCGCTTCGGTCAGGCGGTCGGCATTGTCGACGTTCTTGGGGTCGGACAACATGAACGCGGCAATCAGCGTTTCGATAATGGCGACTGCCGCCACGACGCTGCTCGACAAGACCGCATGATCGGCCGGAGCGATGACGGTTTCGTCCGCGATCGCAAACAAAGGCGAAGCGATGCTGTCCGTCAGTGCCACCAACCCCGCATCGCGCGCTCGCGCGTAGCGCGCCAGCGAGACGACGTCGCTGGAATAACGCGGAAACGTGATCGCGAGAACGAGGTCGGGCTTACCGATGGCCATGAGCCTGCCGGCCGCGACCTCGGTGCCGCCGAACTCGACTACCGCCGACACCGCAGGGTGATAGGGTTGGAGCCCCAACACGGCCAGGCCGGCGAGGTGCGCCGACATGCCGAAGCCCATTACGTGCACGCTGCGCGCCTTCGCGATCCGGACCGCCAGGTGCGCACATTGACGGCTGATTCCATCGGCATCCAGCAGGCCGAGCTGCTTGGACGCCGCGTGCAGCGAACCGGCCGCCGAAGGGACGCCACGCGTTTCGGCCATCGACTTGCGAAGCTTGGCCACCGGAGCCATCACCGTGACCAGGGCGTCGGCGATGGACATCCGCATGTCCGCGAAACCGTCGAAGCCGAGCCCCCGGGCGAACCGGCTGATCGTGGCCGGTGAAACGCCTGTCTGTGCCGCCAATTCCTCGATGTTGGTGCTGCTGGCTCTGACAGGGTTGCGGAGGATGTAGTCGGCGACCTGGCGATGGGATCCCGTGCCCGTCCGCAAGAACTCGAGCAGGCTGCCGCCGACCTTCGTCTCGGCGAAGGGCGTGGTGGTGGCGACGTCGCGAGCTTGAACGATATTTTTCATCTCTTTACAGAATGAAAATTTTCAATCAGTCTGTCAACACTGGCATTCAGGGAGACAAGTCCATGCGTCGCATCCTCACTGCATTGATCGTGCTCGCCGGTGTGGCCGGCAGCGCGACCGCCCAGACGGCCGTTCGTGTCGGCATCGAGGGCAACTACCCGCCGTTCTCGTCGATCGCGCCCGACGGCAAGATCATCGGCTTCGACATCGACATCGCCAACGCCGTATGCGCGGAGATGAAGGTCACCTGCACACTGGTGCAGCAAGAGTTCGACGGCATGATGCCGGCATTGAACGCGAAGAAGTTCGACATGATCGTGGCTTCCATGACGATCACCGAGGAACGCAAGAAAGCGGCGGATTTCTCCGATCCCTACTACGACGTCCCTTCTCGCTTCGTCGCGAAGAGTGGTGCATTCGCCGATCACAAGCCTGAAATGCTGAAGGGCAAGAAGATCATCGTGCTGCGCAACTCCCCGCGCGCCAAATATCTACAGGACAACTACAAGGACAGTGAGGTCCTGCTCGTCGCCAAAGAAGCCGAAGTCTATATGGAACTCGCAGCCGGTCGCGGCGATATCGCCTTCGGATCCTCTGTCGTCTCGGGCGAAGCCTTCCTGAAGAAGCCTGAAGGCAAGGGCTTTGCGCAGGTCGGCGCGCCGATCCGCATTGGCGGCGGCGCCGGCGTCGGCATCGCATTCCGCAAGGATGATGCCGCCCTTCGCGAGCGCGTGAATGCCGCGCTCAAGGCCATCAAGGCCAACGGCACGTACAAATCCCTGATGACGAAGTACTTCGACTTCGACATCTCGGGTGAAAACTGAGCATTTTCATCGGACACCACCGGGCGCGCGCTTCCAGCGCGTCCGGTTAGCGATGGACAGCCATGCTGTACGGCTATCTGCCCGCGATCCTGGGAGGATTGCAGTCGACGCTGATGGTTGCCGCGACTTCGCTGGCCATTGCCTGCGTGTTCGGCATCATCGGCGCCGCCGCGAAGCTGTCCGGCTCGCGTGTCGCCGCGACCGGAGCGGGCATCTACACGACGCTGATCCGAGGCGTGCCCGAGCTCGTGCTCATGCTCCTGCTGTTCTACGGAGGGCAGATCGCGCTCAATTCGGTCGCTGACCGCCTCGGCTTTTCTTACATCGACATCAACCCGTTCGCCGCCGGGACGCTGACGCTCGGCTTCATCTTCGGCGCATTCCTGACCGAGACTTTCAGAGGCGCCATCCTCGCCATTCCCCGCGGGCAGATCGAGGCCGGCTTCGCTTTCGGGCTGACGCCGAGGCAGGTCCTCAGCCGCATCATGCTCCCGCAGATGGTTCGGCACGCCCTGCCGGGCTTCACCAACAGCTGGCTCGTCATGCTGAAGGCGAGTGCCCTGGTATCCATCATCGGCCTCGACGACATGGTGCACCGGGCCAATCTCGCAGCATCCGCCACGCGCAAGCCGTTCACGTTCTACGCCACCATCGCCATCATCTACCTGGCACTGACGACGATCTCGATACTCGGGCTCGGCTGGCTGGAACGGCGCTTTTCAGTCGGCGTCAAAAAGGCGGAGCTGGGATGATCGACTGGGGGATCATCGCCGCAAACATCGGCCCCTTCGTCTCCGGATTGAAGGTGACCCTGATCCTGCTCGCTATATCCTGCGCGACGGGCTTCGTCCTTTCCGTCCCCCTGGCGGTCGCGCGGGTATCGCCCAGGCGCGTACTCCGGCTGCCCGTATTCCTCTTCACCTGCGTCCTGCGGGGCACACCGCTGCTGGTGCAGATGTTCATGGTCTACCACGGGCTGGCCCAATTCGAGTGGATCAGGGAAAGCGCCGCATGGGTGGCCTTGAAGTCTCCCTGGTTCTGCGCATGGCTCGTTTTCACGCTGAATACGACCGCTTACACGACGGAGATCTTCGCAGGCGCCCTCAAGGCGACGCCCTCGGGCGAGATCGAAGCGGCCCGCAGCCTCGGCCTGAGCGAAGGATCGATCTACCGGCGCATCCTTCTGCCGAGCGCGTTGCGGCGCGCTCTTCCCCAGTATGGCAACGAGGTCGTCATGATGATGCACGCGACTGCGATCGCGAGCACGGTGACGCTGGTCGAGATCACTCGTGTGGCCCGAGATGTCTACTACAATCACCTGACAGTGACGGAATCCTTCGGTGTCGCGGCGGCGATCTACTTCGCACTCACTTTCTCGATCGCCGGCCTCTTCAAGCTAATCGAGGGGCGGGTCCTACGCCACATCCCCAAAGCACAAAGAGGCGCCGCGTGAGCGAGGAACAGCATATTCCCGTGCCGGGAGCGACTGCCGGATTGCGTCTGGCGATCCCCGTCTTTCGCTTCGGGCGGCGCGATGCGCCCCGGAGCGCGTATATCCAGGCAGGTCTGCATGCCGACGAGGCGCCGGGACTTCTCGTGGCGCAGCATCTGAAAAAGAGGCTCACGGACCTAGAAGCCGCGGACTGCATCAATGGCCAGATCACGCTCGTGACCGCGTCCAATCCGATCGGACTTTCCCAGTTCGTCCTGGGGGGGCAGGAAGGCCGCTTCAACCTCGCGGACGGCGTGAATTTCAATCGCGATTTTCCGCTACTGACGGACGCGGCCATTGCGCGGCTCGAGGGCAAGCTGAGCACGGACGCACGGGAAAACGGCATTGCCCTGGTCTCGGCTTTGCGCGAAAGCGCCGCCGCGGCGCCGGCAACGACCCCGGCGCAGCATCTCAAGCGCCTTCTGCTGACTCTGGCGATCGGCGCGGATACCGTCCTCGATCTTCATTGCGACGGCGAAGCCGTGATGCATCTCTATACACTGGCATCACAAGCTCGCGACTTCGCGCCGCTCGCGCGTCTCGTCGGCGCCCGCGCGCACCTGATCGCCGAGGTGTCGGGCGGAAGCCCTTTCGACGAAGCCGTCAGCCGCCCCCCGAGCGAGATCGCGCGGCACTTTTCTGGTTATCCGTTTCCGCCCGGGCCAATAGCGACCACGCTCGAGTTGCGCGGGCAGACGGACGTGGATAGCGCGCAGGCCGCGGCCGACGCCGAGGCGATCATCAGCTTCCTCATCAACCGAGGCCACGTTCGTGGCGCGATGCCCGAACTGCCCCCCGCAGCATGCGAACCAACCCTTCTCGACGCGTCCGAAGCAATCCAGGCGCCCCATGCAGGCATCCTGGTCTACACTGCCGCGTTGGGTGCACAGATTAGCGAAGGCGAATTGATTGCCGAGATCGTCGATCCGGCGAACGGCACGGCGACACCGGTCCACGCAAGAACAGCAGGCGTGCTCTTCGCCCGCGCGAGTCGCCGCATGATCATGGCCGGGGCCCGCATCGGCAAGATCGCTGGACGCCGCACGATCCGCTCGGGAGATCTTTTGAGCCCATGACGACTACGACCCCGGCAGCGCCGTCGCCGATCCTGGCCACGACCGACATCCGCAAACGCTTCGGGGCCGTCGAGGTGCTCAAGGGACTCTCGATCGGTGCGCATTCGGGCGACGTGATCGCGATGATCGGGGCCTCTGGCTCGGGCAAGAGCACGTTCCTGCGCTGCCTCAACCTTCTGGAGCGGCCGACGGCCGGCAGAATCGTGCTCACCGGGGAGGAACTGCACCTCGTCCCTGGGCGTGACGGAGATCTGGCAGCGGCGGATCCGTCACAGTTGCGCCGCCTGCGGAGCAGGGTCGCGATGGTCTTCCAGCAGTTCAATCTCTGGTCTCACATGACGGCCCTCGAGAACGTGATAGAGGCGCCGATCACGGTGCTTGGATTGTCCCGCAAGGACGCGATCGAGCGGGCGGAATCCTACCTGGACAGAGTCGGCGTCGCTCATCGCAAGGATGCATATCCCGCGTTCCTTTCGGGGGGCGAGCAGCAGCGGGTGGCGATCGCCCGCGCGCTGGCGATGGAGCCTGCGATCATGCTGTTCGACGAGCCGACCTCGGCGCTTGATCCGGAACTCGTGGGCGAGGTCCTGCGTGTCATGCGATCACTCGCCGCGGAAGGCCGAACGATGATCGTCGTAACGCACGAGATGGAGTTCGCGCGCGATGTCTCGAGCCGCGTCGTGTTCCTGCATCAAGGGCTGATCGAGGAAGATGGACGCCCCGGCGAGGTTCTGGGCTCCCCACGCTCGGAGCGCCTGAAGGCCTTCCTCGCGAGGACGACCCGCTGAGGTTCCGCGGCTTGCGGAGTTCAACTTTGCCGGTCGGCGCAGCCTGGCAGAGCCCCGAGTTGCCGGCGGCACGATCGAACTGGTTTCGGGCACGATCTTCCATGATCATGCCGGCCCGGAAAAGAACCGGAGCCTCGAGGTCCGAGCCGCCAACCGCCTGACTGCGGTGTGCGGAACGCGCTTCGATGGAGGTCCCAGCAACAGAGCATTCGGGGGTCGTTGTCAGCAGTGGAAAGGTCGTCGTCGCTTCGGGCGGCAAGGGCGTGGTGGAGGGGTCGCGGCAAGGCACGTGAACCTGAGCCTTGCAGGCAGCCATACGCGGAGACTGCCAAGTGCAAGACTGCACCGCTCGCGGACTGGATGGGGTGCCGGATCGATCGAGGCTTTGACCCGGAGACGGTGAGCCCTTAGCCTTTAGCGCCATAGCGGGCAGCCATAGCCCCTGGAGATCGTCGTCGAGCACATGCCCCAGGCCGTCATCGAGGCAACCAAACAGCGCGAGACAGATCGGCTCGCCGCCCTAGCATCGGCGGCCGCCGCTGTTTCGGTCTGCGCCTATGTCGCGGCACCGCAGGCCGCGCCAGCGATCGTGGTCGGAGCGCTGATCGGGGCCCGGCTTTTGGCCAGCGCACGAGATACCCGCGACCTGCTCCGCTTCGATCGTACGCTGGCTGCCCTGCTGCCGCTCCTTTTCGCGTTCCTGATCGCCGCCGCGCGAACGCCCGAGCCTACGCGTGGTGTTCTCGCGGTCTGCAATCTCGTTCTGTATGCCGGCGGCGCTTGGGCGATCGTAAGGCTGCAGCCGACGCTCTCTGCGACCGTTACAGCCGCCTGCGCGCGCGGGTTCCTGATCGGCATGGCAATCGCGAGCGCGTTCCTGTGCATCGAGATCCTCAGCTCGATGGCGATTCGTCGATTCCTGGCCAGCATCCTGCCGCTGACACGGCCCAACACCGGCTATGCGACATGGGAGAACGGCTGGATGGTCGCGCTGCCTCCGTTCATGAGCAACAAGAGCGTGGCTGCGTTGACCTTTCTGTTCTGGCCGGTGCTGCTGCTGTCCTCTCGTATGGAAAAGCGTCATTGGCTGTTCGCGCTCCGCTCGGGCGCCATAGTGGCGGCTATCGCCGCCGTGGCCTGGTCCGAGCACGAGGCCTCGAAGCTCGCGCTGGTCGCCAGCGCCATCGTCTATCTCGTGACCCGGCTTTCGCGAAAATTCGCTATCGGCCTCCTCGCATTCGGATGGATCGGTGCGACGATGCTGGTGGTCCCAGTGGCATTGTTCGCCTACGAGAGCGGCGTCTATCGCAACGAGGCGATCCAGCATAGCGGCAGACATCGCATCGTGATCTGGGGCTACACGGCACAGCAGATCATGAAGAGCCCCTGGTTGGGACACGGCATCGCCGCGACGCGGGCCGCTGACGAAGCCGACAAAGACTCGTTGCCGCTGGCACCGGGGTCCGAGATCAAGCTCGGCACCAACATCCACTCTCACAACGTCTTCCTGCAGTTGTGGCACGAGGCTGGCGCGCTCGGAGCGATCGCAATGTTTCTGGCAGGCTTGCCTGCACTTGCCTGGCTACGCGGAGCATCCGCGCCAATGGCCCCCCATCTCTACGCGGGGTGGACGGCGGCCGTGATCCTGGCCAGCCTGACGTGGTCATTGCTCGCGCCGTGGTTCATGGCAAGTTTCGCCTTTGCCATGATCTGGACCCGTTTCGCTGCATTCGCCCTGGAGCTCGGATTCGTCCCGGCCCGATCGAAAAGCTGACCGAACGGTCCCAGCACAGGCCACCCATTGCAGGATGACCTTTGGCGCAATGCCCAGCTCGGTCATGACCTTCAAGGCGCCCACTTCATGCGGGTAGACTGAGAAGCTGGCGAGCTTCCTTGGCGGTTGCCGGGCGCCGGCCGTACTCCGCACACAGATCCGCTACGCGCTTGACAAGCGCCGCGTTGGAAGGAGCCAGGGTGGTCTTGTCCCAACGCACATTGTCCTCGAGACCCGTCCGGCAATGGCCGCCGAGTTCCAGGCTCCAGCGATTGAGGGTCAGCTGATCCTTGCCGATGCCGGCACCCGTCCATGTCGCATCCGGTGCCAGCCGCTTCAGCGTCCTGACATAGAACTCGAAGGTCTCGCGATCGACCGGCATGGCATTCTTCACGCCCATGACGAACTGCACATGCAGCGGGGCCTTCATTTTCCCGGCCTTCTGCATCTCCACGGCCTTGAAGATCATCGACAGATCGAAGGCTTCCACTTCCGGCTTCACGTCGAACGCCAACATTTCCGAAGCCAGCCAATCGACCAGCTCCGGGCTGTTCTCATAGACTCTTGTGGGAAAGTTGCACGACCCCGTCGAGAGCGACGCCATGTCCGGCCGCAGGGGCAGCATTCCGCCGCGCTCGCGTCCGGTCCCCGACCGGCCCCCGGTCGAAAGCTGGACGATCATGCCCGGGCAGTGCTTACGCAGCCCGCTCAGGAGCTGCCCGAAGCGCTCGGGGCTCGAGGTCGGCGTGCCATCGTCATTGCGGACGTGGCAGTGAGCGAGCGTGGCGCCCGCCTCGAATGCAGCCTGGGTCGATTCGATCTGCTCGGACACCGTGATCGGAACCGCCGGATTATCCTTCTTGGTCGGCAAGGAGCCGGTGATGGCGACTGTGATGATGCACGGCTTGGTCATTTCGGCGGTCTCGTCCGGGTTGTCGGGCGCTCAAGCGTCGAAGAATACGGTTTCGTCGGGACCCTGCATACGGATATCGAAGCGATAGACCGTGCCGCCGGGTGAGACCGAGCGTTTCGCGATCAAGGTGTGCCTGCGCTCCGCAGGGACGCTCGACAAAACCAGATCCTTGCTGTTCGCCTCGGCCTCGTCGGAGAAATAGAGGCGCGTGAATACATGGAGCAGCATGCCGCGCATCAGCACGATGACGTTGACATGCGGCGCTTGCTTGCCGTCGACGCTGCCCGGCTTGATCGTATCGAAGATGAAGCGGTTCTCCGGGTCGGTTCCCGTGCCGAAACGCCCGAACCCCTTGAAGGACGCATTGGAGCCGCGAGCGTCTGCGGGATGCGCGTAGCGGCCTTGCGCGTCGGCTTGCCAGATCTCGATGAGGGCATCCGAGATCGGCTTCCCCGCGCCGTCGTACACGACGCCTTCGATGCGGATCCGCTCGCCCAGAGTATCGGAGCGGGTCAGCGTTCCGTCGGCAATGCCCTTGAGCTGGTAGCCGTACTGATGACCGGTCAATCCATAGGCGAAATAGGGTCCGACGGTCTGAGACGGGGTTTGGCGAAGTTTCATGACGGTCAATCCAGATCGGGCGGCGTCTGATTGCGGCCGCGCAACACGATGTCGAACTGATAACCCAACGCGTACTCGGGCTCGGTGATATCGATGTCGAACCGCGAGATCATCAAGTGGCGCGTGTCCGCCGGGGCGCTGTTGTAGATCGGGTCGAGCGTGAGCAGCGGATCGCCGGGGAAGTACATCTGGGTCACGAGCCGGGTCAGAAAAGTCGGGCCGAAGAGCGAGAAGTGAATGTGGTTGGGGCGCCAGGCGTTGTGGTGATTTCCCCAGGGATAGGCGCCCGGTTTGATCGTCTTGAAACGATAGCGTCCTTCCGCATCGGTGACGCAGCGGCCGCCGCCGTAGAAGTTCGCGTCGAGCGGGGCGTCATGCTGGTCCACGACGTGAATGTAGCGGCCGCAGGCGTTGGCCTGCCAGACCTCGACCAGGGTATTGGGCACCGGCCGGCCGTCCTCATCGAGGATACGCCCGGTCACGATGATGCGCTCCCCGATCGGCTCGCCATTGCGGCGCGCATTCATCGTCAGATCTGCGTCGAGCGCGGCCACCGCCTCGTGGCCATAGACCGGTCCAGTGATCTCCGACAGCGTCTGTGCAATCGGCACGAGTGGCTTGGTCGGCCCACGCAAAGGGGTGGACCGATACTCGGGATAGATGAAGGGCGGCTGGCCCGCGTAATCCCTCGGCTTAATCACATTGGCGCTCATGCACGCGATCCTTTCCATGCTCCTCAGCGCTTGGGTATAGCCGGATTCCGGGCCGCCCGCGATTGCGCCGCCAACCTTATCTGAGCGTTCGTCGCCCCGAAACCCTGATAGCCACCGCGCCGCTCGACGATCTCGAAGAAGAAGCGATCGTCGAAGGTGTGCGTATAGACCTGCAGGAACTCACCCGTCGCGTCCCGCTCATAGAGAATGCCATACTCCTTGAGCCGATCGATCTCAGCCAACGTCATTTCGGTCTTCGTCTCGAGATCGTCGTAGTAATTCTCCGGGATGGTCAGGAGTTCGACGCCGCCGGCTCGCATTCCTTCGACGGCCGCGAAGATGTCGCTGGTCGAGAATGCGATGTGATGGACACCGGAGCCGAAAGCCTCCGAAAGGAAACGCGAGGACAGTGTCCGGCTGGATTGGGAGGCATTGAGGACTAGGCGCAACTCCCCGGCCGCCGATTGGATCACCTGGCTCTTCACGACGCCGCCCGGATCGAGGACCGTCGCCTCAGGCAACTTCGAAAGATCCAAAAGGGACGTGTAGAAGAGCAGCCAGGACAGCATTTCCTCGTAGTGCATGGACTGGGAGACGTGATCCACCTGCGACAAGCCGGTCGTCGACCGCGTCGATGTGGTGACCGGATAAAACTCGGTTTCCCACAAAC
The DNA here is from genome assembly GCA_964389095.1 of uncultured Hyphomicrobiaceae bacterium. Lineage (GTDB taxonomy): Bacteria > Pseudomonadota > Alphaproteobacteria > Rhizobiales > Hyphomicrobiaceae > JABFRJ01. Next base: position 29,954 of record CAYMEB010000018.1, read on the forward strand.
TCGCGAGCTCGCCGTTCGCGTCGACGAAGTAGACGATGCTGCCACCCACGCCGCGAACGGCCGGTACGCGGATCTCGCCGTGCGGCACATCTTGCGAGAAGGGCTCGTCGAGCAGCGTAGCCGCCCTTTCGAGGGTCGCTTGGGCATCGTCGACGGCGAGGCCGATCGCACAGACCCCGGTGCCGTGCATGTTTCGGTAGGCGGAGGCAAAGCCCTTGGCCTCCGAATTCACGACGATATTGATCGCGCCCTGCCGCCACCGCGCGACCGCTTTGGACTTGTGGCGCCCGACCAGTTGGAATCCCAAGCCGGCGAGCAGCTCTTCGAATGCCGGCGACGCCTTGTCGTCGATCGAGAACTCCACGAACTCGACGCCGCCGCAGCGCGATCTGGGAGGCATATGCGGGACACTCTGGGGCCGTCTGCCACTATGCTCGGCGACACGATCCAAGCAAAACAACAGCGAGCGATGCCCGTCGACAGCGATACTCTTCGCCGAGCCGGCCCTGAACTGATCATTGAAGATCTCCAGCGACAGAACGCCGTCGAAGCCGGTGTCGGACAGAGCCTCCATGAACTCGGCGATCGGCATCTCGCCCTGTCCCGGGAAGCTCCTGAAATGCCGTCCCCAGGTCAGATAGTCCATATTCAACATCGGCGCGTCGGCGAGCTGAACGAGGAAGATCTTCTCCGCGGGGATGTTGCGGATCGGATTCAAATCTGTCCGGCGAGCGGCGATGTGAAAGCTGTCGAGCACAAGACCGATTGCCGGATGATCGGCGCGACGCACGATTTCCCAAGAGTCGCGATAGTCGAAGACGTGCCGCCCCCACGACAGAGCCTCGAAGCCGACCCGAAAGCCGCGCCTGGAAGCCCGCGCTCCAAGCGCCCGGAAGTCCTCAGCCGCGCGATCGAGCCCGCCGAAACTGTCCGGCGCGACGTTCGAGCAGATCAGCATCGTGCTGCAGCCCAGCTGGTCCATCAGATCGAATTTGCGCTCGGCACGGGCAAACGCGCGATCGCGCTTCTGCGGCGGCAGGCCCTCGAAATCCCGGAACGGCTGGAAGGCCACGATCTCGAGACCGAGGTCTTCGGCCATCGCGCGAGCCTCGCGCGGCGATCCATCGAAGCTCAGGAGGTCATTCTCGAAAACCTCGACGCCCTGGAACCCGGCCCGTGAAATCGCCAGAAGCTTCTCGTCCAGGCCGCCGCTGAGGCATACCGTTGCGATGGACAGCTTCATGTCGCCCTCCGACTACGCCACCGGCTGGGGCGTTGCATCCCGGGCGGCCAGCGCCTTCGCAAACGTGCGGTGCATCCGCGGGACGTCGGCTTCCATGCCGCTGAAGAGGCGGAAAGCGTCGGCGGCCTGGTGCACGCACATTCCTCCCCCGGTCAGAACACGGCAGCCGAGCTTTCGCGCCGCCGCGATGAGCTCCGTCTCCATCGGCGTGTAGATGACGTCCGCAACGAACAAGCTCTGGCGCAGAAGCGACAACGGCACCGGTAGTCCCGGAATCCCGAGCATGCCGATCGGCGTGGCATTGACGATGCCGTGGGCGTCCGCGAGCGCTGCCGACAGCGTCCGAGCGTAACTCGCCCGCGTGGCGCCATAGTGCCCCAGCAGGTCGGCGACGGTTGCTGTCGCCCGCTGGGCGTCGATGTCGTGCACCGCGACATGCGCAGCGCCCAGATCCATCAGCGCGAAAGCGACTGCACGCCCGGCGCCGCCCGATCCGACCAGTGCAACTCTGCGCCCGGCGACGGCGTCACGTCCCAGACCTTCCTCGACACTTCTGCGAAAGCCGCTGCGATCGGTATTGTAACCGACCGTGCGACCATTCTCGTCGATCGTCACCGTATTCACCGCTCCAATCTGCCGGGCGTCGGCGGACACCTCATCCAGCAGAGGAAGGACCGCCTGCTTGACCGGAAAAGTGACGTTCACACCAGAAAACCCGACCGCCTTGACCGACGAGAGCAATTGCTCCAACCCGCGGCCCGGCAAGCGATCGAAGTCCATCAGGTGATAGTGCCCCTTGATGCCGTGCGCGGCGAAGGCATCCTCGTGAAGCGCCGGCGATAGCGACTTCATGATGTTCGCACCGATGAGGCCGATGAGCTTCGCGTGCCGGGTCATGCGGCGTCTCCCGTTGCGGGTTGAAGCCCGCCACCGAGGAAGAGCTGAACGACGCGCGGATCATTCAGGATGTCGGTGGCAGTGTTCTCGATGCGAGTCTGGCCCTGCTCGAGCACCAGACCATAGTCCGACATCTGAAGTGCGAGCTTCGCATTCTGCTCGATCAAGAGGATGGTGACGCCGGCATCCCGCAATCCCTTCAGGATCGTGAAGACCTCCTGGACCATCAACGGCGACAGTCCGATCGAAGGTTCGTCGACAAGCATCAACTTGGGATCGAGCAGCAGGCCGCGCGCGACCTCCAGCAGCTTCTGCTGACCGCCCGACAGGGTCGACGCCTGCGCCGACGCCTTCTCGCGCAGCATGGGGAAACGATCCATCATGGCTGAGATTTTCGCGTCGAGACGGCTCTGATCGGCGAGCGCGACGCCGCCGAGCTCAAGGTTGTGGCGCACACTGAGTTCGGGGAAAATGTTGCGGCCCTGGGGCACGTAGACCACACCGGCATCCAGCATCTGCCGAGGGCTCGCGTTGGTGACATCTCGTCCGTCGAGCCGGATGGTCCCGGAGCGTACGCCGAGCAGACCGAACACGGTCTTGAACATGGTCGACTTACCGGCGCCATTGGGGCCGATGACCGTGGTGATCTTGGCCCGCCGTACTGACGCAGTGGTGCCGTTCAAGATCGTCATCTTCCCGTAACCGGACACTACGTCGGTCAGCGTCAAGAGTGCGTCGGCGGATTGCGCCATGGCAGCCGGCTCCTCAATGGCCGAGATAGGCTTCGATCACCTTGGGATCCTTGCGAACAACGTCGGGAGGACCTTCGGCGATGATCTGCCCCTCGGCGAGCACGAGGATTCGCGTGCACAGCGACATCACGAATTCCATGTTGTGCTCGATGACCACGAACGTGGCCCCGGTTTCCTTGTTGATCGCCTGAAGGCGTTCCTTGAGATTGCCCAGCATCGTCAAGTTGACACCGCCGGCCGGCTCGTCGAGCAGGACAAGCTTGGGGCCGGCCATGAACGCCATTGCGCAGTCGAGCAGCTTCTGTTGGCCATAGGAGAGACCGCCAGCCTTCTCTTCTGCGAGGTGGCCGAGGCGGAAGAATGCAATCATTCGGTCCGCATCGCCAGTCAAACCGGCATCACGCGCGCCGAACAACCTCGACAAGCGTGACCCCCTGTGCTCCTGGCCGGCGAGGATGAGGTTTTCGCGCACGGTGAGTTCCGGGAACACCTGCAGGAGCTGGAACGTCCGGCCGATACCGAGCCGATTGAGTTCCGACGGCCTGAGCCCCGTCACGCTCTTGCCTGCGACCCGAACCTCTCCCCGCGTCGGCGCAAGCTGACCCAGGATGCAGTTGAACAGCGTCGACTTGCCCGAACCGTTGGGCCCGATCAGGCCAAGGATTTCGCCCTCGCGCACGTCGAACGTGACGCCTCGCACGGCGTGCACGCCGCCAAACGACTTCGCGACATCGCGGACTTCCAGGACGGTGGTCACGATCGGCCTCCTGTCGTGGTCGCCGAAGAGGCTTTCCCCAATGTCGGACCCTTGTCATCGGCATGAGGCCGGCGACGCGGTGCCACGATCCTTCTGAACAGACCAACAAGGCCGGTCGGGCAGAAGGCCATCATCAGAATGACGATCACGGCATATACGAGCAGGTAGGAGAACAGATGCTGCATGAACGGGCTCTTGAGGCCGGCATTTGCGACCTCGAGCCATTCCGGAAGCAGCACCGCGATGCCCGCTCCGATGAACGGTCCCACAAGCGTGCCGGAGCCGCCGACGACCACCATGAGCATGAATAGCAGCGAGGGGGCCAATGCAAACGGCGAGGGATCGATGAAGCCAACCAGCGGCCCGTAGAGCGCACCTGCCATTCCCCCGTACGACGAGCCGATGGCAAACGCGAGGAGCTTGTACCCACGGACGTCGACCCCGAGGCTCTCGGCGCGGATCGCATTCTCGCGCAGCGCCGTGAACGCCCGGCCCCACGGGCTTCGAACGAGCCACCACATCACGAACGCGAGGACCGCAGTGATCGCCAGCGTAAACCAGTAGAAATAGAGCGGCGGCCGCAGACTGACGCCGAACAGTACGGGGCGGCGGATGCCTTGGATGCCCGACACACCCCCGGTCAGCCATTCCTCGTTGCGGAACACCAGCCACATGAAGATCGTGAACGCCAGCGTGACGAACGCCAGATAATGCTTCTGGACGCGCAGCGCCGGGAAACCGAGCACGACGCCGACCAGGAACGTGACCGCCGCCGAAGCTGCGAACGCGAAGCCAAAGGGTACCCCCGCCTTGGTGGCAATCGCAGTGAGATAAGCGCCGATACCGAAGAAGGCGGCCTGAGCCAACGTCTCCTGTCCGGCATAGCCCACGATGAGATTGACGCCCATCGCAGCAATCGCGATAACCAGCCAGCGCGTCAGATTAAGCGTGCCGTAAGAGCGCAAGCCGGGCCAGGGCAACCCGATCGGCGTGAGGTCGACCGGCAGCAAGATCAGGACCACCACAGTGACGAGCAGCGCAGGGATCGTGAGACGTTCCAGCGTCATACCGCGCGTTCCTCTTTGCGTCCGAGCAACCCTTGCGGGCGGAACAGAATGACGAGGACCAGCAGCAGCAGCGGGATCGCCTGGCGATACGATGACGCGATGCCGATGCGATCCAGATAGCCTGCCGCGAGATTGTCGATGACGCCGACGATGAGGCCACCGGCGATGGCGCCGCGTACCTGATTGAAGCCACCGACGATGGCAGCGACGAACGCCGCGAGGCCGAGTGGCTCGCCATTGGAGAATTTCGCGAAATAGATCGGCGAGATCAGGAGAGACGCGATGGCGGCAAGGCCGGCGTTGATGAGAAACGTATAGAGGATCATGCGCTCGACAGGCACGCCCAGAATGCGCGCCACGGTCGGATTCTGCGCCGTCGCCTGCATCTGCCGGCCTGTTCGCGTGGAAGCGAGAAAGTACTGCAATGCGACGATCGCGCTCATGGCGACGACGAACACGCCGATCTGGGCGACCGAGATCTTGACGCCCAGAAACTCGACCAGGCGCGAGGGCAGCAGCGAGGGGAATGGCTGCGCCTCGGCCGAGTAGAACTCCTTGACGCCGTCCTTGAGCAGGATCGCCACCGCGATCGTCGAGATCACCAGAGGCATCGGTCCGTGCTTGATCAGAGGATCGACGATGACGAGCTTGAACGTGAGCCCCAGAAGCAGCATCGAAACCGCAATGGCAACGAGCGCTGCCAGCCAGAAGGGCGCACCGAGCACGTTGATCGCGACGAGCGCGAAAAACGCGGGCAACATCACGAACTCGCCCTGAGCGAAATTGATGGTCTGCGAGGCCTGCCACAGAAGCGTGAACCCGACGGCGGCAAGGGCGTAGATCGCACCTGTGGCGAGGCCGGCGATCACCAGCTGCAGAAAATCGGTCATGGCGAGATTTCCTGTTCGAACCCCTCGCTGCGGGTGCAGCGAGGGGTCGGGTCAGGCGTTGATCATTGCTTCAGCTTGGGGAGAGTTGCGGTGATGACCTGCTTGCCGCCCTTCACCTCGGCGAGGAACGAGATACGATCGATCTCGCCGGTGGCGTCCCAAGTCGCTTCCATCAGGATTCCGGGTGTCTTGTCCGGGGTGATGGTGAGGCCGTGCAAGGCAGCCGCGATCGCCTTGGCGTCGAGTTTGCCGGCCTTTTCGGCGGCAGCCTTGATCATATAAGGAGCAATGTAGCCCTTGATGCCGTTGTGATCGGAAGCATAGTTGAATCGGGCCTGGAACTTCCTGCCGAATTCCTGAACGGCAGGGATCGGCGCATCGACGGTGAGCCCGACGTGGCCACGAACGCCGTCGGCAGCATCCTTCGCGAGGTCGATGACTTTCTGGCCGAGCAGGGTGGTCTCGCCGATCAGCGGCTTGTCGAGGCCCTGCTTCTTGGCCTCGATCAGGAAGCGCGCGCTCTCTTCCTCGTTGAGGTAGACGAACACCGCGTCGGCGCTGGCGGCCTTGAGCTTCACGACATCGGCCGCGAAGTCCGCCTGGCCGGCCTCGGTCGACAAGTCGGCAACGACCTTGATGTTGCGGCTCTCCAGTTCCTTCATGATGGAGTTGCGGCCGCCCTTGCCGAAGTCGTTGTTGACGTAGACCACCGCTATGGACTTGGCTTTGACATCGTCGCGGAGATAGTTGGCGATCTTCGGCATCGAAACGTTCTGTCCGAACGAAGTGCGAAACAGATACTTGGAGCCCTGCGCCGTCAGATTGGCGGCCTCGCCACCGATGATCTGCGGGATCTCGGCCTCATTGGTCATCTGCAGGGTGGCGCTGACCGAGCCCGAGTAGATCGGACCGAAAATGGCGATCGGCTTGTCGTCGATCGCGCGCTGGATGCCAGCGCGAGCCTTGCCAGGGTCGGTCGCTGTGTCGACGAAGACCAGTTCGATCTTCTTCCCCAGGATGCCCCCGGCGGCATTGATCTCCTCGACAGCGAGCACCGAGCCATTGCGCCAGTTGGTGCCGACCGTGGCGCCCGCACCCGACAACTCGATGATGTTGGGGATCTTGATGGTGTCCTGGGCCGAGGCCGGTACGACGGCGAGAGTAGCGGCGATCGATGCGAATGCGATGGCACGGAACATATATGCTGTCTCCCTAAGTTCCTCCGAGGCCCTAATTGTTCTTGTGTCTTGGCGGGCCGCACGATCGGGCCGTTCGCGGCATCGTGCGCGGGCACTCTTGGCGCGGCAGGGAGGTGCCGTCAAATACCATATGTTAGGCGGAACCATACATAATGTTAATTTCAGGTCCTGCGAGCCGCCGCCTTGGCCGCGCGCGCACCGCGCACCGGTTTGCCCCGGACGAGTTCGGTAATGTGCGACCGCAGCTCGGCGATGAACTTTTCGCAGTAGCCGGTGAGGGTCGCATCCTTACGGGTCGCGATATAGGTCTGGAAGGAGGTCGGTTCCTCGATGTCGAGAATACCGAGGGCCGGCCAGTTGCCACCTGCGAGCGTGAACTCGTCGATGATCGCGATCCCGAGGCCGTTGGTCACGAGAGCGCAGACGGTGGATCCGAACCGCGCGCGGATGCCGACATCGTAGGTGAGCGAGTGCGCGGCGAAGATCGAGGCCATGATGCGGCCGAAAGGGTCGTTGGGGTCGATGCCGATCAGAGGATGCTTGGCGATCTCACGGGCGCTGACGCGCGAGGCGCGCGCCAGGGGATGATCGGTCGGCACGATGCACTTCAGGCGCCCTTCCGCCAGCGGATCGAAGCGGAGCATGGGGTGATCGAGGCGATAGCTCATGGCCACGGCCTCGCCCTTGCCCAGGAGCAGATAATCGATGGCGTCTTCCAGCTTGAGCACGTCGACATCGATGCGCAGACTGGGGTAGGCGCGCCGTACGTCGGCGATGGCGCGCGGCACCATCACATTCGATATGCTCGGAACGGACCCGATACGCAACTCTGCGTCGGCGCCCCGCTTCAGGCGATCCACCACGAACTGCAGATCTTCGACCTTGTCGTAGACGCCGTTGATCTGGCTGAAAATGTCGGAAGCCTCGCGCGTGGGCGAATAGCGACCGCCTTTGCGCGAGAAAAGCTTGAGGCCGAGTGCGCCCTCGGCATGCTTCATGATCCGGCTGACGCCGGGCGCGGACACGTTCAACAGCCGTGCCGCGCCCCCGACGGTGCCGGTGACCATGATTGCGCGGATCACCTCGATCTGTCTGAGCGTCAACATGAAATGCGCGCGCAGGCAGCAGGGCTCATCACGCCGGTTCGGCTTCGCGCTTTGCCATCATCGCCTTGAATGCCGGCCGGACCTGGCAGGCGGCGAGCCACGCCTTGACGCGCGGGGCTGCGTCGAACAACTCCGTGGCGGGCATCGCATAGCGGAACACCTCGGCCAGATTGATGTCGGCAACGGTGAAGCGGCGCCCGACCGGATGTCCGCCGCCGTCGGCCAGAGCGCGCTCGAGCACGCCGAACGGCGCGCGCAAAGCCTCGATCGACTCGCGGGCGAGCTTGGCGTCCCGCTCAGCCGGCGGCTTGCCAACCATGTTGTAGAGCACTTGGATCGAATGCGGCTCGACCTCCATTGCGGCCCAGAGGGTCCACATCGTCATCTCGCCGTCCTCGGCGACATTGGCAGGGGCAAGCGGACCACCGTGCTTCTTGGCGAGATAGAGATTGATCGCGAGTGACTCGTGGAGGATCAGGCCGTCATCGTCGATCGAGGGGATGTGTCCGTTCGGATTGACTTTCAGGAATTCGGCAGAGCGCGTGTGCAGCGGCCCGCCTTTGGCATCGGGATCGGAGAGACGATATGCCTGAATGACAGGGACATGCTGGAAGGGGATGCCGAGCTCGTCGGCAAGCTAGATGTTGCGCGAGGCACGCGAGCGGTAAACGCCGTAGATCTTGAGCATGACTGTCCGAGTTCCAGAAAAGTTGATCGACCGCATCGCGGTCAGAGGTCTGCGCTGTCCGCATTTCTGGCCCGGATGCCCTGTCCACGTCCAGACCGATGTCCTGGAGCTGCCTGTCTCGCGGCCTCGGCTCATGACCTCCGACACAGCGAGACCCGCCGCCAGATCGCGCGTCCAGCCCCTCCCCCGGCGCAAGACCGGCGGTAAGACACCATCAACCAATGCGCGCATTTCGCCTGTGCCACAACAAGCCCACGAAGTATTGTGGCATGCGGACTCCGCTCGTTCGTTCAGCAAGTATCGCGGGATGCCTGCGCGGGCGGAGCACAGAGGGGCTATAGATCCACATGCGTATGCGTTCCATGGCGCTGGCGGCGGCCGGCGGGGTGATGATTTTCGCCGGGGCCGGGCAGGCATCGGCAGGCGGATGCGACTACGGCGAGTGCTATCAGAAGGTGCAGTTGCCGGACGAATACGCGACCGTCGCCGGTCCCGTCGTGGTGCGGCCGGCCTCCAATGAAGTCGTCCACGAGCCGGCTATCGTGACGACCCGCCAGCAGCGTATCGAAACGCAGCCCGGCTACTGGGTGGCCGAGAAGGTTCCGGCCCAGGTCGGCTCGGTCACCAAGGCCGTCATGGTGCGCCCGGCTACGGTTCATCACGAGACGATCCCAGCGGAGTACCGCACCGTTCACGAGACCGTCGTTGTCAGGCCCGCTGGCTGGCGCTGGGAGTACAGCGTCGACCGTTTCGGCCGCGAGACCAAGTGCAAAGTCGAAGTGCCGGCGGTGACGCGCACGATCGCGCGCCGCGTCATGGTCGCGCCCGCGCGGACGGTCGTTCATACGAACCCGGCCGTCTACAAGACCGTCACGCGCCCGTTGCTGATCGCACCGGCGAAGGTCCGCCATACGTACGTGCCGCCGCGCCATGCCTGGGTCGAGCACCCCATGGTGATCAAACCGGCAACGCAGCGCGTCATCCATCATCCAGCCGTGGTCGGCGTCGTCCATGAGGACGTCGTGGTGAGACGGGGCGGTGCCGCGTGGGTTCCGGCCCACCGGCATCACTTCTGATCCGTTTCTTCGAGCACGTCGGACCTGCGGCGCCCGTTTCACACTCTCGTGGGGCGGGCGTTTGCCGTCCAAGACGGGTGGCGAGCCAGCGAAGGTCGTGCAATATTGCCGCAAAGATCATCGGACGGCGCTCGATCCACCGGGATTGTGCTCGGGGGTTGCCGCAGCGCCAGCATAGGCAGGTTCGAAAGGAGCGAGTAGTGCGGCTCCAGCTGCGGATCGCTATCGTGCTGCTCGTGCTTTCGGCGGGCAGCGCCCTGGCCAGCCGGGTCGACCGTTGCCTGGCGGTCGCTTCTGCGCCTTGGCAGGGCTTGATTCAGAAGGCCGGACACCGGCCGATTTCGCTCAAGCCGAGCGAAGCCCGGATCACGTTCATCGGTCATTCGACGTTCCTCATCGAGAGCGCCGACGGGATCAAGATCGCGACCGACTACAACGACTACGTGCGTCCGGCTGTTCTACCCGACATCGCCACGATGAACCGGGCGCATTCGACCCACTACACCGACTATCCCAGCCCGATGATCAAGCACGTCTTGCGCGGCTGGAACCCCGAAGGCGGCCCGGCGCGCCACGATGTAGAACTCGGCGACGTTCGCGCGAGAAATGTCGCGACCAACACCCGCTGGGGCGACAGCGGGTCCTATGGCGCCTACGGCAACTCGATATTCATCTTCGAGTTGGCTGGATTGTGCATCGGACATCTCGGCCACCTGCATCACACGCTATCGCCGGAGCAGATAGCCGCAATCGGACAGCTCGACGTGGTGCTGGTCCCTGTCGACGGTGGCTACACGATCGACATCGCGGGTATCATCGAGGTCATCAGGCAGTTGCGTGCCCGCCTGATCATTCCGATGCACTATTTCAATCAATTCACGCTCAACCGGTTCATCGAGCGCATCAAGGCGGAGCTTCCGGTGGAGACCAGCGACCAGTCGACCGTGGTCGTCAGCCAGGCTACGATGCCCTCGGAGCCGAAGATTCTCGTGCTGCCGGGGCAATGAGCGCTCGCACGAGTTTCGAAACTTAGGGAACCTCTGAATAGCAGCTCCGCTCAGCAGGCGTGATGGCGATCGGCTC
>CAYMEB010000019.1:0-40419 GCA_964389095.1 uncultured Hyphomicrobiaceae bacterium
GATGCAACACGCCGAGGTCGCCGGAATGGAACCATCCGCCGGCGAATGCCTCCTCTGTGGCCTTCGGGTTCTTGAGATAGCCCTTCATGACGATATTGCCGCGGAACATGACTTCGCCCAGTGTCGTGCCGTCCGCCGGCACCGGCTGCATGGTCTCCGGGTTCATCACGGTCAGGCTTTCGAGTGCGGGATAGCGCACGCCTTGCCGCGCCATGAGCCCCGCGCGCTCCTCGTCCGTACGTGCATTCCAGTCGCTGTTCCATTCGTTCACCACGGCCGGGCCGTAGGTCTCTGTCAGGCCATAGACGTGAGTGACGGCGAACCCGGCCTTCGCCATCGCGCCGAGCACCGCTGCCGGTGGGGGTGCGCCGGCCGTTATGAAGGACACCGCATGCGCGATCGGCGTCTTCTCGCTCTCGGGTGCGTTCAGTAGCGTCGACATGACGATCGGCGCGCCGCACAGGTGGCTGACCTGCTCGCTCGCGATGGCTTCGTAGATCGCCTTGGCCCGCACCCAACGCAGGCAGACGTGCGTGCCCGCCGCCGCCGTGATCGCCCAGGGGAAGCACCAGCCGTTGCAGTGGAACATCGGCAGCGTCCACAGGTAGGTCGGATACCGGCCCAGTCCGCCCGCCATGGCGTTGGCGTAGCACATCAGCGCCGCGCCCCTGTGATGCGTCACGACGCCTTTGGGATTGCCGGTCGTTCCAGACGTGTAGCCGAGCGCGATCGCCTCCCATTCGTCGCGCGGGTAGCGCCACGCATATGCGGGATCGCCGGTCGCAATGAATTCCTCGTAGTCGCGCGGGCCGAGCTTTTCTCCGGTCTGGGGGAATTGCGCGTCGTCGACGTCGATGACGAGCGGCTGCACGCGTGCCTGCGCCAGCGCCGCCTTCACCACCGGCGCGAACTCGCGGTCCGTGAACAGCACTTTCGTGTTCGCGTGATCGAGCTGGAACGCGATGATCGGCGCATCGAGCCGGGTATTGATGGTGTGCAGCGCGGCGCCCGTCATCGGCACGCCGAAATGGGCTTCCAGCATCTCCGGCGTGTTCGCCAGCATGCAGCTCACGGTGTCGCCGGGGCCGACGAAACGCTGCGCCAGTGCCGAGGCGAGCCGCCGCGCACGGGAGTAGAACTCCCGGTAGCTGCGCCGTAGGTTTCCGTGAACGATGGCGGTCCGGTCGGGATGAACTGCCGCCGTCCGCTCTAGGAACGATAACGGTGTCAGGGCCTGGAAATTGGCCGCGTTCCGGTCCAGGTGTGCGTCATACGGATTCACGTACATGATCGATCTCTCGGGAGTAGCGGCTGTCACAGCCGCCGACCCTAGATCGGATCATTCCGGTATGGAATTGGCGTCTTGCCTTAGACCGCGCGGCCCGACCGAAGGCGATGCTCACTCGGCCGCGTCGAGCACCTGATCGCCGCCGAATGCGTTGGCCGCCGTCTGCAGCCGGCCCTGCTGGTCGAGCATGCCGAGCGCGTGCAGATAGACGTCCAGCACGCTCTGCTCCTCGGTCCGCTCCTGCTGGCTCTTCTTGCGCAGCCGAAGCACCTGCCGCATGACCTTTACGTCGAAGCCGAGGGCCTTGGCCTCCGCGAACTTGTCGCGGACGTCGCCGGACAGGTTCTTCTTCTCCTCCTCCAGCCGTTCGATCTGCTCGATGAGCTGGCGGAGCTGGTTCTGGGCGGATGCCTGAAGGGTCGTCATGGTGCGGACTCCACGTCGCGTCTGGTGCGCGGACCTGACTGCCGCGCTTCTCGAATGACGCTAGAGGGTGCAGCCGGCTCCGCAAAGTTGCAGCGCGGCCCGATCCAAAGAAATCGCTTTCCTGTGGAAAACCGCGCCGCTGCGGCATCGTTGCACGACGCTGCCGCGATCAGGCCTCGCCCCAGGTCCGCGCGAGGACGCGCATCCAGTTCTCGAAACAGACCTTGCGGATGAAGTCCTCGCCGAGCTGCCGGTTGCGCATGGCCGCCACGAGGTTGGACAGACCCGCCGCCGTACCGATCCCGCGCGGCATCTGCGCGCCGTCGAAATCGGAGCCCAATCCGACGCTGTCTTCTCCGGCCTTCTCGGCCAGATACAGGATGTGGTCGACCACGATATCGAGGCTCGTGTCGGCGTCCCGCTTGCCGTCCTTGCGCAGGAAGCTGGTGGCGAAATTGACCCCGACCATGCCGTTGCTCTCTCGAATCGCGGCGAGCTGCTTGTCGGTGAGATTACGCGAGCAGGCGGACAGCGCGTGCGCGTTGGAGTGCGTCGCAACCAGCGGCGCATCCGACAGGCCGGCGACATCCCAGAAACCCTTTTCGTTCAGGTGCGACAGGTCGACCAGGATCCGCATCCGGTTGCAGGCCTTGATCAGCGCCTTGCCGGCGTCCGTGAGACCGGGACCGGTATCGGGCGAGGACGGAAAGCGGAACGGCACACCGTGGCCGAAGATGTTGGTCCGGCTCCAGACCGGCCCCAGGGAGCGCAGGCCCGCGGCATGGAGCACTTCGAGTGCTGTGAAATCCGGGTCGATGGCCTCCGCGCCCTCGATGTGCAGCACCGGCGCCATGGCCTTCGCTGCCACCGCGGCCCGGATGTCCGCGACGCTGCGGCAGATCCGCACCCGGCCGGCCGATGCCGCCTCGATCTTCAGCAGCAGTGCCGCCATGCGCAGGGTCGCGTCCCGCGCCGCCGCGATGTCGACCTCCGGCGGCAAAGGCACGTCGTAGCTCGACGCGGCCATCATGGAGTTGGCATTGGACAGGCCAGCGATCTCCGCCGAAGGGACGAACATCGCGAAGAGGCCACCCGCGAAGCCCCCGGCATCGGCCTTCGGCAGGTCGAGCTGGCCGATGATCTCCCCGTCCAGGAACGCTCGTGCCGGGTCGGCGGCATTGCCGCGCCAGAGGCGCAGCAGCACGTCGTTGTGGCCATCGAATACCGGCACTTTTGCTGGCCCGCTCATGGTTCTGTCTCCGCTGCGTCCGTCAGATCGCCTCGGGCGAGTAGACGCCCTGGCAGGTTTCCACTACTCGCATTTCCCGTACCCGGTTGGAGAGGACAGGCGAACTTTTAGCAGCATTATTCGCGAATTGAATTGCCAACCCCGCGGGCCCCGGCTCCGCTCGTTGCTTGCTGCCCTGGCTCACTCATGTTAGACGCTGCGGGGTGGGCGGGCGCTGCGCCGCCTGCCCCGAGGCCACGTGGCGGAGTGGTGACGCAGCGGACTGCAAATCCGTGTACCCCGGTTCAATTCCGGGCGTGGCCTCCAAACTCTCCCCTGTACCTTGCCTCTCTGGATACGGGCCCACAGCCCGGTCGCCATCTGCTGTTCGGGCCACCGGCTCACAGGCCCGCCGATGCGACCTCGGCCGCTGCGTCCCAGGAGACCGCCTCCTGCCCCAGCAACAGATCGGCGATCCGCACGTCCCGGCGGCCGTCGCCCGCCTGGAACGGGTCGGACTGCGTCAGCCGATGGTCGAGCACCAGCCGAGACAGGATCAGCCGCCGCGCATCGCCCGCCGTCTCTGCGATACGGCCCGCCTCCCACGCCAGTGAAACGGCGCTGGTGGTGTGATAGAGCGCGCTCGTCGCGCGGCGCGCGTCGGCTTCGTTGTCCGCGGACCGTGCGACCGACCGCGCGAATGCGATCGCCTTGTCGATGCTGCGCGCCAGCTGGTCGGCATACGTCGGGGGCAGTTTCGGCGTTTCCTTGACGCGCGCATGCAGATCGGAGCCGAGTGCGCCTTCGGCGCCGTGCCGGCCGACCGCGCGGGTCAAGGCATCGAGTGCCACGATGTTGCCGGTGCCCTCCCAGATCGAGCCCAGGTGTGCGTCTCGGAGAAGACGGGCGCAGGCGAATTCCTCCACGTAGCCGACGCCACCGCGGAATTCCAGCGCGTCTCCCGTCACTTTTCTCGCGTCGCGCGTCGACCGGAATTTGAGCGTCGGCGTCAGGATGCGCAGGCGCGCAGCCGCGTCCTGGCTGCCGCCGGTTTCCGCACGATCGAGTGCGTCCGCCGTCATGAAACACATGCTGAGTGCCTGCTCGAGCGGGAGCATCATCTTGAGCAGTTGTCGCCGCGCCAGCGGCAGCTCGATGACGCGCTTTCCGAAGGCGATCCGGCCCCGCGCCACCGTGAGCGCATCATGCAGCCCGCGGCGCATCAGCGCCGTGGATTTGACGCCGTTGTTGAGGCGCGACCAGTTGACCATCTCGGCCATCTGCACGAAGCCGCGGTCGAGGCGCCCGACCGCATAGGCGATCGCGCCGTCGAACTTGATCTCGCCGGACGCCATCGAGCGGGTACCGAGCTTGTCCTTGAGGCGCACGATCCGGTATGCGTTCGCCGTGCCATCGTCCAGCGTTCGCGGCATCAGGAAGAGCCCGACGCCGCGCGTCCCGCCTGGAGCGCCTTCGGGACGCGCGAGCAGCATGGCGATCGGTGCGTCCGCGTTGGAGCAGAACCACTTCTCCCCATACAGGCGCCAGTGATCTCCTTCCCTGCGCGCGACCGTGGTCAGGCTGCCGACATCCGATCCGCCTTCTTTCTCCGTCATGAACTGCGCGCCTTGCGTGAGGCGGCTCATATCGGTCTCGGTGAGGCCGGGCAGGTATTTGGCTTTCAAGGTGTCGTCGCCGAACCGCGACAGCAGCATCGCCGCGCCGTCGGTGACGTTGATCGGACACCCCAGGCCGAACTCCGCCTGATTGAAGAGGTAGGTGAAGGCGTGTTTGGCGACCGCCGGATAGACGTCGGGCCATCCGAGAATGCCGTTGCGATGTGACATCGCGTGAATGCCGAACTCTCCGAATGCCACGCGTTCGAGCTCGCGATAGGCGGGATGGTACTCGATCGTCTGGATGTCGCGCCCGTAGCGGTCACGCTGATGAAGGATCGGCGTGTGTCGATCCGCGAGCCTCGCACAACGATCGAGCTGATCGCCGGCCAGGCTTCCCAGCCGGTCGAGATGGGGCCGCACGTGCCGGTACAGCTTGGGCGGCAGATACAGGCGGAGCAGGTCGTCGAGCGAACGGTCGGCCTGGAAAAAGTTCAAGCCCGTCGTATCGGGCGCTATGGCGCCATTGGCGCTGCAGGGCTGTGTGCTCATGTCCGGCATCCCGAAGGCAAGTCGCATTCAATCACGATCGAAGGCTCGCGGAGCGACGATCGCAGCGGGCGGCGGCCCAGCGGCAGTTGAAGAACATTGTCGCGGATTTGACCACAGGAGCCCCACGCTTGTCATTGTGACCGGCTCGGGCGGGAAGATCTAATGCTTCAACGCGCTCGCCCGTACTTCGCCATCGCCTGCACAAGCAGATCGTGTGGAAGCTCGTGAATCGTCCGCCCCAGTCGTCCTTTCATCGTCTCTGCCGCGCAAAGCGAATTCAGGATCGCCTCCTCCGTCGCCTCTGCAGCCGCCTCGAAAAGGGGCGTCATGTGATCTGGCCCGAGCATTTGGACCGGGGAGAGCTCTGCCGCAGGATCGGGGCGGTTCCCCGTCGAGAAGGCGATGAACAGGTCTCCGCTGCCGTTCGCGCCGATTCCCCCGACCCAGGCTAGGCCTGTCGTTGCCCGGCGGGCGAGGCGACGGCATTGGATCGGCAGCAGCGGCGCATCAGTGGCTAGGACGACGATGATCGAGCTGCCGGTCTCTCCCGTGCTCGTCGCCCCGGATGCCGATCTGTGGGCCGGAACGACTGCCGGTCCGATCTCGCGCCCCACCGGCACGCCGTCGACACGCAACAGATGTCGCGCGCCGTAGTTCGACTGGACCAGCGCGCCCACGACGTAGGTCTTTGCGCCGCACGCCACGAACCTCGACGCTGTTCCTGTGCCGCCCTTGAACTCGTGGCAGATCATACCGGTGCCACCGCCGACGTTGCCCTCGGCGATCGGCCCGCCGCGCGCGCCGTCGAAGGCCGCGATTGCGTCCTGCTCGGTCAGCGGAAATTGGTCGGCTTCGTTGAGCCACCCGTCGTACGTCTCCGCGACCACCGGCAGATGGAATGGCCGCTCGATCCGGGCCCGCACGGCCAGACGGCAGATCGTGTCGCGCACGAGGCCGACCTGATGCGTGTTCGTGATGCCGATGGGAGACGCAAGCAGGCCCTGTTCGTCGAGCCACGCGACCCCGGTCATTTCGCCGTTACCGTTGAACGAATGGCACCCGGCGTAGACGGGCGACTCCCAAGTTTCCGTGCCGCGCGGCCACAGCGCCGTCACCCCGGTGCGGACGACGAACGGCTCGTCGCGAATCACGGTTGCGAAGCCCACGGTGACGCCGGAGACGTCCGTGATCGCGTTGTTGGGCCCTGGAGGGAGGTGTCCTGTTTTCAGCCCGAGGTCTCTCAGGCGCGCTCTGGCCATGTCGGAAACTCCTTCTCGCCGACTGTCGCAGGCCGCCCCCGGCACGGTCCAGCCCCCCACGGGGCCGTGTTCGGCAGGCCCTACCCTTGCCGCAGCGGCGCAATCCGGTGTAAGCGATGCCGGTGCAACGGAACCGGAACATGCCCGCATGTCTGCGGACACGCACGAGATCGACTACGAGGCTTTGCTGCAGGCTGCCATGCGAGGCATGGTGCGCACGATCCTCCTCCAGGTCGCGAAGACCGGTCGTCTTCCCGGCGACCATCACTTCTATATAGCCTTCAACACCGAAGCACCGGGCGTCTCGATCTCGAAGCGCCTGCGGGAGAAGTATCCGCACGAGATGACGATCGTGCTGCAGCACCGCTTCTGGGATCTCTTGGTCCACGAGGACCGCTTCGAGGTGAAGCTGACCTTCGATGCCATTCCGGAGCGGCTGGTCGTTCCCTTCTCCGCCATCAAGGTTTTCTGGGATCCGAGCGTGCCCTACGGCCACCAGTTCGAGGACAGCGACCTGGTGAACGAGGCTTCGCGGCGCATTGCGGAGACCCCGGCCGGGCGTAAGCCTGCGGCGGAGACGGCAGGCGAGCCCGGACGCACTCGCGCCGGCCCCCGTGCGGTCGAAAAGCGCCGCACACCGACAGCCCGCAAGACGCGGCCCGAGGGCCAGGCTGGCGGCCCGGCGGATGAGCCCGCGATGCCGGCCGCGGACGATTCGGATCAAGCGGCGCGTCCCCAGGCCGACGCCGCCGCGCCCCCTCCTGCTCCCGAGACGCCGGCCGAGCCCGCCGGCGGCAAGGTCATCAGCCTCGATAAGTTCCGCAAGAAGTAACACCCGTGCGGCCGGTTGAAGCTGCCGCGTCGGGGAGCCGCACCGGGGAGCGCGAACAAGCATGGAACCAGCGAAATTGCCGCCGCTCGGCCTATTCAAGGCCGAGCGCGCCCTGGTGACGGGGACCGCGTCCAGTATCGGCCGTGCCATTGCCATCGCTCTGGCGCACGAAGGCGCCGAGGTCGTACTCGCGGATATCGACGAAGCGCGTAACGCAGAGACCCTGAGCGCGATAACCAGCCAGGGTGGCAGAGCGCAGACCATCCATTGTGATCTCGCCGATCCCGACGGCTGGCGTCGGCTTCACGCGGCGCTGGGATCGCAGCCTGTGCACATGTTCGTTCATTCCGCCTCGCCGCCGCGGCACGAACGCGACCACGTCAAGACGGTGAACGAGGCCACGTTCGACGCGATGGTCAATACCAATGCGCGTGCGGGCTTCTTTCTGGCGCGCGAACTGGGGCTGTCCATGGAGCGCGCCCGCATTGCCGGCCGCATGCTCCTCATCACCTCGCTCCACGCCGAGCGGCCGAGGAACCTGCCTCACTATTCGGCCGCGAAGGGTGGAATGCGGATGGTCGTGATGGAACTGGCGCGGGCCTTCGCGCCGTCTGGCATCCGGGTCAACGGCCTGGCTCCGGGAGCGGTGCCGGGCGGAGGCGCCCGCAACATCACCGACGCGTTCAAGGCCAAGATCCCCATGGGCCGCGTCGGCACGCCCGCCGATATGGCAGCAACGGCGATCGCCATGTTGTCTGATCGTCTGACCCCATACGTGACCGGCACGACGATCGCCGTAGATGGCGGGCTCGATCTCTACAACTGGATTCCGTTCGCCGACGGATGAACGAGCGTGAATTCAATGAAATCAGGCATTCTGGTGGCATTAACCATGTCGTGCAGTTTCGTTAACATGTCTGGTTGACCGGTCCGTCCAAGCCTGCTCTTGTCCCGCCGTCTGGTCGAACCCGGCGTGCTTGGCATGTCATCGAGGGCGACCGGATCGGGGCATGAAACAACCAGCGCTCGCCATAGCAGGCCCGAAGCGGCCCGGCGGCGCTCATGAGGGACTAACCTCGACGGTTGAGCGGATCTCACCTGCCTGATCATTCGGGCCGCCGCGTTTTTCATTGCCCCTTCAACTCGAAGAAGGAGCATGAGCATGAAAGCGTTTGTCATGACCGCCCTCGTGGCGGTGACGATGGCTGTCGTTTCGGCAGTCCCGGCATCTGCCCAGGATTGGTGGCAGGACGTCATCCGGCAATCTCAAGGCCAGTCGGCGGAGACGGGTGGGCGCGCCAGCCGCAAGGCGACCCGAACGGCCCGCGCCGAGAGCAAGGCGCAGCGTCGCGCGGCCAGCAGCTTCGATGACGACGGCAGCCGTCCTCAGCGTCGCGCCGCCGTCCAGCCGCGCAGCACCGGCGGCAGCCTGTCCGGCGGCCAGATGGGTGTCGCTTCGTACTACTGGCAGCCTCAGCGTGTCGCCTCCG
Source organism: uncultured Hyphomicrobiaceae bacterium (assembly GCA_964389095.1). Classification (GTDB taxonomy): domain Bacteria; phylum Pseudomonadota; class Alphaproteobacteria; order Rhizobiales; family Hyphomicrobiaceae; genus JABFRJ01. The sequence goes on from CAYMEB010000019.1 coordinate 8,692, forward strand.
GCGGCTGGTTCAACCCGAACGCCATGACCGCCGCCCACAAGACGCTGCCCTTCGGCACGCGCGTCCGCGTCACCCGCACGGACACCGGCCGCTCGGTCGTGGTCACGATCAATGATCGCGGTCCCTACATCCGCGGTCGCATCATCGACCTCTCTCGCGCGGCTGCCCAGTCGATCGGCATGACCGGTCAGGGTCTGGCCCGCGTTCAGGTGGCCGTTCTGGGCCGCTGATCACGGCTTCCGTCTGTGAATGACTGGCGGCGGTCGCGGCAACGTGGCCGCCGCCGGCTTTTGCGGGGTTCACGCCCCGGGCGAATCATCGCAATTGGGTGGCCCGTTCTGGAGGCCGATGTCCGCCCGATGCCGAGACTGCGTCGACACAGCTACCGACGTGTCCTGCCCCTGCTTTCGATCGTCGCCGTGCTCGGCTCGTTCGCGCACGCCAGCGCGAGTGGCCACGGTGCCGGCCGGTCGGGCTGGCGTACCGTCGTCATCCCCGCACCCGTGGCGCACAACTCGGGTTGGACTGCACACATCGTGACCGGCTCGCTCGGCAGCGAGCCGCGATCGAAGGTTCGGCCCCTGCTCGGGGTCGCCCATATGCTGGAAGGCATTGCATCGTTCTATTGGCAGGACCAGATGACCGCGTCTGGCGAACGCTTCGATCGCAATGCTTTCACCGCCGCACATCGCACGCTTCCGATGGGCACGCGGGTCCGCGTCATACACCTCGCCAGCGGCCGCAATGTCGTGGTGCGCATCAACGATCGCGGCCCCTTCACGCCCGGGCGCGTGATCGATCTGTCCAAGGCCGCCGCCGAGCACATCGGCATGACCGCGAATGGCCTTGCGCGTGTGCGCATCGACGTCGTCCGGTGAGCGATGCCCCCGTTTGCGTCGACTCGGGCGGACCGAGTGCCGTAGCTGTGCACGAACGCCCCCGCTCGAGCCATTGGCAATGTCGCGCCCTGGCACTTCGTGATGTAATGCCGGTGATTCGCGCCGCATGATTTCACGCGGCGCCCTTTGAGCGGGACATTGCGAATAAGCGTCGTCAGCGAGCTGCGTCAGTCCTTGACCATGATCGCCAAGCGATCCATGGCCGTGCGTGGCGCCTGCCACAACGATGCCAGCGTCAAACTCTACCTTGCGTTGCCGATGATCGGGATGTTGGGGTACGACCCTGCCAATCCTCTGGAGGTCTATCCGAACCACGAATCGGATCCAGTCGACGGCGTCGTCTACCGTGCCGATTTCGCGATCCTCGATGGTGGATCTCCCGCAATCGCGTGGGGCGTGTGCAAGTCTGCCGTCGACCTGGCCGAAAAACGCAGGGACGTGGCCACCTACTTCAAGTCCTGGCCGAGCATGAAGCTCGCTGTCGTGACCAATGGTGTGATGTTCGAGTTCTACGTCGACTCGGCCGAACCCGGCACCATGGATGTCGAGCCGTTTCTGACGCTCGATCTGGAGACGATCTCGGACGCCGGCCCTTCCGATGAGATCCTCGAAACTCTCCAGTATGCGACGAAGGGGATCTCCGATCCTGAGATGATCGCCGAACGCGCTCACCTCCAGCTCGTGCGCAAGCGTCTGCGCAAGGCCTTCGTCGAGGATATTCAGAGCCCGTCAGAAGAGTTCTGCCGCCTGATGTTGCGGCGGGTCGGGTTCGATGGCGTGCGCAAGGCGGCGATCGACCGCCACTATGCACCGATCGTGAAGGCGTCGATGGAGGAGGCTCTTGTTGTCCCCGTCGCGCAGCGCCTGAAGGCCTCTGGCAGCGTCGAAGGGAAGGCCGGCGGCATGCAGCTTCATGTCGGCCAGCAGGTCGCGACGGCCGAGCGCGAACTCGCCATCTTCAACTACATCCGCCGCCGGCTGGCTTTCCTCGTACGAGACGAAAACCTGTTCGCTGCGATCGATCGCGTCCAGTGCAAGGATTTCGTCGGCCGTCTGGTGATCTACTTCGATCGCGATCCCAAAGGGCGCATCCTCGAAATCGTTCGCGGCACCGATGGTCGCGACAAGTTCGTGTTCGCCTTGCCCCACTCCGAGATCACGACGGATCGCCTTGGCGACATCGACGAGGCGCTGCGTGCGGCCTTCGAGGCGCGCGTACGTGAGATAGATGGGGCTCGCGATGCTCCGGTCGCAAGCACACAAGCGTCTGCCTGACGCGTGATCCGCGACGCAGTCCTCAGTCGAGTTTGCGCGCGGCAAGGAACCTAGATCGCAGGAAGCCCTTGGCGTTCTGCGTTATCCCGCGCTCTTTCTGCTCGATGTTGACCAGCGCCATGGAGAGAGCCGCCGTCGCTGCCTCCAGTCCATCGACTCCGCTCAAGTCGTCGCGGATGTACGTGATCGTCTCGCGGATCGTGGCCAGGTCCAGATGGTTGCTGGAGCGAGATCCGGTGTCGGTACTCATGGTCGACCTCGATCGTGGCGCGGCGCGATTGCTAATCAAATCTGACCCGTTGTGCAATTCGGACACACTCGCAGCCTGCGCCTGAATGCGCAAGGCGCGCGTCACGCAATTCTCAGCCCAAACGGCGCGTAATCGCCGGACACGTTCCATTTTGGGACGTTTCGAGAGCGCATCTTCGCCACGTCGCCAAATCTGGGGTTTACCGTTGTGCGGCACCATCCGGCCGATTCATTCTGTCCCGGAGTACGTGCGTGTCTGCAGGTCAGCGCATCCTCATCATCGTCGAAAACCTCACGGTGCCTCTCGACAGGCGCGTGTGGCAGGAAGCCCAAGCGCTCCGTGACGCCGGCTACACGGTCTCGGTCATCTGCCCCACGGGCGGACGCTACACGGCGAAGTACGAAATCCTCGACGGTATCCATATCTTCCGCCATCCGCTGCCGCTCGAAGCCGATGGTGCCTTGGGCTACGCCGTCGAGTATGCCTCGGCGCTGTTCTGGGAGACGGTGCTCTCGTTCAAGGTCCGCGCGCGTGTGGGCTTCGATGTCATCCAGGCCTGCAATCCGCCCGACACGATCTTCCTCCTGGCCTCCTTTTGGCGGTTGCTCGCCGGTACGCGCTTCGTCTTCGATCACCACGACATCAACCCGGAGCTCTACGAGGCGAAATTCGGCAAGCGCGGTGTTTTCCATCGCCTGCTCGGCTGGCTCGAGCGTTGCACGTTCCGCGCCGCCGACGTTTCGATCGCAACGAACGACACGTTCAAGGAGATCGCAATCCGCCGCGGCGGCATGAGCCCCGATCGCGTCTTCGTGGTTCGCTCGCTTCCCGATCCGGCGCGCTTCAAACGCATTGCGCCGGATCCGGCGCTGAAGAAAGGCCGGCGGCATCTGGTCGGCTATATCGGCATCATGGGGGCGCAGGACGGCGTCGATCTTCTGGTGCACGCGATGGCGGATCTCGTTCGCCGGGGTCGCACGGACGTCCAGTGCGCGATCGTCGGCTCCGGTACCGAACTAGAGAAGCTCCAGCGTCTGGCCGAAGAACTGGGCGTGTCCGACTACGTCACGTTCACGGGCTTCCTCTCGGGCGAGCCGCTGCACCGCGCCTTCTCGGCGTTCGATGTCGGCGTGATCCCCGATCCCAAGAACGTCTACAATGACAAGATCGCCATGAACAAGGTGTTCGAGTACATGGCGATCGGCGTACCTTTCGTCGCCTTCGATCTCGACGAGACGCGCAAGACTGCAGCGGATGCTGCCCTTTACGCCACCGACAACGATCCAGCGTCGCTGGCCGCGCGCATCACACAGCTTCTGGATGATCGTGTGCTCGCCGGTCGGCTCGCCACCGAGGGCATGCGCCGTTCCCGTGCGCTGCTGCGCTGGGATCTGGAGCGGGCCGAGCTTCTCAAGGCCTACGCCACGGCCCTGGCGCCGGCGTTGTCTGATCGTCCTGCCGTCTCCGGGCCGGCGCCCGCGAGTGCGCGCTGATCGCCTACGCCGGCGCAACCCTGACTGGTCGTTTAGGTCTGCCATTCTCGGCGCGGACTGGTTACTCTGCCCCCAAGACGAGGCGGCCGCCGCCGTGTGACGGCCGCCCGCCTTTTCTGGAAGGAGTGGAAACGTGGCCGACGAGCCGATCCTGATCTGGGGCGCCGGCGCCATCGGCGGCACGCTCGGTGCGTACTGGGCGCGAGCCGGGATTCCGGTGTTGCTGGTCGACGTCGCCGCCGACCATGTCGAGTCTTGTCGGACGCGCGGTCTGCACGTGTTCGGGCCGGTGGAGGATTTCCGGGTCCCGGTGCCGGCGGTAACGCCCCAGGAGCTTCGCGGCACATATGCGCGGATCATTCTGGCCGTGAAAGCGCAGGCGACCGAGGTGGCCGTAGCGGCCTTTGCCCCTCATCTCGCCGCCGATGGCTTCGTTCTGTCGGCGCAGAATGGCCTCAACGAGATCGCGATTGCCGAGCGTGTCGGCGAGGCGCGCACCATGGGCTGCTTCGTCAATTTCGGTGCGGATTGGCACGGGCCCGGCGAAATCCTGTTCGGCAATCGCGGCGCAGTCGTGGTCGGAGAGATTTCCGGTGCTCCGCAGGCGCGGACGCGCGAAATGCATGAACTGCTGCGCATCTTCGACCCCGCCGCGGTTCTGACCGACAACATCTGGGGCTATCTTTGGGGCAAGCTCGCATATGGTGCGATGCTCTTCGCGACCGCCCTAACCACCGACTCGATGGCGGCGAACTTCGACGATCCCCGGCGCACGGTGGTGTTCGAAGCGCTGGGACGGGAAGTCATGGCCGTTGCCCATCGGCGCGGCATCGTCCCCGTCGGGTTCAATGGCTTCGATCCGGCGGCATTCGCGCCCGACGCCCCCTCCGCGCGGTCGCGCGAGAGCATTGCGGCGCTGGCCGAATTCAACCGGCACACCGCGAAGACGCACACTGGAATCTATCGTGATCTCGCCGTGCGCAAGCGCAAGACCGAGGTCGACCCGCAGATCGGAATTATCGCGCGGCTGGGCCGCGATGTCGGCGTTCCGACGCCGGCATTGACCCGCCTTGTCGAACTCATCCACGACATCGAGGACGGCCGCCGCCCGATGACGGTCGAGACCTTCAACCTGCTGAGAGACACATGCATATCCGCTTCGACGGCCGCGTCGCGCTCGTAACCGGGGCGGCGCAGGGAATTGGGCAGGCGATCGCGCGCAGCTTGCAGGCCGCTGGCGCCCGCGTACATGCAGCCGACATCGACGAGGAGAGCCTCGCGCGCTTTTCGGCGCAGACCGCCATGACGCCGCATCGTCTCGACGTTTCCGATCGCCTCGCCGCGCACGCCGTCGTCGCCGAGGTCGTCGGTGCGGAGGGCCGCATCGACATCCTCGTCAACAGCGCGGGCGGGGTCCGCGGCCAGGTGGGCCGGCCGATCACGGAGGTCACCGAGCCCGATTGGCATGCAATATTCCGCGCCAATGTCGATGGTGCCTTCTGGCTTGCACAGGCAGTGACCCCGGCGATGACGGCCGCCGGATTTGGCCGCATCGTCAATATCGCCTCGGGCGCCGGGCTGCGACCGAGCCTTACGGGCATCCAGGCCTACACCGCCGCCAAGCACGCCCTTGTCGGCCTGACCCGCCAGTTGTCCCAGGACCTGGGCCCCCACGGCATAACCTGCAATGCGGTCGCCCCGGGATTTGTGCGCTCGAACCCGTCGAGCGAGAAGCAGTGGCAGAGCTATGGTCCCGACGGCCAGCAACGGCTCGTTCAAGGAATTCACACCCGCCGGCTCGGCACCGCCGAGGATATCGCGAATGCCGCGCTCTTTCTCGCCAGCGAGCAGGCAGCCTGGATCAGCGGCGAGATACTGTCGGTCAACGGCGGTCGGTCCTGACGCACTGAGGAGCAGACATGCGTATCGTCGATCTTTCGATGCCGATCACCACGGATCACCCCCGCTGGAAAACCGACGTGAGCTTCTCTGGCGATCTCGCCAAGGGCGATCTGGCGCAGGTCACGACGGTTCGCGTGTCTTGTCACGCCTTCACCCACGTCGATGCGCGCCGTCACATGTTCATGGATGGGGAAACCATCGAGGCGACGCCCTTGGAGCGCGTCGTGGGTGATTGCGCGGTGATCGATCTGGCCGATGCGACCCCGAGCGAGGCCATCGGGCCCGAGCGGCTGTCAGCCCGCGGGCAGCACGTGCGCCAGGGCGACCGTGTTCTGTTCAAGACCTGCTGGGACCGGCAGCGGTCACCCCAGACCACCGCCTTCTGGACCGATGCGCCTTACCTTACGCGGGAGGCCGCGCTCTGGCTCTGGGACAAGCGCGTGTCCACCGTGGCCTATGACTTCCCGCAGGACTACACCATCCGCCTGTTGCTCAAGGGCGAGGTGCGCCCGCTGGTCGAGCACGTGACCCACGATGTCCTCCTGCGCAACGGCGTGACCATGATCGAATACGTCTGCAACACCGCCGAACTCCGCGAGCCTCGCGTCCTCCTTTGCGCCGCGCCCCTCAAGATACCCACCGCGGACGGCGCGCCAGCCCGGGTCTTCGCGATAGAGGGGCGCTGACGTCGCGCCCCACGCCTTGCCTGTGTACCGGCGCTTCGGCACCCTTCTCCCGCCACGATCGCAGGGTTAAGGATGGGCATGAGTTCTCCGCTGCACGCACATCCTCTCCGCATAGGAGCATCCGCGGTCGCGGCCCTGCTGGTCGCAGCCTGTGCTGCGGCCACGCCAGGCTACAAGCCTCCCGACAGCAAGCCCACCTTGCTGTCCCGCGCCAAGCCGTTCGAAAGCGGTGACGTTTCGGCCGGCGGCGTCTACGAGCCCAGCGCTCAGGAGAAGGCCTTGGATTGCCGCAAGATCACTGGTTCGATTCACATCATGATCGAGCGGATCAAGGATGCGCCGAACCGGATCCGGCCGAGTGCGACCGCCGCTACGATGCAGTCCATGGCCAAGTCGACGATCGGTGGAACTGTCGCCGGCAGCGACATCGACGGTGAGACGACGCGCGAGCGCGCACGTCTGGAGGCCTACAACAAACTGCTCGCCGAGAAGAAGTGCCCGACGCTAGATATTGCCGCCGAGTTGGGAGCCCCCAAGAAGAAGTGAGGCCGGCTCAAGCTTTCCGCTCCCAGCGGCCCTCCCGGGATTGCTGCCAATAGCTGATCGCGCAGCCGGCTTCTTTTGCGGACTTCCATTGTCCGCGCGCCCGGGTGATGGCGTCGGCGTCGTTCCCGTCGAAGATCAGCACGACGCGCTTGTAGGTGCGCAGTCTGTTCGCCCAATCCTGGGGTGAGGCGGAGGCGCCGTCGACAAGAAAGCGGATCGCGGCTCCGTTCGGGTTATCGGCGCCATCCGTCAGGAACACCGGGTGCTCGGCGGCATGACCGTCCGCCGCAGTGCCGTGCGCCAGAAAGCTGTCGTCCCGGTATGTCCACAGCAGGGTGTCCAGCGCCGCGACACGCTCCGGGGTGCCAGCCTCGATCACCACCCGCCAGCCGCGCTCGAGCGAACGCTCGACCAGCCCCGGCAGGATTCGCTCCAGCGGTTGCTGTTCGAGGTGATAGAAAAGGGCTTCGGTTGTCGCCTCTGTGTCGCTGCTGGCCATCCGCTCGCCGCTCGGTAAGAATGTGTCGGCCCTCGTGCTTTTGGCCCGTGCCGTCGCCCGCGTCCAGCCCGCAGCAGTATTGGAGATGGTTCGCCGCACGCCGAGCCGGGCCGGCGGCTGTCGGGCGAGGTATCGCCGTTAGGTCGGTTGCGGTGGGCGGCCCGGCCATGCGATGGGAGCCCGAACCACGGTCAGCGCCGCAACCTGCGGCTGGAGGAAGCAGCGATGCTCCGCAAACGTGTCGCCATCCTAATCTCGGGCCGTGGCTCGAACATGCGGTCGCTGGTGTCTGCGATGAGCGACCCGGCCTTTCCGGCGGAACCGGCCATCGTGATCTCGAACCGGCCCGAGGCGGCTGGCCTCGCCTGGGCGAAGGAGCGCGGGCTCTCTGCCGTATCGATCGACCACAAGCAATTCGCGACCCGCACCGCCTTCGAGGCGCGTCTGCACACCACGCTGCTCGATCACGGAACCGAGCTGATCTGCAACGCCGGCTTCATGCGCCTACTGACCGGCGGCTTCGTTGATCGCTGGCGCGATCGCCAGCTCAACATCCACCCGTCTCTCCTGCCTTCCTTTCCCGGCCTGAACACCCATCGGCGTGCGCTCGAACAGGGCGTCATGCTGACCGGCTGCACGGTCCATTTCGTCAGGCTGGAAATGGATTCCGGCCCAATCATCGCTCAGGCGGCGGTCCCGGTTCTGCCCGATGACGACGAGGATGCTCTCGCTGCCCGCGTGCTGTCGGCCGAGCATGCTCTCTATCCGGTAGCCTTGCGCCTGATCGCTTCCGGGGAAGCCCGCGTCGAGAACGAAAGGGTCGTATTTGCGCGCCCCCCGGGCGTGCCCCCGCCATTGCTCTGGCCGGCCTGATCGGTGCCGAAGCGTCGCGCACGGAGCCGAAAATCCCGCTCATGAATTGCCCGCGCGGAAAACATCGCTCATCATCGGCTCATGGCTGTTCAGATCGATTTTCTTGGGCTGCAGGCCTTTCTCGCGATTGCCGAACGCGGCAGTTTTCATAAGGCTGCCGCGCATCTCGGCATCACTCAAGCCGCTCTGAGCCACCGCATGCGCAAGCTCGAGGATTACGCGGGAATGGCCCTGTTCCACCGCACCACCCGCCAGGTCTCACTGTCGCCTGCGGGCTTGGAGTTGTTGCCGCGGGCCAAGGTCCTGGTCGAGGAGGCGACCCGGACATTCGAGGACCTCGCGCGCGCAGCCGCAGGCCGGCAGGAGCATCTCGCGATCGGTTGCCTGCCCACTTTGGCCATCGGCGTGCTGCCTGCCGCGATTTCCGAGTTTTCCAAGACTTACGCGGGAACCCATGTCCGGGTGTTCGACAATTCCGCGCACGAGATCGCGGGGCTCGTTCAGCGGGAGGAGGCCGCGTTCGGCCTGACGGTCGCGGCGACCGGCCGTTGGGACCTCGATTTCGAGCCCCTCGCCACCGAGCCATACGTGCTCGTCGTCCCTCGCGACCATCCGATCTCCGCCCGCCCCGCCATTGCCTGGTCGCAACTCGCCGGAGAGCGATTGATCCGCATCGCCGCTCAGACCGGGCACCGCACGCTGATCGATGACGCGCTCGGAGCGGTCCGGGAGCGCCTGACCTGGGTCTGCGAGGTGCAGCACGTCGCGTCGGCGCTCGCTCTTGTCGAGGCCGGCAGCGGGCTGACCATCGTTCCGCGCTCGGCCATCGAAGTGTTTCGTGCGGCTCATCTCGTCGCCGTGCCGCTCCGTGGCCCGGGCATTTCGCGGACGCTCGGGCTCCTCACGCGCCGCGGCGTGCCTCTCGCTTCGACGGCGGTTGCCCTCGCCCGCCAGATCGAGCGCAGGCTCGCATCCGTGAAGCCCAAGCGGCGCTCATGAGCATGCGCTCTATGAATTAATAGGGCAGAAAATTGAATTTGACTGATGGAGCGAGCACCGGCCATGACAGCGGCCATGGTTACTCCTGCGACGACAGCGTCGGCTCTGCGTATCGCCTTCATCGGGTTCGGTGAGGTCGGCCAGCGCTTTGCGACCGATCTTCGCCGCCATCCGCGCGTGAGCGTCGCCGCGTTCGACCGGGCCCTCGTCGTGCCCGACGCGCGCACGCCGGCGATCCGCGCAGCGATCGAGGTGCTCAGGGTATCCGCCCGGGATACGTGCGCCGGGGCATGCACGGGAGCCGACGTCGTCGTCTCCGCCGTCACTGCCGATCAGGCAGAAGCCGTGGCGCGCGAAGCGGCAGGTGCCTTGGGTCCGGGCCAGATGTTTCTCGACGTGAACTCTGCTTCGCCGGCGACGAAGCGGCGGGCGGCAATGATGGTCGCGCCGTCCGGGGCCCGATATGTGGAATGCGCGGTGATGGCGGCCGTGAAGGCGCCCGGATTGGCGGTGCCGATCCTCGCTGGCGGCCCCGCCGCGAGCGACGCCGCCACACTGCTCAATCCTCTCGGCATGAAGCTGTCCCCGATCGCCACCGAGTTCGGGCGGGCGTCCGCGATAAAGCTGTGCCGGAGCATCATGATCAAGGGGCTGGAGACCCTGATCGGCGACTGCGCCCGCGCGAGCAGCCACTGGGGCGTGGAGAAGGAAGTCTATGCCAGCCTGGCTGAAACGTTTCCCTCCGTGGACTGGGCCGCGCTCGCCACCACCATGGGAGAGCGCGTCGCCACTCACGGAGTGAGGCGCTCAGCCGAGATGAACGAGGCGGCGGATATGCTCGCCGAGATCGGACTTGAACCGACTCTGGCGCGTGCCGTGGCCCAGGCGCAATTGCGCGGGGCGGCTGGCGGCAAGGCAGGTCCGCGATGACGTCTCGCCGCGCGGGGGCAGGCAAACCGCCCAGACTCTCGCGGCGTCAGATTCTCGGCGCGGCGCTGGCGGGTTCGAGTTTTTCTCTGGCCCCGGCCGCGTTGCGGGCGCAGGGCAATTGGCCGACCCAGATCATAAAGCTGGTCGTGCCATTCACGCCCGGGGGTAGCACCGACATTCTCGCGCGGATCATCGCGCAGCGGATCGAACCGCATCTGGGGCGCCCTGTCGTCGTCGAGAACCGTCCGGGCGCGGGCGGTATTCCCGCGGCCGTTTCCGTGGCGCGCAGTGCTCCGGACGGCCATACCGTGATGATGGGCCACATCGGGACACTTGCATTCAATGCCGGGCTCTATGCTCCGCTCGCCTACGATCCGGTGAAGGATTTTGCGGCGATCGCAAAGGTTGCGCTCGTGCCGAACATCCTGGTCGTGCACCCATCGATGCCGGTGCATTCGCCGGCCGAGTTCCTGGCCCATGTGAAGTCGGTGCCGGGAAAGCTCAACTACGGAACGGGCGGTAACGGCAGCGCTGCCCACATCGCCACTGCCTACCTCATGCATGTTGCGCGCCTCGATGCCGTACACGTTCCCTACCGCGGCACCGCTCCAGCCGTGAACGATCTCGTCGGCAACCACATCCAGTTCATGATGACGGGAGGCCCGGCCGTCTTGCCGTTGGCGGCGTCCGGCCAGCTGCGTGCGATTGCGGTGTCGAGCAAGCAACGCGTGGATTTCGTGCCTGACCTTCCGACGTTTGCGGAGGGAGCAGTGCCGGGCTTCGAAGCGGTGCAGTGGTATGGCCTGGTTGCGCCCGCGGGCACATCACGAGAGATCATCGAGCAGTTGAATGCACTGGTGAATAAACAGCTCGCTGTGGCTGACGTAGTCGATGTCTTGCGCAAGGATGGAGCCATAGCCGCGCCTGCCACGGCGGAAGCTTTCGCGTCCGAGATCGCATCCGAGGTGCGCACATGGCGTGAGGTCATCCAGCGGGCCAACATCAGGGTGTCGCAATGAAGCGGTCGATCGAGAGCGGCGCAATTCGCTGCATGCTGATGCGCGGAGGCACCTCCAAGGGAGCGTATTTTCTCGCTTCGGATCTCCCGGCGGAGGCGGCCCTGCGAGATCGCATCCTTCTGTCCGTCATGGGGTCGCCGGACGCGCGCCAGGTCGATGGTCTCGGCGGCGCGCACCCGCTGACCAGCAAGGTGGCGATCGTTGCCAAGGCGAAAGAGGCCGGTGCGGACGTCGATTTCCTTTTCGCACAGGTCGGCGTCGACAGCGCGATGGTCGACACCACCCCCAATTGCGGCAACATCCTCGCAGGCGTCGGGCCGTTTGCCATAGAACGAGGGTTGGTGCAGGCGGGCCGCGAAACGACCCGGGTCAAGGTCCGCACGCTCAATACGGGGACCATCGCGGAGTTGCTCATAGAGACCCCCGGCGGTCGCGTCCGCTACGGGGGAGCCGCGCGGATCGACGGCGTGCCGGGAACCGCTGCCCCTATCGCGATCGACTTCCTGGACGCCGAAGGTTCGGTCTGCGGCAAGCTGCTTCCCACGGGCCGGGTGCGAGACCGGGTCGCGGGTGTCGACTGCACGCTCATCGACAACGGCATGCCGGTGATCGTTCTGAAAGCCGCCGATGTCGGTCGAACCGGATACGAGTCGCGCGATTCGCTCGATGCCGACCGGGAATTGAAGGCGGTGCTGGAGAAGATCCGCCTCGAGGCCGGCCCGCTCATGAACCTCGGTGACGTGAGCAGGAAGGTCGTGCCGAAAATCTGCCTCGTATCGCCGGCCAGAAACGGCGGTCATGTATCGACGCGAAGCTTCATTCCGCACGAGTGTCACGCATCGATCGGTGTCTTTGCCGCGGTGACCGCGGCGACGGCGTGTGTGCTGCCGGGAGCACCCGCATCCGAAGTCGCGCAATTGCCCGCCGGACTCATCAAGACGTTGTCCGTGGAGCATCCGACCGGCGAGTTCAGCGTGCGGCTGGAAATCGGTGGACCGGCGCAAATGCCCATCGTCGAGAGGGCGGGTCTCCTGCGTACGGCGCGCCGGATCATGGACGGGGAAGTCTTTCTTCACGAAAGCCTGGCGGCGGAACTGGCCTCGTCGGCTGCGGCCGCGGAATAATCGCATTGGTAGCGTGGCGACGACGGCGATGCGTCGCCTCGGCCACCAGAAGCACCGGAGACGCGAGCATGATGGGTGTTGTGGTACGCAAGGTCGATCGGGCGCCGGCCGCGATCAGTGACGGACTGGCGCGTCACGGTGTGTCTACCGTGCACGAGGCCTTCGGTCGCCGAGGTCTCATGAAAACCTACATGCGGCCGATCTGGCCCGGCGCTGCGATCGCCGGCTCCGCGGTTACGGTTCTCGCGCATCCGGGCGACAACTGGATGCTGCATGTTGCGATCGAGCAGATCCAGCCCGGGGACGTGCTCGTCGTCGGCCTCAGCGCCGACAATACCGATGGCATGTTTGGTGATCTGCTCGCCACCTCCCTCAAGGCGCGTGGCGGGATCGCGCTTGTTATCGATGCCGGATGCCGTGACGTGAAGACGCTGACCGAAATGCAGTTTCCCGTCTGGTCTCGGGCGATTTCGGCCAAGGGAACGGTCAAGGCAACGTTGGGATCGGTGAACGTGCCCGTGGTTTGCGCCGGCGTCGCAGTCGAGCCCGGTGATGTGGTCGTCGCCGACGACGACGGCGTCGTCGTTGTGCCTCGCGAGGATGCGACGCGAGTTTTGGCGGCAGCAGATGCGCGCACGGCCAACGAAGCCGACAAGCGGCGCCGGCTTGCCGCCGGTGAACTGGGCCTGGATATGTACGGAATGCGCGAAGGTCTCGCCAAGGCCGGACTGCGCTATGTCGATCGGTTGGTGGACTGAGATCGAGACCACACGGCATCCGCGAGCAACCCCACCCCACAATGCGGCACGGGCGATCATGCCAAAGCTCACGCGACGATCGGTTCTAGCCGCTTCGGCTGCAGCGCTGGTGCTGCCGGTTCCTGCGCGGTCCGCATATCCTGCCGGGCCGATCAAGGTGGTCGTGCCATTTGGGCCCGGCGGGTTGGCCGACGTCACGATGCGCATCGTTGCTGAGCGTCTGTCTGCCATCATCGGCCAGCAGGTCGTGGTCATCAATCAGCCCGGCGCGAACGGCGTGACGGCAGCGCGCGCCGTACTTTCGGCCGAAGCCGACGGCCACACGCTCGCGTTGTTGACGAACGGTACGGCCGTCGCCGCTGCGCTCTCCCGTCAGTTGGCGTTCGACCCGGCCGTCGATTTCGTGCCCGTCTCCAGCCTCGGCTTCTTCGATTTTCTCGTGCTGACCGCGCCCTCCACGGGCTTTCGTTCCCTCTCCGATGCCCTGGCTGCGGCTCGCAAGGAACCCGGCCGACTGAACTTCGGCACGATCGCATTGGGCTCGACCCAGCATCTGACCGGCGTGCTCCTCAAACGGCTTGCAGACGTAGACATCGTCGGGGTTGTTCTGCGAACGACGCCGGATGTCCTGACGGCCCTCGTGCGCGGCGATGTCCATATCGCCATAGATGGCTACGTCGGCGCCAAGCCTCTTCTCGACGAGGGCAAGCTCTTGGCGTTGGCGACGACCGGGGCTCGGCGATCTGCATATCTTCCAAGCGTTCCGACCGCGCACGAGGCGGGCTTGCCCGGCTTTGAAGTGACATCATGGAATGCGCTGTTCACCAAGGCCGGAACGGATCCGAAAATCGTTGCCCGCCTCAATGAAGCGATACTGCAGGCTCTCGCGGAACCCGGCGTGAAGGCGCGCCTGCTCGACCTCGGCATCGAGGCGCGGGGCGGCACTCCAGATCAGATCGGCGCCCGGCTGGCGGCGGACATCTCGAAGTGGTCCGAAGTGGTCGAACGCGCAGGCATCCAGAAGCAATAGGCAACCATGACCCAAGAACCCAATTTTGACGTCGCACACCTCGGCCATGTCGAGCTTCTGACCGACAAGCCGGACGAGAGCCTGCGCTTCTTCGTCGATGTCCTTGGCCTGACCGAAAGCGGGCGCGAAGGAGACTCGGTCTATCTGCGCGCCTTCGACGACTATGAGTTCCACTCGCTCAAGTTGACGGCATCCAACACCACCGGCATGCGGCATGTCGGCTATCGCTGCTCCAGTGCCGCGGCGTTGAAGCGGCGCGTCGCCGCAATCGAGGCCATGGGGTGCGGCATAGGCTGGACCGATGGAGATCTCGGCCACGGGCCATCCTACCGCTTCCGTGATCCCGACGACCACGTTTTCGAGGTCTACTACGAGACCCGCAGGTACCAGCCGCCGGCGAGCGAGAAGCCCGCACTGAAGAATCAGGCGCAGCGCACGCACGGCCGCGGTGTCTGCCCGCGACGCATCGATCACTTCAATCTTCTGGCAGCCGACGTCGACGCCATAGCCGCATTCATGCCGGCAGCGCTGGGCAGTCGCATTACCGAGCGCATCATGCTCGACACCGGCAAGCTCGGCGGCTGCTGGTTCACCGTCAACAACAAGAGTTACGATGTCGCCTACACCCGCGATTCGACCGGCTCGCATGGGCGTTTTCATCATCTGACCTTCGCCGTCGATCAGCGCGAGCACATCCTGGAGGCCGCCGATCACTTCCTGGAGAACGGTGTCTTCATCGAGACCGGCCCGCACAAGCACGCCATCCAACAGACCTTCTTCCTGTACGTGTACGAGCCGGCCGGCAATCGCATCGAGATCGCCAATGCCGGTGCCCGGCTGATTCTTGCTCCCGATTGGGAAACGATCACGTGGACAGAGGTGGAGCGAAAGAAGGGGCAGGCCTGGGGTCTGAAGACGATCGAAAGCTTCCACACGCACGGCACGCCGCCGGTCGTGCGGAACGGCTAGGGTCGATGCTGCGGCTAGCTGCGCGCGTGCCTCGGGGCCGGCCGGCTGGGTGCCCGGCCTCGTCGCGTGGGGTCCGGCCGGCGAACAGCGCCAACGGTGCGGGGCAATAATTTACAAGGGCGCCGCCGCGAATTAGTGTTCCACTCTGGGATGATGGTTTCGCATCCCTCGAAACGAATGCAGTCGATCTCGGGAGTGGAAAGACGATGACGAAACGGATCGTGTTGTTTGTCGCGACCAACATTGCAATCCTGTTCGTCATCTCTGTGTTCGTCAGTGTTCTGGGCTTGGGCCGGTTCGCCGACGCCGATGGCCTGAATCTGGGAACCCTGTTGGCGTTCTCGGCGGTCGTCGGGTTCACTGGCGCCATCATATCTCTGCTTGTCTCGAAGCCGATGGCAAAGTGGCAGACTGGCGCTCATGTCATCACTCAGCCGACCAATGCAGACGAGCAATGGCTGCTGGAAAGCGTGACCAAGCTGTCCGCGCGGGCCGGCATAAAGACGCCGGAAGTCGCTATATATGAAGGTGAGCCGAACGCATTCGCGACCGGCGCTTTCAGGAATTCTGCACTCGTAGCGGTTTCGACAGGCCTTCTGCAGACGATGAACCGCGAGGAAGTCGAAGCTGTTCTGGGACACGAGGTTGCCCACGTTGCCAATGGGGACATGGTGACGATGACCCTCATTCAGGGTGTGGTGAATACATTCGTGGTCTTCCTGTCGCGGATTGTCGGTTACGTGGTCGACAAGCAAATAAACAAGTCCGGGAACGGACAGGGTATTGCCTACGCTCTGACGTCGATCGTCTGCCAGATCGTGTTTGGGCTTCTCGCTTCGATCGTTGTCGCCTGGTTCTCGCGACAGCGGGAATTCCGAGCGGACGCCGGCGCCGCCGCTTACATGGGCCAGCCCGACAGCATGATCAGTGCTCTCGCCCGCCTTGGCCGCGGGGAGCCCGGCGAGCTTCCCAAATCAATCCAGGCATCGGGAATCAGCGGGGGCCCGGGGTTTCTTGCCCTTTTCTCGACCCACCCTCCGATCGAGGCGCGCATCGCAGCGCTGCGCCAGCTCGGGTCGAAGTAGTCGCCGACCAGATCCGTCCGCGCTCGCTGGAAAAGGCGGCGCAGATCGTTTCGAATGTGACCGGTATGGCCACCATCCCAGGACGCCGAGAGTGGAGGCAACCGCCGCCAGGATCTTTGCGCGAGCCGATGTTGGGCCTGCCTCTGTTGGAGCCAGGCAAGATTCCAGGTTAGCATCCTCCCGCGGCGCAATTTCAGGTTGATTGCCGCGGAGTGCAGCTCTTACCTGGGCCCAACGAGACCCGGAGGAACCCGATGCGGATTACATTTCCCTTTGCGACTGCCGGCGCATTGGCAGGGGCAATGCTTGCCCTGAGTTCCGTCTCCGCGTTTGCGAGCGACGCACACGGGGTCTGGCGGCGCTCGTCGACCGGAACCGAAGTCCAGTTCTACGAGTGTTCCGGAAAGCTCTGCGCCAAGGTCTTGTCGGTAAAGGACCAGACCAAGAAGGGCGCGGTCGGGGTGGTCATCGTCAAGGGAGCGACGAAGGTCGGCGACAACGAGTGGCGCGGCGATCTGCTCAATGCCGATACCAACCAGGTCTATTCGGGGGTGATCAAGCTGGAAGGCCCCAGGGCGCTGAGCCTTAAGGGCTGTGTTGCCGGCGGGTTCATCTGCTCGGGTGAGACCTGGGCGAAGGTACGCTGATCGGCGTCCGGTCCGGCTTTTTTGGGCCGGCGCGCCTTCGGCTGTCCGGCAGATTGGGCGGTACCAGGATCGGCTATCGGTCGGCGGCCTTGTTCTTTTGATCGTTTATGACGATCCATCTGGTTTGTCGATGGCTTGATCGACATATCTGGTGCCAAGGGGCTGACACGCGGGTGTCGCCGCTGATTGGGGTAGGGACCAGATCATGCCGACGATACGACAGCTCGAATATCTCGTTGCCATCGCGGATGTCCGCCATTTCCGTCGTGCAGCGGAGCGGGTGAACACCACGCAACCGACCTTGTCAGGCCAGCTGAAGGCGCTCGAGGAGCGTATCGGCGTCGTTCTGGTGGAGCGTTCGCGCTCTCGCGTCTCGTTGACGCCTGTCGGAAGCGAGGTCGTAGAAATTGCGCGGCGCATCCTGCGTGACACGCGTGAGATCCGCGCCATCGGCGAGGCACATCAGAAGAAGCTTTCGGGCATCGTCAGGTTGGGACTGCCGCCCTCGATCGGTCCGTATCTGGTGCCGCGCCTCATCCCCGATGTTCGCCGCGAGTTTCCAGACTTGAAGTTCTACGCGCGCGAGGATGCGTCGCAGGTCCTGCCCAATGCGCTGGCGGACGGTACCTTCGACATCATCATCACTATGCTTCCTGTCGGGTCGACCGATTCCGAGGCCATCGAGCTCTACAAGGAGCCGGTCTATCTGGCTGTGCCGATCGACCATCCCTTGGCCAAGCACACCGAGGTCAGTCGCGCGGACCTGAGAGGACTGCAAGTCCTCACATTGGGGCCTGCACACGGCTTCCATCACCTCGTGCGGCAACTGTGTGAAGAGAGTGGCGCCCGCATCATGAGCGACTACGAGGGCACGAGCCTCGATGCCCTTCGGGAGATGGTCGGCACCGGCCTGGGCGTGTCGTTCCTTCCCGGCCTCTACATCAAGACTCAGCTTGTGAAGGACAAGAGTATCCGCACGATCGCGATTTCCGGGAAGCCGGTGTCGCGGACGGTGGGCATGGCCTGGCGCAAGACGTCCTCGCGGCGCGAGCGGTATTCCGAACTCGCGCGCTTCATCGTCAGCACCGTCGATCTTGCGGTCGGCAAGATGTGAGAGGCTGAGGCTCTAGCGGGCGGCGGTCGACACCCGGCGGCTGGCGAGCGTCCCGCCGTCGTTGGCTCGGGCCGGATCGGCGAGCGCCGAGAGGTTGACCGCCTCTCCGGTAAACTGGCGTGACCACATCATCGCCGCAGCCTGGGCGAGTGGCCTCAGTCGCATCGGCGGGGCGGAGCCCGATTGGTCGAGCATGTCGAGCGTTCGGGCGACATCGGGGTGCTTCGTATCGATCAGGGCCGGATCGTCGACCGAAGAGGTCGCGGTGAGGAGGGGAGCGATTGGGAATGGCCGGTAGCTCATCTCCTCGGGATGCTCCTCGTCGAAGCCTGGGGCGGGAATGAAGCTCGCCTGAATGCCGTTGAGGCTGTCGTTTTGCGGCTCCGTCGAGGCGCCGACGGCGGCGCGCGCGAGCGCATCGAGGCGGCGGCGATCGGAATCCGAAGGGGGCGTGAAGCGGCTGGGTCGGTCAACGAGTCGCGGCGGTTCCAGCAGCCGCGGCGACGCTGCGGCGGTTTCCGAGGGCGATGGCGAGCGTGCGGGCCGAACCGCCGGCACCGGCATCGGCGGTGTCAGTGCCGCCAGCGCGAACCCCTGCGCCTGTCGCGGCGGCTGGCGGCGCAGGTCGTGGAAGCTGGCGACCTGGGTCGCGAGTTGGGCGTTCCGCGTCCTGGCGAGTTTCGCGTCCTCGGGGCCGATGGATCCGCCATCGTCGGGCACGTGCTTGGTCCGCCCATGCGGGAACAGCAGCGCCAGTTCCGGGCGCGGCAGGCGCGGCCAGGCGCGGACCCTGTCTGTATCGATGTGCACGAACGGGATGGCCGAGGTCGGGTAGTAGCCCACTCCGCCGCGTTCGCGGATCAGCGCCGAATAGCGCAGCATGCGGACCGGCACGTCCGGAAAATGCACGTCGATCGCTTTGCCCAGGATGTGTCGGCTTTCGCTCGCCTGACCGCCGCTGGTTCTGCGCAGCATGTCGTTCGTGTTGCGTGATCGGAATGCCGAGATGACGTGGATCGGCTCCTTCGATCCCAATTCGGCATGGACCTCCCATACGAGATCGATCAGCTCCGGATCCATGCGGGTCGCCTCGTCGCGGCGCCAGTCCCGCAAGGCCCAGTCGATCTGCTTCATCGCCTCGGGAATGAGCCGCCCGCCACGCTTGTAGGTGACTGTGGTCGTCTCTTTCGTGTGGATGTTGTAGAAACTAATCGCACGATCACCGGACCCATTCGAGCCCAAGGGCGGGGATGCAGCACACAGTCCGAGGGCCAGGGCCACAGCGGCGAGCCCGCGTCGCCATGAGCATCGGGCGCGGACCGCGGTCGCCCAGGCACTCACTTCGCCACCTGTGGGTCGAACTTCGGCACGTCGGAAGATAGCCCTGTCTGTTTGCTTGCTGAGCGGTATGGTGCGCACGCTCGGTTAATGGCTGGTAATCGAGGAATATGGGCGCAGCGAGGCAACAGCGGCTGTTTGGCCGACCGGGCGTGCCGCACAGGTCGCTCAGCTGGGCAGGATCGGATATCGAAGTCCAGTTGGCCTAGGGCCGCTTGTTCCTGGCAAGGTCGCCCGTATCGTTCCACATCAGGAAATCCGCGCCGAGGCTGGCGATGTCCGGCGCGCCGAGTTGCCGCATCACATGGTCGATTTCACCACCGACCATTTCGACGGCATGTCTTGCGCCAGCCCGACCTCCCGCCGTCACCCCATAGAGCGTCCAGCGGCCGACGAAACAGAACTTCGCACCCATGCACAGGGCCGTCACGATGTCCGAGCCACGACGGATGCCGCTGTCGAGCATGACCGTGACCTTCTCGCCGACCGCGTCGCAGATCGCCGGGAGGACGTCGACCGGCGAGGGCGCACGGTCGAGTTGTCGCGCACCGTGGTTCGAGATCATCAGCCCGTCGACCCCCATGGACGCCGCCCTTTTCGCGTCGTCGGGATGCATGACGCCCTTGAGAACGAACGGGCCGTTCCAGACCTTGCGAATCCAGGCGACGTCGTCCCACGTCGCCGGAACCGGAAACTGGGTGGCGAGGAAATCGAGCACGCCGGCCGCGGATGCGCCCGGTGGAGCGTACTTTTCCCAATTGGAGGCGGTCAGGCCGCTGCCGCTCATGTATTCCACCAGCCACCCAGGATGGCGCAGTGCCTCGAACCGGCTCGACCATGTCGGTTTGATCGGACGTCCCATACCATTGCGGATGTTGCGCTCGCGCTTGGCTCCCCCGGGGACGTCCACGGTGAAAACGAGGGTGGACAGACCCGCCGCCTTGGCGCGGGCGACCATGTCCCTCGATATCGCTCGGTCTCGCGCGATGTAGAGTTGGTACCAGGCATGATCCGGTGCGACTGCGGCGACCTGCTCGATCGTCGCCGTGCTGGCGCCGGAGATGATGAAGGGAATATCCGCGTCGCGCGCCGCCTGTGCGAGCAGCAGATCGGCGTCCTTGCGGAAGAAGGCCGCAGCACCGGTCGGCGCGATGCCGAACGGCATTGCATAGCTGCGCCCGAACAGCGTGGTGCGCCGATCCGGTGTCGAGGTGTCGAGCAGATACTTCGGGACGAGCTTGCGCCGGCTGAACGCGTCGAAGTTCGTGTCCAGGCCTTCCTCGCCGTCCACGCCGCCCTCGATGAAGTCGTAGGCAAGACGCGGGAGACGCCGCTTCGCCATTCGCCGCAGGTCGTCGTAGTTGATGGCGTCGCGAACGGACATGCCCGGCTCCCGATTGCTCGCAGGTTCGTGACTAGCGCCGCGCGGCGCGCAATTTGTCGATCAGTTCGACCGAGGGATAGCTGTCGGCGGGAAGCCCGACGCGCTGCTGCGCCTTTCGGATCGCTGTCCGCGTCCCCAGGCCGAGGCGGCCGTCCACCTCGCCGGTATAGTCCCCGCGGCTCTTGAGCAGCGTCTGAAGCTCCTTCATCTGTTCCGGCGTCGGCAGGACAGAAGGAGAGGGGCCGCGCTGCATGGCACCCGCCCCGTCGATGCGCGTCGCCAGATAAGCCGCAGTTGTCGCGTAGTTCAGCGACTGGTTCCACTCCGTGAAGATCTTGAAGTTCGGATACGCCAGGAATGCCGGTCCGCCACGTCCCTGCAGAAGCAGCAGGGAAGCCTGCATGTTGTCGGCGGCGACTGGCTGTCCGTTCACCCGCGTGACACCCTGTTTCGCCCAGTAGGAGCGCGGGTGCTTGATGTCCAGGCCGGCCTGCTCGAAGGCCATTTTCTCCGGCACGCGCACTTCCTCGATCCATGGCTGACCTTTCTGCCAGCCCAGGCTCGCGATGAAGGCGGACGTGGACGCGATGATGTCGGGCGCGCTCTTGAAGAGATTGCGCTTGCCGTCCCCGTCGAAATCCACCGCGTGCTTGAGATAGTGCGTCGGCAGGAATTGGGTCTGGCCCAGTTCGCCCGCCCAAGAACTCAGCATCTCGGCGGGAACCAGATCGCCACGGTCGATGATCTGGAGTGCGGCATGGAACTCCTCCCGGAACATCTCGCCCCGTCGGCAGTCCCACGCCAGGGTGGCCAGCGACTTGAGGACGGGCCGCTTGCCCATGCCGGCGCCGAAATCACTTTCGAGCGCCCAAAATGCCGTGATCACCGCCGCCGGCACGCCCCATTGCTGCTCGGCGCGCTGGAAAGTTCCGGCATGGCGCATCAGCTGGTTCTTGCCGTTCGTCACCCGGTTCTGAGTGGCGAGCTTGCCTTGAAAATCGAGGAAGGTCTGCGCGAAGAAGCTCTGCCCCCGGTCTATGCGAATGATGGCGGGGTCCATCTGCAGGCCGTCGAGCGCGAGCGCGAGCGTCTGCTGGCGGACTCCCCGGCTGGCGGCTTCCTGCCGAAAGTTCGCAAGCCATTTCTCGAACGGGCCGGAGGTGTTCTGGCAGTTCGCCGGCTTGGGCACGAAACTGTTGGGGCCGGCAGCGTGCCCGGCGGCGGGCAACAGGCAGAGCGCCAGTCCGGCCAGGGCCGCAATGCGGCAACCAGTACTCGACGAATTCATCAACGGCTGCCTCCAGTCGTCCTTTTGCACCGCAAACTCGCCTCGCTGTCGGCTGCCGTCAAGCACGGGTGACCGTCGCCGGAGGCAGAAGTGCCGCGCGGGCAGAGGGGAGCGGCCGTTCTATTCGCCTCGGGCGACGCCTTCCCGGCGAGGATCGGCGCCTCCCTCGAGCGTGCCGTCCGTCCTGCGCACGATCATATGGGCCCCGGACGTCATATCCGGCGCGCTGACCTTGTGCCCGCGCGCCCTCATCTTGAGGATCGGCATCGCGCCCGAAAGCGCAGCTTCGATCTCGAAATCTCCGGTATTGCGCGCACCGAAGTTGGGAAGATCAAGCGCCGCCTGGGCGTCGAGTTTCCAGTCGACCAGGGCGATGGTGGCCTTGGTCACGTAAAGGATGATGCGACTGCCGCCGGGCGACCCGTACACGGCCTTCAAGGCGCCTCCGGGTGTCAGGAGGATCGTCGGCGCCATCGACGAGCGGGGGCGCTTTCCGCCCGCGACCGCATTCGCGATGGCGGCACCGTTTGCGTCACGGTCGCGGAACGAAAAGTCCGTGAGTTCGTTGTTGAGCAGGAATCCGGCAGCCATCAACCGGGCACCGAACGCATTCTCGATCGTCGTCGTCATTGCCACGGCGTTGCCGGCTGCGTCGACGATCGAGACATGGCTCGTGCCCACGCTTTCCTCAGTCTCGTCCAGGCCGGCCCTTGTCCCCGCGCCCGGAGGTTCGCCGGGGTCGGCCTTGGACTTCGCGCGATCGCGGTCGATCCAGGTGCGACGGCTCGCGATGTAGCTCGGGTCGAGCATACCCGTCGGCACGCGCACGAAGGCCGGATCTGCAATCCAGCGATCGCGGTCCGCATACGCGAGCTTCTGGGCCTCGGCGACGAGATGCAGGGCGCGGTCGTTGAGCGGGGCTGTGCCAAGATCGAAAGGCTCGACCAGTTTCAGGGTCTGCCCCACGGTGATTGCGCCGGACGACGGCGGACCCATGCCGCAGATCCTATGCCTGCGGTACGTAGTGCAGATGGCCGCCCGCTCCACGACCGTGTAGCCGGCGAGATCCGCTAGGCTGATGTCGCCTTGGTGGTTGGGGGCACTCGCGACGGCCGCGACGATCGCTTCAGCGACGGCTCCTTTGTAGAACGCGCTCGCGCCTCCAGTTTGGACGGCGCGCAGTGTCGCGGCGAAAGCGGGGTTCTTGAGGATGTATCCGGTCGGGCGCGGCGTACCTGCTTCGTCGAAGAAGTAGGCCCGCGCGCTGGTATCGAAGTTCTGTGCTCCCAGTGCGGCCAGCAGCGTGTTGAGGCGCTTGGAGACCGGGAACCCCTCGTCTGCCAGCTTGAGGGCGGGCTCGAACAGCTTCGCCCATGCCAGCTTTCCGTGACGGCGATGGGTGTCCGCCATGAGCGCTACGACGCCTGGCGTTCCGACGCTCTGTCCGCCGAAGACGGCCTCGTTGAAGCTCCGTTGCGCCCCGTCGGGCTTCATGAAGCGGTTCGATGTTGCGGCGCTGGGAGCCGTTTCACGTCCGTCGTATGTGCGAATGCGGCGGGACTTGGCCTCGAAGTGGACGAGGAATGCGCCTCCGCCGATGCCCGACGACTGCGGCTCCACCAGATTGAGAACCAGTTGCACCGCGATCGCGGCGTCTACCGCGCTGCCGCCGGCCTTCAACATATCAATGCCGGCGTCGACGGCCAGAGGATGCGCCGCGGCAACCATGTATCGCTTCGCAGTCGTCAGTGATTTGGCTTCGAGCCCGCTGGGAGGTTCTGGAGCGGATTGCGAGAGCTGTGCGTGTGTCGGGGCAGGCATCAGAAGCAGCACGCCGGCCGCGAATGCGAGAGCGCTCGCAATGGATCGAAACTCGGTTCGCATCAAGACCACCACGTCCTGCAGCCATCGGCCGCGCTGCAATCTGTTTCGGCAGGAGTTGCCCCCGCGCCGGCCCGAAGCCTCATGCCGCAGGCGGCTGAAACGGGGCCGATGACTTCGGGGTTGTCTTCGCGGTCTCCGAAGCCGGCCCTCCGCTTGGCTGGCATCAGGGAAGGTTCGGTCGCCTTTCGCTCCATGGTCGGGACTTCTCGAAGAGCGCTGCCGCCTTGATCAGGAGTGCGTCGGCGCCGCGCCGCGCGACGAGCTGGATCGCCACGGGCAAGTCGTCGCTGTGAAACCCGGCCGGAAGCGTCACGGCTGGATTTCCCGTGAGATTGAACGGATGTGTATACGGGAACCAGGCCTTCCTCACGGTATCCACCTTCCGGCCCTCGATTTCGATCGGCTCGAACAGGCCTTCCTGGATCGGGACAGCTGTGCGGGTCAGCGTCGGCATGACGATGACATCCACGGTGTCGAACCACGACTGGACCTTGCGGTAGAGCGCGGTCCGCTGCAGGTTCGCCTTGGCCAGCATCTCTGCCGTATGTTCGCCGCCGCGCTCCATCTGGCCGACGAGCGTTCGGCTCATGCGATCGCGCCATTTGGGCAGGAGGTCGGCAAACCTTGCACGCCACAGGGCCGTGGACAGGACGAGCCACATCGGTTCTGTGGGCTCCATGTCGTCGGCCATCTCGCTCATAGTCGCACCGAGCGCCTCGAAGGTGCGCGCTGCATCTGAGGCGATCGCCATATACTCCTTGTCTATGACGGTGTTTCCCAAGAACGGTCGCCACGCGAAACGTAATCCCTTCAGGTCGCCGTTGGTGTCCGCCGCGGCGAGGATGCCGGCGTTGCTGGCCCCGAACGAATGCGGATCGGACCAATCCGGCCCGCTCATCACGTGGAGCATCAGCGCCGTGTCGGTGACCGTCCGCGTCGTGGGCGTAATGTAGGAAAGATTGCCGAAGGCGTCGGGCGCCATATCGTGCGGAATGAGCCCCAGCGATTGCTTGAAACCGACGACGCCATTGCAGGCCGCTGGGATGCGCGTCGAGCCACCGGCGCACGTCGCCACATGCAGGGACGCAATGCCGGCGGCGCAGGCTGCTGCCGCCCCTCCCGACGAGCCGCCCGACGTGCGCTCGCCGTTCCACGCGTTCCGGGTGCGCCCGAACAGCGGGGCTTCCGTCCACACCATGTGCCCAAATTCCGGTGTCGTGGTCTTGCCGACCAGGATTGCGCCCGCCTTCCGCAGTCGAGCGATCGACACCGAGTCCCGTGCGGGGACGTTGTGCTCGTGAATATATGAAGCGAAGGTCGTGCGCACGCCTGCTGTGTTCACCAGATCCTTCACCGCGAGCGGCACACCGCCCAATACGCCGACATCTTCACCGCGGGCGACGCGCCGATCGACGTCGCGCGCCTCGTCCCGGGCGCGGTCTGCACATACCGTTATGAAGCAGTTCAAGATGGGCTGCAGGCGCTCGATCCGAGCCAGGGTAGCGTCGATCACCTCGAGTGCCGATACGCGTCGTGAGCGAATGGCCGCGGCGGTTTCAGCCGCGGAGAGATCGGCAACATCGTTCGCGGCCATGCGGCGCTCCAGAGCGAGGATCGACGCGACACGCTAGCAGATCGAGAGCTTTCCACAAATGTCCCCGAGGCATCCTCGTTTACGGACAGTCAGCAGCGCGGAAACGGAGGTGCACTCCGGCGACCGGGGCATGCCAACATGTCGTGAAAACGACCGAACGAGGAGTCGTACACATGGAGCAGCCAGAAATCCTGCGACGGGAGATCAAGGCACTGGTGTTCGACCAGTACGGCACGATCGTCGATATGCAATCGGGACTCACCGCCATCGCCGGCCCGTTCCTGAAATCCAAGGGGTGGACCGGCAACCCGAGCAGCTTCGTGACCTGGTGGCGGCGGACCCACTTCGAGAACTCGATGATCGATGCCTTGTGCGATCGAGGTCACTCGCCGTACCGCCAGATCGGGCATCGCGCCGTGTCCTACGTGATGGACAGGTGCAAAATCACCTACACTCAGGACGACGTCCGTTGGCTTGTCTCCGAGATCGAGAATCTCAAGCCGTTCCCGGACGTGGTCGCAGCCCTTCATCGACTGCGCGCTGCCGGCTACCTGCTCGTCATACTTTCAAACGGCGATCGGGATATGCTCCGCGCGGCGGGCCCGCACATCGGCTTTCCGTTCGACCATGTGATCTCGGTGCAGGAGGCGGGCTATTTCAAGCCTCACTGGAAGACCTATGCGAAGGCAGAGGAGATCGTCGGTCTCGACCGCTCGAGCTGCCTGTTCGTCGCAAATCACGCTTTCGACTGCATCGGCGCAAAGTCCTACGGCATGCGGACCGCGTTCATCGATCGCCGCAAGCGGCCATTCGGCGAGACGCCGCATCAGCCGGATCTGATCGTCGCTGACTTCGCCGAACTCGCACGAACGCTGGCGCCTTCGGCCTGAATGCGACGTCGTCACGGGCGCTCTTCGGGCGCGACGGCTGCGAGTGTCGTGCCCGTAGCCGTCACAGCGGCGGCGCGGCGTGATGGCGCGCTGTCCAGCACGCGCCGTGACGCCATGACGCCGGCGCCGCACGCGGCGTGAATCCGGCGGCGCAGATCCGCAGCCAGCGGCTCGGGCGCGGTGTACTCGCGACACAGGCGCCCGACCTTGTCGGAGCGGTTGCCGGCGGCAGGCGTGCAGAAGAGCCCGCGCCCGTCCGGCATCGCACTGAATCGGACGCCGACGGCATCGCTTCCCTCGTCCAGCCCCTCGGCCAAGATGTTCAACACGCCGATGCGCTCGCGCGCGGGCGCGGCGAGCAACGGCTGCGCATCCATGTGCATACGCGTCAGAGGAATGGCTTCGACGGCGGCCGCTTCCAGCCGCCCGTTCGCCGCTGGTATCGCATGAATGCGCAGCATCAGTCCGAAATCCTGACACATTCCGAACCTGGCCATGTCTTGCATACCCGGATGTAGAAAATTGCCAAGCCCGTAGACGATCAGCTTTCCCCCGACGCGCTGCACGCCGGCAGCCACGTGTGCATGATGGCCGACGACCAGATCGATGCCGCTTCCACGTACGGCCTCGTCGCGCAGCTTGCGGGCATCGGTCTCCAGCGGTCTGACGTTCCGTTCCAGGCCGTAGTGCACCGAGAGGATTCGGTAGGCCGCTCCGGTTTCCGCGGATTGTCGCAGCGCATCGGAGAAGTCGGCCGCCGATCCGTAGGCCGCCTGGCGCGGCCCCTCGCCCGCCGCAAGCTGGCCTGCTCCGATTCCGAGGGCTGAGAACGCGACACGGTACCCTTGCTTGGCGACAATCCTCGGGGAGATGGCGCGCTCGCGATCGAGGCCCAGGCCCGCGTAGGTCAGATCGGTTTTCGCTGCGAGCCGATCCAGATGTTCGATTGTCGAACGGGCACCGGCGAGCCCGTAGTCCACCGCATGGTTGTTGGCCGCCGAGATCAGGTTGAACCCGAGCCGGGACAGGTGGGCGACGGCGTCGGGATGGGTGCGGAAGTTGAAGGCCTTGTCCACGGCCTTCAGGCCGTTGTCGTCGGTCACGACGGTTTCGAGATTGGCGAAATTGAGATCTCCGTCGATCAGGTGCGCAATGTGCCGCGTGAGGTGCGGCCAGGGCGTGACCGTCCCGTGACGGCGCGCGCCTGCGGCCGTCACCGTCTCGTCGCTGGCGTTGAAACCGGTATCCCCGACCAGCACGAGGGTCAGCGTCGGCGGCTCGGCCGGGTCGCCAGGGACAGGAGATTGGGAGGGCGCCGTTTGCGCGGTCGGTTCGCCGGAGGTTATCGCCTCGCTCGTGTCGGGGACGAGAATGGGCGACTGCGGCGAGTAGCTCACCGGAACGGCCGCTATGGGCAATCCCTGGGCCAAGGCGACACTCGCGCTCGATGCGACGGCGCAAAGCGCCAAACCCAATACTCGGCCGTACAACATACGCCTCGAACTCCGGCCCGCCACAACAGCGGAACCATACAGTGAGTGCGCAACACGCTGATATCCGGATGGCATCGAGGGCCCTTGGTCCGGTGCCGACTGTGACCAGCGCGCAACATGTCGGTGATGTCGGCTCAACGCTTGAGCAGGATCGCGCAACGTCGGCGAAACTCGCTGGGAACAAGTCGGGTATCGCGCGCCCATGGCTGTCGGCAGCGCGCGGCCGTCAATGTACTCGGTAGCTGCCTCGGCCTGAGCGTCGCAGGCGGCGTCTCGATCCTCGGCGTCAGTGCCGGGAGTCGCGGTGCGGGTTCTCTCGGCCATGCGGGAGTGCCGACGGCTTGCCCTGGGGTACCCGGATACATGGGGATCGGTCTTGCGGCCGGGTCGGACGGGACACCGTTCGGAGACGGCACGTAGCGCCCGTCGCGGTCGTACTGCGCGCCACTCTGGGACGCCGAGGCTGCCAGCCACAGCAATACGGCAATCCTGAATGTCCAGCGGATCATGGCATGCGCTTCATCGAGCGGGCCCGAGTTGCCGCGTCGATCTGCGGGCGCGGCAGTTTTGTCCGCATATGGTGCGGCGTGTGCTGAAGCACTATATCACCGCCGGACCGAAGCCGTCCCGCATCTCGATGCGTCCCATGCCGGGGCTATCGGGAACGCCGCGTCACCAGAACCGGTGAAGGATCAACGTCGATGTCGAGAAGAATGCCCCGTATCGCTCACATGGCCTGTGTCCTGGCGCTCGCTGCCGCCGTGGGCGGTCCGGCCGTTGCTCAATCCGTGCCGGAGCATCGCGTGCTCCGTGTCGTTCCCTTCGCCGATCTGGCTACCATCGATCCGATCAACACCACGGCGGGTAACGTTCAGAGCCATGCCGTCATGATCTACGACTTCTTGTTCGGCCGGACGGTCGCGGGCGATGTCCGTCCGCAGATGGTAGAGAGTTGGAGCACCAGTGCGGACGAGCTGACCTGGCGGTTCAAGCTGCGTGACGGGCTCCTGTTCCACGATGGAGCGGCCGTGACCAGCGAGGACGTGATCGCTTCGCTGAAGCGTTGGGGCGCGCGCGACCCGCACGGCCGCCAGATCACCGCGGTGACAGAATCGATGACTGCCGTCGATGGCAGGACTTTCGAGTGGCGCTTGAAGCAGCCCTACGGCTTGATGCTCGAAGCTTTGTCGAAGTCTGGGTCGAACGTGCCGGCGATCATGCCCCGCCGCGTCGCCGAGACCGATCCCTTCAAGAACCTGACCGATCCGGTCGGGTCCGGTCCGTTCGTCTTTGTCAAAGACGAGTGGAAGCCGGGCAGCAAGGCCGTCTACGTGAAGAACACGAAGTACGTGCCGCGCGCCGAGCCTCCCGATGGCACCGCCGGCGGCAAGATCGTGCATTTCGACCGCGTCGAGTGGCTGACGCTCTCGGACCCGCAGGCCGCGGTCTTCGCGTTGCAGAACGGCGAAGTGGACTTCATCGAGAACACGCCTGTCGATCTCATTCCCGATCTGAGGAAGCGCGGGATCGGACTCCAGGTCACGAACACGCTCGGGCACCAGGGCATGCTGCGGATGAATCATCTGCATCCGCCATTCGACGATGCGCGCGCACGCAGGGCGCTCCTCTATCTCGTCGACCAGCCGAACTACCTCAAGGCAATGTGGGGTGATGCGGACATCTGGAAGCCATGCCGTGCATTCCTGGTCTGTGGATCACCGTTGGCCTCGGAAGCTGGTGTGGAGGCGGATTTCGGCAAGTCGCGCGAGAAGGCAAGGCAATTGCTCGCCGATGCCGGCTACAAGGGTGAGCCGATTGTGCTGATGCAGCCGACTGACATCGCGTTCCTGTCCAACGCGACCCTATTGCTTGCGCAAGACCTCCGCTCGATTGGTGCGAACGTGGATGTCCAGTCGATGGACTTCTCCACCCTCGCGCAGCGCAGAGCGAACCGGAAGCCGCCGTCCGAAGGCGGCTGGCACATCGCGCTGACATGGTGGAACGGGATCTCGTCGTCCGATCCGGTCGGCAATGTCCCCCTCAATGCCAATTGCGACAAGGCCTGGCCCGGCTGGCCGTGCGACACCGCACACCAGAAGCTCATCGACGATTTTCCCTTGATAACCGACGCGGCTGCCAAGAAGGCGCAGGCCGAGAAGATCCAGTCGAGTGCCATGACGCTGGTGCCGTACGTACCGCTGGGCATGTGGTTCCAGCCCGTGGCCTTCTCGCCGCGATTGAAGGGGCTGATCCCGGTGCCCGGCGCGATGGTCTTCTGGAACGCCGAGAAACAGCCGAAATAGCCAGGCAAGCCCGCTTGGCCGGCGGCTATCACCTGATGACCCGTGGTGCTTGTCGGATATCGCGGATGCGCCGGCATAACCGCGCGGGTGCAGGACGTGCTACCGTCTGCGATCGGAGATCTGCCCGCCTTTTTGCAACCCGCCCGCCGCGCGGACGGCGACGAGGGGCGGACCAGCACGGCGCGAAGCGCGCTGGGTCTTCGCCGGCACGCGTCACACGCCGTCCATGCTGTCCAGCGCGGCGGCCTATTTCTCGTAGCGATAATCGAAATCGCAGTGCGAAGCCCCCTGCATGATGGTCTGGCTCCGCTTGAGCTTCAGTTTGTCGTCGTAACCCTCGCAGAACGTGCCGTCACGCTGGCAGGACAGTAGGTGACCGATCTCGCCGAGCCCCATCTCTTTGTACATCTCCGCGTAGCGGCACCGGGTCACGTCGAAGACGTAAGCGGTTTCGCTCTGTTCCTTGACGCGGGTTTCGAGTGCCCCGCCGCGTGTCCAGCGCTCCTGCAGGTCGATGAACGACTGCAGCGAGGTCCGCCCGCCGACTTCCCCCGCCATCTGCTGCGCCTGCTCGATCGAGGACTTGCGCACGGCGTCCGCGATGACCTTTTGTGCAGCTTGTGTCCCGTAAGTCGCTTTCAACGTCTCGTAGACATGCTTGAGGATCATTGCCTCGATACGCCGCCGCTCCAGAACCGCCATAGTGTTCAGTTGAGCCTGGGTGGTCTCGGTCATGGCTCTCCTCCTTCGCGCGATTGAAGCGTCAACATAGCTGTCTCGATGGTCGGAGCAACATCGTGTCGCGAAGACGGCGCTGCCGATCTGGCGATTCCCGGTCCGGGAGCTACCTGCGACGGGCACATGGCCGCGCCGTCACCGACACGGTTCCCGTGATCGGTTTCATGCGTATCTCCGCAGACACCTCGGGCATCGCCATCAGCTTGGTGTCTGTCGGGGGGCGCTCCACCGCTTCGGTCGTGCTGTCGGCAACCGCTGGAAATCTCTGCAGGTTGACGATGGAGATGCCAAATCCTCTTCGCTGGCCCCGGGCAAACTCTCTCGAATCCGACGAGCAAGGACAGCGGCGTCGACCGAGAAATTGTAACGACGTCCGCCTCAGGCGGCCGTCGCCTTGGGCGGGAGCGCTCGGCCAACACCTTCGGGCGCATCATGAGCGGCCTCACGAACCTCCCGCGCCAGTTGGTCCAACACAGCAGTCAATGGCCGGAGTTTGTCGGAACACAGACCGGCGTCGACCGCAGAGATCAGGGCAGTGCTGGCTCCCTCGAGCTTCGGAGCGATCGTAACGAGCTGGCCTCGCAGCTCGAGCAGGTCGCGACGGCAGGCATCGAGTTCCGCGCGGGCGTCATTCGCGGCGCTGCTGGCGGCCAGCAGCTGGGCGATGGAGCTATGCGCGGAAGTTGGTGACGGCGTGAATCGGTGAAGGCGGCATATC
>CAYMEB010000020.1:0-39376 GCA_964389095.1 uncultured Hyphomicrobiaceae bacterium
CAGTTGTTCGACCGGACATTTCCACAGCCGAGCTCTCGGCACTCGACCGCGGCGGGATGCGCGGCGCGCGCGTCAACCTCGCGACTGCCGGTATCTTCGATCCGGCCAAGGCGTGGACGTCGATCGAAACCACCGCCCGGCGCATCGCACCGTTCGGCTGGCATCTACAAACGTTCACCGATCTCACCGTCATCGATGCGCTCGCCGGTCGCCTCGCCGCCCTTCCGGTCCCGCTGGTGGTCGATCACTTCGGCGGCCTGCGTGCCGAACGCGGGCTGCACCAGAACGGGTTCGCAGCGCTGCTCCGCTTGGTCCAGGCCGGCAATACTTATGTGAAGCTCTCCGCGGCTTATCGCAGCTCGTCACGATCCGACGCCGCCGACCTCGAGCCCTTTGCCCGCGCGCTGATCGACGCAAATCCCGAGCGGATGCTGTGGGGTACCGATTGGCCGCACCCCGGAGGCGGGCACCACCACGGCGCTGCGACGCAGCAAATCGAGCCCTTTCAATCCACCGACGATGGCGCCGCGCTCGACCGCCTCGCCGGCTGGTGCCGGTCCCGCGCCCAGCTCGACGCGATCCTGGCCCAGAACCCGTCCCGCCTCTATCGCTTCGACGTGTGATGGTCCTCGGCTCTCCGACCGCGCCAGTTCGGCCTCGACCCTCAATGCCCCATCAGGACCGGCAGTCTCAGGTTCCGCATGACATCGCGCGTCGTGCCGCCGAATACGAATTCGCGCCAGGACGAGCGTCCGTAGGCGCCCATCACGAGCAAGTCGGCGCCGGCGTTGATCGCCGCAGACTGGAGCGTCGCGCCCGACGCTTCGCAGCTGCCGTCGATCTTGCGTGTATCGACCCCGTCGCAATACTTCCGCAGGAACGCCACGATATCCGCGTCCGGCCGCTTGGTCACACTCGTCATCGCATCACGCTCGTCGCCCACGAAGACCACGACCTTCTTGGCTCGGCTGATGAAGGGCAGGGCCCCGCGTAGCGCGACCGCTGCCTGCCGGCTGTGGTTCCAGCCGATCGCGATGCTCTTGCCGATCTCGAGATAGCTTCCCGACTTCGGCACGATCAGCGTGGGTGTGCCGCAGGTCACCGCACACTCTTCAGCGGCGTCCTTGCCGACCGCGTCGATGCCATGCGCCGCCTCCTGGATGACCACCAGGTCATGGCACCGCCCAGCGAACGACAGCAGCTCGTTCGCATTGCCCTCGCCGACGTCGAACCGGGCCATCACGCCCGCTCGCGTGCACGCATCGAGGAACTTCTGCTTCATGCCCTCCGTGAGCGGTGCGTCCCGCGCTTCGGCCTCGCGCACGGCCCGATGGTCGGCGCCGAAGATCAGCTTGATCATGGCCAATTCCCGAATGGTGTAGAGGCCGGTCAGCGTCGCATCGTACCGCTTGGCGAGGTCGATCGCCGTCTCCGCCGCCGGAGGCCATTCCTCGTAGGCTTTCAGGTGAACCAGGATGGATTTGAACGACGACATCGGTTCCTCCGCTAGGCTTTGTGTCTCTCGATGGGACAACTGACGACCGCCTCCCAGGCGACCTCGCGCCTTTTCGCCGAACCCGAAGGCCGATCCGCGGGGCACGCCGGCCGACCTCCGGAAGATGGCGAGAGATGCAGCGGATCAGGTGGCCCGCGACGCATGGCTCACAAGTCACACCGCGGCGGGCGGGCGTGCTTGCTCCAGATCAACCATTGAAGAAAGCGATTACCGCCCGAAGCGATCTTCAGCCGTCGATGCGCCGGCTCGAGGGCCTCTCCGGACACTCGGATTTCGCACTCAGGCGAAATGCAACCGCAGCCCCGGTTCCGGCCATCGGATCTTGCCGAGCCTCCCGCTGTCCGACAGCGTCACGTATGCCGTTCGCATGTCCGTCCCGCCGAAGCAGATGTTCGTGGGATAGATGTCCGGCATCTTGACCTCGCGCACGATGCGCCCGTCCGGCGCGATTTCGACGATGAAGCCCGTGCCGAGCACGGCGACACAGACATTGCCGCTCTCCATCACGGCGAGGCTGTCGAAGCGTGCCGCGCCTGGCAAGCCGGCCAGCACGCGACCGCTGTGGTGGGCGCATGGCGCTTTCGGAGCCAGCTTACCGGGCCCCAGAACATCGAAGACCCAGAGCCGGGCGCCCTCCGTATCGGCCACGTAGAGGACCTTGCCGTCGGGCGAGAGCCCGCAACCGTTGGGCGAAAGCACCGGATACGCCATGACCGCGATGTGCGTGCCGTCGATCTTTGCATAGTAGACGCCGCCATGGTCGCGATGGCGCGCATAGCGCTTGCCGAGATCGGTGAAATAGAACCCGCCGTGTTCGTCGAAGACGAGATCGTTCGGCGCCGAAAGCTTCTGGCCGGCCACCTCGGTATAGAGCACCGTCTGCTCGCCGGTGCGCGGATCGAGCCTCGCGATCCAACCATGCGTGTAGTTCGGGTGCGGTCCGATGCTCATCGAGCATCCCTCGACATAGTGGCCGCCGCCGTTGTTGCACAGATAGAGTGCGCCGTCGGGCCCCACCGCGAGGCCGTTCGGCCCCCCGCCGGTCTGCGAGAACACGGACACCGCCCCATCCGCCGCGACGCGCGGACATCGCCCGTTGCGCACGTCCGTCAGGATCACCGAGCCGTCAGCCATCGCCACCGGCCCCTCCGGGAAGCCGAGGCCGCTTGCGATGATCGTCACGTCCACAATACTCATGCTCCACCTCCGGCCCCGCCAGCGATCGCAATCCTGCGTCGATCTTCCCGCGAACGACGGTCTTTCGGCAACAGCGCCGCGGCCGGCAAGACGGACACGCGTGTCGGCATTGGTGACCCTCAAACGAGCAATGTCTGCCGCGACCCCGTCGACGAAAGTATCTCCCAAATGCCGACCGTCAGCCCGGTTCGCATCCGCTCGGCACGGTCGGCACCGGACATTTCGGGGGGAATTCGACGGACCTTGCGCCGAAATGTGACTGGTCCGCCACGGGCGGCGCAAAGGAGCGACGCCGATGCGGACCGTCAGCGAACGATGCGGCTTTTTGGTTACGGGCCGCAACAAGCGGAGCCGCCATCAAAAGTGAGACCGTCGTGGTCGATGTGACGCAGCCCCCGGCTCGGCCACCCCGTCTGTCTCGCGATGCCTCGCCTCATCCCTTGCCATCGATCAATGCGAGATGTCGACAACCACCGGAACCTGCACCGCACGTCGCTCATTCGGCCAACCGGGATCAAGGTGACATCACGCGGTACATCGAGCGGTGGCGCAGCGGACGAGCCTGCGAGACCCGTCTTCGTGGCCCGCAGCCTGTCCAAGGTATACGGAGCGGGCAGCGCCACTGTCTATGCCTTGAAAGACGTCGATCTCGAGATCCGCCCTGGCGAATTTCTCGTCCTGCTCGGGCCATCGGGATCGGGGAAATCGACGCTGCTGAACGTCCTCGGGGGACTGGATGCGCCTACATCGGGCACGGCGCGCTGGCGCGATCACGAGTTGACTGGGGCCTCGGACTCGGAGCTCACGCAGTATCGGCGCGAACACGTGGGGTTCGTCTTCCAATTCTACAATCTCATACCGAGTTTGACGGCGCGCGAAAATGTACGGTTGGTCGCTGAAATCTCCGACCATCCGATGACGCCAGAAACCGCCCTCGATCTCGTCGGACTTTCCAACCGCCTCGATCGCTTTCCCTCGCAGTTGTCGGGCGGCGAGCAACAGCGGGTAGCGGTTGCGCGCGCCATCGTTAAGCGACCTGACATACTGCTCTGCGACGAGCCGACAGGTGCGCTCGATGCAGAGACCGGACGCCTGGTTCTGGAGGCCATCGCCCGTGTCAACGCCGAGCTTGAAACGACTACGATCGTCATCACTCACAACTCGGCCATCGGGAGCATGGCCCATCGCATCCTTCGCCTCAGCGGAGGCCGGATCGTATCGGAAGAAATCAATCGCGCCCGGCTCATGGCCAAGGACATCTCGTGGTGAGTGTTCTCGACATCAAGGTCACCCGCGACCTCCGCGCCATGTGGACCCAGGTCCTGAGCATCGCATTACTGATCGCGGCCGGCACTGCGGTACTCGTCATGTCGCTGTCGAACTACCGGGCGTTGGTCAGCGCGATGCAAAGCCATTATCGCAACGAAGCGTTCGCTGATGTCTTCGCTGGCTTGAAGCGTGCGCCGCTCGCCGTGGCGGAGAGAGTGCGAGAGGTCGACGGCCTCGCTGTCGTCGAGGCCCGCATCTCCCAACCGCTGCGCGTCATACGGCCCGACAGCGAGATGCCGCTCTCCGGCCGGCTGGTGTCCATCCCGGATCAGGGACAGCCGGACCTCAATCGGCTCGTGCTCACGAAAGGTAGGTGGATTGAAGCCGGCAGGCTGGACGAGGTGATCGTCAACGAGGCTTTCGCGCGCGCGCGCGGCATCGAACCCGGCGACACCATCGATGTCGTGCTCAACGGACGAATGCAACCGCTGCGGATCGCCGGCCTCGCTCTCTCGCCCGAGTTTGTTTTCGCGACCAGATCGGCCTTACCGTTGCCTGACGACCGGAACTACGTCGTGGTCTGGGCCAGCCGAACATTGGCCGCGGGTGCGTTCGACATGACCGGCGCCTTCAATGACCTCGTCATGCGACTCGCACCGGGTAGCATTGCTCAAAAGGTCATCGAAGACGTCGACAGACTGCTCGAGCCGTTTGGCGGAACAGGCGCCTACGAGCGAAGCCAGCAGGCATCACATCGCTTTCTTGAGGACGAACTCGGCGAGCAGGAAACCGTCGGTATCGTCATGCCGGCTGTCTTCTTCGCCATTGCGGCGTTCTTGCTCAACGTTGTTGTCGGCCGCCTGATCGATGCGCAGCGCGAGCAGATCGCCGCATTGCGTGCCCTCGGATATCCACGTCGACCCATCGTCCTGCACTACTTCAAACTCGTCAGTTCCATAGCCGTTCTGGGTGTAGCGCTCGGCCTCCTGGTTGGCCGCTGGCTTGCCGATCTGGTGATAGAGAGCTACCGCGCCTTCTTCCGGTTTCCGACGCTCGACACGGTGATCGACCCCTGGGTCGTCGGCCTCGTCGTCGTTGCAAGCCTGGCTTCCTCCAACAGTGCGGCTGCAGTCGCGATCTGGCGGCTCGCGCGTCTGACCCCGGCCGAGGCCATGCGTCCACCGGCTCCGCGCGCGGGACATTCAGCTCATTGGTTCGCCGGAGATCGCGTGAGGCGCTGGTCTGTGCCCTCGATCATGGCGATCCGCACCCTTCTGGGACGACCTGTT
Organism: uncultured Hyphomicrobiaceae bacterium; assembly: GCA_964389095.1. Lineage (GTDB taxonomy): Bacteria > Pseudomonadota > Alphaproteobacteria > Rhizobiales > Hyphomicrobiaceae > JABFRJ01. The sequence goes on from CAYMEB010000020.1 coordinate 5,272, forward strand.
CGTTCGTTGCTCACGATCGTAGGCATCGCTTTGGCAGTGCCTCTGGTGCTGTTCGGGCTGTTCTGGTTCGACGCCATCGCCGCGATGCTCGATATCAGCTTTGAGCGGATCGAGCGCGGCGACGCGGTGGTCACTTTCACTGCTCCCGTCCCCGCGCAGGCGGTTTTCGAACTCCGGTCCATGCCGGGAGTTCTCGAAGCTGAAGGCCAACGTGCGGTGCCCGTTCGGCTTGTCGCCGGCCATCGTTCGTATCGCACGGCATTGACCGGTCTGGAGGCCGGTTCGACGCTGCGGATCCTGCGGACCAGTTCGCTGGCGGCCATCACGATTCCGAGCGCCGGCATGCTCTTGAGCCGCCAGCTCGCCGACCGGCTCGGCGTGGCGCGGGGAGACATGCTCACGGTCCAGGTGCTCGATGCCAAGCGGCGCGAGGGGCAGATCCGGATCGAGGCCCTGTCCGACGATATCCTCGGCTATTCCGCGACGATGGACATCGCCGCACTCAATCGCTTTCTGGGCGAAGGTGAGGTGATCAACCTGGCGGCGCTTCGGCTCGATCCGGCGCGCGCTGACGAGGCGTGGCACCGCATCGCGCGTGCGCCGAGAATCGAGGCAAGTTCGGCCAAGGCACTCTGGCTGAAGCTGTTCGATGAGAGCATCGCCGGCATGATCCTGGTCGCGGCTCTGGTGTTGGCAGGCTTCGGCCTCCTGATCACCTTCGGCATCGTCTACAACAGCGCCCGCATCGCACTCCAGGAAAGAGCATGGGAACTGGCGAGCTTGCGCATCCTCGGCTTCACAAGAGCCGAGGTCAGTCGCCTGCTGTTGAGTGAGATCGCCTTCGAAGTCGCGGTCGCGATTCCTTTCGGCCTCGCCTTCGGGCGCTGGTTGATCGGAGCTCTTGTGACCCTGCGCTTGCGTGAGTCCTTCCAGATACCGATTGTCATCGAGCCGGAGAGCTACGCGATCGCAACCATAGCGGTGATCACCGCGACAGCGATCAGTGCCTATGCCGTCCACCGCAGGATCGATAGGCTCGACCTCGTTACCACCCTCAAAACCCGGGATTGACGATGGACGTCCGACGCAAGTGGGTCTGGGCCGGTATCATTCTCATGGCGACGATGGGGCTCGGATGGCTCCTGTCGCCGCGACGCACTCTGGTTGAAACCGCCCAAGTCCGCCAGGAAAGCTTCGTCGCTTTCATCGAGGAGGATGGTCGGACCCGCGTGCGCGATCGATATGTCGTCACTGCCCCTATGTCGGGCCGGATGCCGCGTACGAGCTTTCACGTCGGCGACAAGATCTCGACCGGCCAGCCGCTGGTCACTTTGGCGCCCGGCGCATCGGCGCTCCTCGACCCGCGTTCGCGCCGAGAACTCGAAGCGCGAGTTGGAACGGCGGAAGCCACGCTCGAGGAGGCCAACGCACTCCAGGCGCGCGCACAGGTGCAACTGTCCCGGACGCGTGCGGACCTGGACCGAACCCGCCAACTGAGTAGCCGAGGCGTTTCCTCTGTCGCTCAACTCGAACGGGATACGTTCGCCGTCCAAACCGCCGAACGCGAGATGACCGCTGCGGACCGCCGCCGGCATGCCGCGGAGCACGCCCTCGAACAGGCGCGCGCGGCTGCAAAGGCGATCACCGAGACGGACACACCCGAAAGGTTCGTCGTTGCCTCCCCCATCGACGGCCGCATTCTCAGGATCATGCAGGAGAGCGAGGGCACCGTCGCGGTCGGTGCGCCGCTGATCGAGATCGGCGACACCTCCGATCTCGAAGTGATCGTGGATATCTTGACGACCGACGCCGCGATGGTGCGCGAAGGTGCGCGCGTCGTTCTGGATCGATCCGGCGCGCCGGGGCCGCTACAGGGACGTGTACGGCGGGTCGAGCCCTCGGGTTTCCCCAAGGTATCGGCCTTGGGCGTGGAAGAGCAGCGCGTGTGGGTGGTGATCGACATAGACTCCCCGCGAGAAGCGTGGGCGGCATTGGGGGATGGCTATCGGGTCGGCGTGAAAGTCATAACGGAGGAAGTCGATCAAGCGACCGTCGTGCCCGTCGGAGCATTGTTCCGCAAAGGAGATCGCTGGCGCGTCTTTGTCGTGGAGGGTGGACGCGCGACGGCACGCGACATCACGTTGAAACGTCGTTCGGGCCGTGTAGCGGCCGTCGAAGCCGGGCTGAAGGCTGGCGACGTCGTCGTGATCTATCCACCGTCGACGCTCGTCGAAGGGGCCGCGGTACGCACGCGCTGAGCGATCGACTTAGCAAGTTCGATCGAAGTCTCCATCTCAGGACCCGGAAGGCGCGAAGACCGGACGCAATTGGTTCATGCTGCAGGAACTCGGGTTGACAGCGTTACGAAAGCACGCTTGACCACGGTTCGATCGGGACGCTTGAAATCCCGACTGCAGTACACGAACGCGCCCCGGTCGTTCGGTGCACGATCGCATGCTCGCCCAGGCTTCCTCGCGAGCGATACACCCCGCGGCCACAGCACGGACTCCGCCCATGGATCTCGCCCTCAACGATCATCGTGTCCTCGTCACGGCCGGCGCCGCCGGCATCGGCCTCGCCATTTCCCGCGCATTCGTGCGCGAGGGCGCCAAGGTCCACGTCTGTGATGTCGACGAGCGTGCCCTTGCGGCGCTTGCAAAGTCTGATCCCCAGATCTCCTCCAGTCGTTGCGACGTCGCCGACCGCGCCGATGTCGAGCGCCTGTTCGCCGCCGCCCTCGCACGCCTCGGCGGCCTCGACTGCTTGGTCAACAACGCCGGCATCGCCGGTCCGACCGGCCGCGTCGAGGACATCAATCCCGAGGACTGGGACCGTTGCATCGCTGTGGATCTGACCGGTCAGTTCAACTGCGCTCGGCTCGCAATCCCGCATCTGCGCCGGTCGAAGAACGCCAGCATCATGAACGTATCGTCCCTGGCCGGCCGGCATGGCTTCGCGATGCGTGCGCCTTACGCCGCGGCCAAGTGGGGCGTCGTCGGCTTCACCAAGTCGCTCGCCATCGAACTTGGAGGCGACGGCATCCGGGCCAACGCCTTGCTGCCCGGCATCGTGGCCGGCGACCGGCAGCGCCGTGTTCTCGAAGCGAAAGCGCAGGTCAGGGGCGTCTCCTACGCGGAAATGGAGAAGCTGGCTTTCTCCTACACCTCCATCAAGGAATACGTGACTCCGGAGCAACTGGCCGATCTCGTGGTCTTCACCGCCTCCACCCGTTCCCGCACCGTTTCGGGCCAGTCGCTGTCTGTTTGCGGCGACACCAACATGCTGAGCTGAAACGTGCGCTTTTCTCTGGCACAACTGGAGCGGGAAGCCCATTGGAGCGCCGATGGCGAACGGCAAGCGCGGAACGACGACAGAGGAGCCGCTGGCGGACAGCGGTATGGGCTCGCTGTTCGAGGGCATGACGCCGCTTCCCTCGCCCGGGACCGCCGCTGCGCCTGGCGACGACAAATCCGGCCATCGCAGCCGCTTGCGCGAGCGGTTCCGCAACGGAGGCCCGGATGCCCTGCCAGATTACGAACTGCTTGAAATGGTCCTGTTCCGCGTCTTTCCGCGCGGCGATGTGAAACCCCTCGCCAAGCAGCTCATCGGCCGCTTCGGCTCATTCGCCGGGGTGATCAACGCCCCGGCCGGGCGGCTGACGGAGGTCGCTGGCGTCGGCCAACGCGTCGTCGATGAACTGAAGCTGGTGCGCGCAGCTGCGCTTCGCGTTGCACGCGGCCAGGTCATGGGCCGGAAGGTCCTGTCGTCCTGGAACGATGTGCTGGACTACTGCAAGGCCGCACAAGGCTTCGCCGACCGGGAGGCGTTCCGCATTCTCTTCATGGACAAGCGCAACCAGATCATCGCAGACGAGGAGCAGCAGCGCGGCACCGTCGACCACACCCCGGTCTACGTCCGCGAGGTCGTCAAGCGAGCGCTGGAGTTGTCCGCCACCGCGATTATCCTGGTCCACAACCATCCTTCCGGCGACACCACCCCGTCCCGCGCCGACATCGACATGACGCGCCAGATCGTCGATGCTTCAAAGCCGCTCGGCATCACGGTCCATGATCACCTGATCGTCGGCCGGGATTCCCACGCGAGCTTCAAGGCTCTCCGGCTCATCTGACGGCCATGACATCGCCCATGCTACCTTTCGAGCCCACACCACGCCCCGGCGCGGGTGAAGCTCTGCATTCGGAACAGCGGAGCCAGCCTCCCAATCGGCGGGCCCGCGCAGCCGTTGGAGCCCCCATTCCGACGCCCCTCTCGGGAAGACGGCGCGCTGGCGGGCCGCCGAGACGGCTCCAGCGCGCGGACCAGCCCGGCTGCGGCGAAGCGGCATGAAGCGATCCCCCGCCATGATGGGCCTGCCCCGCGTCCGCCGCATCGGTGCCCAGCCGCCCCATGCCGAGCCCGGCCAGCGCATCGGCCTGCTGGGTGGCTCCTTCAACCCTCCACACGCAGCCCATCTGCTGATCAGCGAGATCGCCCTGAAGCGTCTCGGTCTCGACCGGGTCTGGTGGATCGTCACTCCCGGGAATCCGATCAAGTCGCACGCCGAGCTCGCGCCGCTCGACGAGCGTCTCACCCAATGCCGCCGGCTCGCGTCGGACAGTCGCATCGAGGTGACGGGGTTCGAGCGCGATCTCACGACGACCTACACAGCCGCGACATTGGCGTTCCTCACCGGCCGCTACCGCGACGTCCGGTTCGTGTGGTTGATGGGGGCGGACAATCTCGCCCAGTTTCACCGCTGGTACCGCTGGCGCACGATCTTCCGCGCCCTGCCGATAGCGGTGGTCGACCGGCCGGGTTGGCGCCTCAAGGGCCTCTCCGCCCCCGCCGCACGGGCCTTCGCCCCCGCCCGGATGCCGGAGCGCGACGCCATGGCGCTGGCCTCGAGCACGCCTCCGGCCTGGACCTTTCTGACCGGTCCTCTGTCGCCCCTGTCGTCGACCGCGATCCGTGCCGCCCGCCGCCGCAAAGCCCCCTGAAACCGTCGCCTCCCCGGCTCCGTCCCCAGCCCATAAACCGTCCCGGCAGTCACTTGTCTTGAAACCGATCGATTCGAGGCATTATCTAGGAGCGTGTGCGGCACGCAGGGTGACCGCGCCTTATTCGGAAGGAGTGCCCGTACCAGATGAGGATCGCACCTGAGGCCGCCGCGAAGGCGACGCCTCCTGCCGACGACACCGCCACGGCGGCCGAGGTCGGCGTCACCGTCGAAAACATCGTCCATTGGCTGGAAGACGCCAAAGCCGAGGACGTGATCGCGATCGACATCCGCGGCAAGTCTTCGATCGGCGATTACATGGTGATCGCATCGGGCCGGACCGACCGCCACGTCGGGGCCATCGGTGATCAGGTGCAACGGAAAATCGAGGAAGCTGGCAGGCGTGTCCGCGTCGAAGGCCGCCGCCAGAGCGATTGGGTCCTGATCGACGCGGGCAACATCATCATCCACGTTTTCAGGCCCGAGGTTCGCGAATTCTACAATCTCGAGAAGATGTGGGGTTCCGACTGGGCGGCCGACACGCAGCATTGAGTGCCTGAGCAAGTGCCGACTGGTCCGCAGGAGCGCCATGCGCGTCACCATCGCCGCCATCGGCCGTCTCAAGGAAGGTCCCGAGCGCGAGCTGTTCCAGCGCTACGTGTCGAACGCTAACGCCCTTGGCCGGCGCATCAAGCTCGGCCCACTCGACCTCATCGAGTTCGCCGAATCGCGTCGCGCATCAGCCGACGAGCGGCGAGACGAAGAAGCGCGACGCCTTCTCGACGCTATCGGCGACGCCCACCTCGTCGCCCTGGACGAGCGTGGCCGTCAGCACGACAGCGCCGCATTCGCGGGCACATTGCGCAGGTTGCGGGACGACGGGACGGCACGCGTCGCATTCGCCATCGGCGGGGCCGATGGACATGGCAGCGCGCTCCTGCGCGTCGCACGCGAAAAACTAGGCCTCGGCGCGATGACGCTGCCGCACGGTCTCGTTCGCGTCGTGCTCGCCGAACAGCTCTATCGGGCCGCCACCATCATCGCCGGCCATCCGTATCATCGCGCTTGAAATGGTTCCCGGCTCGCGCCCGATTGACGGACGCGCGCAGCGGGTCGACAACACCTCGATCGGCCTGATCCCCAGATGGAGGCGAGACATGACCGCCAACAAGACGTCCCCCGGCTTCTCCACGCTCGCCATTCATGCCGGCGCCTCGCCGGATCCAGCCACCGGCGCGCGCGCAACGCCGATCTATCAGACAACTGCTTACGTCTTCAACGACGCCGACCATGCCGCATCGCTGTTCGGTCTTGAGGTCTTCGGCAACATCTACACGCGGATCGGCAATCCTACCCAGGGCGTCCTCGAGCAGCGCATCGCCGCGCTCGAAGGCGGAACGGCCGCGCTTGCCGTCGCCTCCGGCCATGCCGCCCAGCTTCTCTGCTTCCACACGCTGCTCGAGCCTGGCGACGAGTTCGTCGCCGGCCGTCAGCTCTACGGCGGCTCGATCAATCAGTTCAATCATGCGTTCAAGAAGTTCGACTGGACCGTGAAATGGGCCGACGGCGCCGATCCCGAGACCTTCGAGGCCGCGATCACCGAGAAGACCAAGGCCATCATGATCGAATCGATCGCCAACCCCGGCGGCCTCGTCATCGACATCGCCGCTATCTCGAAAATCGCCAAGAAGCACGGCCTTCCGCTCATCGTCGACAACACGCTGGCGACGCCCTACCTCTGCCGACCCAAGGAGCATGGCGCCGACATCGTCCTGCATTCCCTGACCAAGTTCATGGCCGGGCACGGCAATTCGATCGCCGGCGGCATCGTCGACTGCGGCACTTTCGACTGGCTCGCGGCGAAGCGGCGCTATCCGACGCTGCAGGACCCCAACCCCAGCTATAACGGCATGCGCCTCGGCGAGACCTTCGGCAACTTCGCCTTCGCGATTGCCTGCCGTGTCATGGGCCTGCGCGATCTCGGCCCCGCAATCTCGCCATTCAACGCATATCTCGTGCTCACCGGCATCGAAACGTTGCCGTTGCGCATGGAAAAGCACTGCCAGAACGCCCTCGCCGTGGCCCGCCATCTTTCCAAGCACCCCAAGGTCGCATGGGTGAACTACGCTGGCCTGGAATCCAGTCCCAACCATGCCATCAAGCAACGCATCTCACCCAAGGGCGCGGGCGCCGTCTTCACCTTCGGTCTGAGAGGCGGCTACGACGCCGGCGTCAAGCTGGTCTCCAGTCTCGAACTCTTCTCGCATCTGGCGAACATCGGCGACACGCGCTCGCTGGTCATCCATCCCGCCTCCACCACCCACCGCCAATTGACCGACGAACAACGCTCGGCAGCAGGTGCCGGCAACGACGTCGTCCGCGTGTCGATCGGCCTTGAAGACGCTGCCGACATCATCGCCGACCTGGATCGCGCGCTTGGTTGACGCCATCGACGAAGACGCAGGGCCGCCGGTCCACTCCGTCACCGACCCGCCTGTGCTGAGCGCGACCGGGGCTGCGGCCCGCCGCTGCACCGGCTGAGGAGCCCGTCGAACTCGTGAATGCGACCAGCGACACGCGCGATGCCAACCGAAGCGAGTTGCTTGCCGTCGCCATGGCGGCGATCGGCAGCATCTGCGTCGGCACGGTCCCCTATCTTGTGCGCCTCCTGCAGACGGGCGGGTTCGAAACCACGTCTCTGCTTTTCTGGCGCTATGTCTTCGGCAGTCTTATCCTCGTACCGCTCGCTGTGATGGCGATGTCGCGCAGGGAGCAGCGAACGGCCCGCTTTCCGCTCGTTCCGGCAGCCGGTCTTTGGCTGATGGGCGTGTGGGGTGCTGTACAGACCTTCGCTTACTACAAGGCGATCGAAACGGTTTCCACCTCGGTGACCGTCACCATTTTCTTCGCCTATCCGATCATCACGTTGCTCATCGATCGGTTTGCGCTGAAGGTGCCGGTTCCTCGCTCGACGAGCCTCGCCATAGCGGCCATCTTCGCTGGCGTCGTACTCACGTCCCTGCCTCAACTCAGGCAGGCGAGCATCTCGTCGTTCGAAGGCTTGGCGCTGGCCGCGACCACGCCGTTCCTCTATGCGCTGTACATCAGCCTGTCCTTCGGTCTCACGCGCCAGCTCCCCACCTTCGTCGCTGCGGCCCTCATCTATGCGGGCCAGCTGACAGCCTTCGCCGGCGCCACCGCGGCGATGGGCCTTCGTATCCCGGCAAACTCTTGGGAATGGCTGCTCGTAGCATCAATCGGCACCATCGGCGGCGCGCTGCAGATCGCATCCTTCGCCTACGCCCTCCCGCGGCTTTCGGCCAGCGGCTACGCGGTCATCGTCAGCCTGGAACTGGTGACTGTGGTCCTCCTCGGCGTCGCGGTTCTCGGCGAGCGCCTGGATGGCTGGCAATGGCTCGGCGTCACGATGGTCCTCGTCGGGGTCGTCACAGACCGGCTCATGCGTGCCTGGTCACGGCGCTCTTCGCCCGTTCGCCGCTGAACCGCCGATCATCTGGATCAGAGGAAAAAGCGCAAAGAGAACCTGCGCAGCCAGACCCAGGCGCGGAGCGGCCTCCCGATAGAGCGCCAGATGCTGTTCGAGCGTGCGCCCCGCCAGAAGCACCGAGACCCCGGCTTCCGCGACCAGCAGCACCGCCAGGGCTACGGCGCCCATGGCCGCCCGTTGCGCGATCCGCGCCGGCACCTGCAAGTGCGCCACCAGCCGCCGACATGCCACCCAGGACAGTACCAATAGAACGGGCGCCTCGGCCAGAACCGCGGACACGGCCCCAAGCCTCGGTTCGATCCACAGCGAGCGGATCACGCCGAGGCAGAATGCTACAGCGAACACCACCGCGAAGTAGAGCCCGCCGGCAGTGATCGCCCCGACCATCGCTCGCCCCCGAGGCAACTCAATCCTGAAACCGCACGCCGCTCGTCTGCGCCCGCAGCCGCGGATCGCGTGAGCGCACGGTGACCGCCCGCCCCTCCAGAACCTCGAAGCATCGCGCCAGCGTGTCGGCCTCGAGCCGGGCCATCGCCTCGTGCGTGAAGAACGTCAGATGCGGAAACAGGATCACATCGTCTCGGCCGAACAAGGCGCTCATCGGGTGACCCTCGTGCCGCAGCGGCTCCATCGAGTACACATCGAGCCCCGCCCCGCCGATACGGCCGGAACAGACCGCCGCCACCAGCGCGGCCTCGTCCACGATCGCGCCGCGCGACACATTGATCAGGATCGCACCCGGTTTCATCGCCTCCAGTTCCGGCTTACCGACCAGATGACGCGTCTCCTCGTTGAGCACGCAGTGGATCGATACGAAATCACAATCCGCCAGCATCTGGCGCAGATCGTTCGCCTTCTGGATGCCGTGCTCCGCCATTTCACGCGCACCGACATAGGGATCGTACCCGACCACCCGGGCCCGGAACCCAAGTCGAGCCATGCGCGCCATGCTGCGCCCGATCCGGCCCACGCCGACGAGCCCCACCGTCTTTTCGGCGATGTCGTTCCCGAGCCAGCGGCTCTCCGGCCAGATCCAGCCTTTCTCACGCATGGCCCGGCCGATCGCGGGCAGGCGTTTAGCCAAAGCGATCATCAACGCGAAGGCGCCCTCCGCGACCGTCTCCTCGGCGTATTCGGGCACGTTGACGACCGGAATGCCGCGTGCCGACGCCGCTGGGATGTCGATCGCATCGATGCCGACGCCGTACTTCACGATGCCCTTGAGGCGCGACGCCGCCGCAATTACCCGCGCAGTCACGGGCGTGTAGCACATGAGCAGCAGATCAGCGTCGCTCACCGCCGCGCAAAGCGCGTCTTCGGAAATGCCGTCCGGTAGCGTCACCAGCTCGATGCCGCGCGCGTGCAGCCCCTCGTCGATGCCGGGGCATTCCAGCTCCCGGTCTGTTCGGACTGCCTTCATCGATCACCCCCGCTCACGCTCGCCTTCATGACGGCCGGACGCGTGATTTTCCGGCGCGCCCACGGCCGCCGTGATGCCGCGAACAGCTGGCGCCCGCAATCGTTGCCGTGTCGACTGCATGCTTCATCCGCGCTGGTCCAGCATCCTCACTCGGCACCGGCGAACACTGTCGCCGCCCATTCGAGAACCCGGACCAGGAGTTGGATCGGGTCGGGACGACGTCGTTCCTTTTCTCGTTTGCCTCGAAGTCCGGTAGCGACCACCAAGACCAGTGCTGTTCCCCGATACTCGGGCCTACTCGTCTTCCCCTTGCTCGACGAATGCCATCACTGCCGTATGGTCGGCCTCCGGCCCCAACGCCACCGATGCGCGCTTGAGATAGCTCGCCACGAACTCCAATTCGTCGGCGGCCACGCCCAGCTCCTCGCTGAGCTTGCTCGCCATGCCGACGTCCTTCGCCATCAGTGCCAGGGAGAAGCCGGAATCGAACTTGTGCGGCACCAGGTAACGATCGGCCTTGTTCTCCGTCGTATTGTTCCGGCCCGTCGAAGCGTTCAGCACCCGCACCATCGTCGACGGATCGAGCCCGAACTTCGACCCGACCATCAGCGCCTCGCATGTCGCGACCAGGCCGGCGGCCGAAACGTAGTTGTTGAGCGCCTTCATCGCATGTCCCGAGCCCAGGGCGCCCGTGCGATGTACGCTGCCCATCGCCTGCAGCACCGGCATAGCCCGCTCGACGTCGGCATCGCTGCCCCCGGCCATGATCGCGAGCGTCCCCGTCACAGCCTTCCCCACGCCGCCCGAAACCGGCGCGTCGATCAGCGCGGCGCCGCGCTTGGCGAGGTCGCCACCCAGCCGCACCGTATCGAGGGGATACGAGGAACTCATGTCGATCAGCAGGCTGTCCTGGCCGAGCCCATCCGATAGCCCGGGAGACCCGCGCGTGCCCAGAACGACCCGCCGGACGATCCGGCTATCCGGCAGCATCGTCACGACCATGGCGCACTGCGAAGCCACCAGCGGCAGGCTCGCCGCCACCTTGACCGCATCCACGCCCCGGAATGCTGCGAGCCGCGCGGGATCGGAATCGAAAACGGTGACCCCGAAGCCGCCCTTTACCAGACAACGCACCATGGGGGCGCCCATGTTGCCGATTCCGACGAACCCGATCTGACTCGCCCGCGCCATCGTGATCTCCCGCCGCTGCAGCTGCCGAACTATCGGAGATCCGCCGTGACAACGGAAGAGGCGGACAAAGCCTCAACCTTCGAACCGCGCGCCGAGCCCACGCATGAGATCGAGAAATTCTGGGAAACTGGTCGCGATGAACGCCACGTCGTCGACTGTCACCGGCCGGTCGGCGCCGAACCCTAGGATCAGCCCCGCCATGGCGATCCGGTGGTCCATGTGCGTCACCACGGTGCCGCCACCGCGCACACCCCGGCCACCGGAGACGATCAGGCTCTCGCCTTCAACCTTCGCCGCCACGCCGTTCACGGTGAGCGCCGCCGCTGTCGCCGCCAGCCGGTCGCTCTCCTTGACCTTCAGCTCGGCGAGCCCGTCCATCCGAGTCTCACCGTCGGCGAACGCCGCCACCACGGACAGGATCGGATACTCGTCGATCATGCTCGGCGCGCGCCCTGCCGGCACCCTCACGCCCTTGAGCTTCGCATGCCGAACGCGGATGTCGGCGACCGGCTCCCCGCCCTGGTCGCGCGCGTTGAGGAACGCCACGTCGGCGCCCATCTCCCGCAACGTCGTATAGAATCCCGTGCGCGTCTCGTTGACGAGCACGCCGTCGATCGTCACCTCCGACCCCGGCACGATCGCCGCCGCCGCCGCTAGGAAGGCGGCCGACGATGGATCGCCCGGCACCGCGACGGGCCGCCCTTCCATTTCCGCATCACCCCGGACGGTGATGGCGCACGCGCCGTCGTCGCGGCGGGCGATGCGCACATCCGCACCGAAATAACGAAGCAGCCGCTCCGTATGGTCTCGGGTCGCCTCACGCTCGATCACCGTCGTCTCGCCTGCAGCTGCCAATCCGGCCAGCAGGACCGCGGATTTCACCTGCGCACTGGGCACCGGCGTCGTGTACTCGATGGGCACCAGCCGCGAGGTACCCCTGATCGTCAGCGGCAGCGTCTCACGATCCTCCAGAACCTGCATGCCCATCAGCTTCAGCGGCGTCAGCACGCGCCGCATTGGCCGACGCGACAGCGAGGTGTCGCCGACCATCCGCACGGTCACGTCGTGACCGGCGATCGCGCCCATCATCAGACGCGATCCCGTGCCCGAATTGCCGAAGTCGAGATCTCCATCCGGCTGGCCCAGGCCGCCCACGCCTCGGCCGAGCACGACCCAGCTCCCGTTCTGGCGTTTCGCGGGGCACCCGAGCGCCGAAACCGCTTTGGCCGTATTGATGACGTCTTCCGCTTCCAGGAGGCCCGTGATTTCGGTCCGGCCGCTGGCCAGGGCGCCGAAGATCAGTGCGCGGTGCGAAATCGACTTGTCTCCGGGCACCCGGACTTTTCCGCCCAATGCGCTCGCCCGGGTGGAAGACAGTGCACTGGATGCTTTCTCGCTCACGACCATGCTCGCGTCACTCTGGTTAATTCGATGATGTCACGGCAGTTTACTCGGTGAGCCCGAGCCCCTTCGGATTGGCCTGCCGGCCCGTGGCGAACCGGGCCGATCTGTCGCCCCGGCCGTCCGACGAATGCTTTTGACAGGCCGGGGCCAGCGTGGCAATGAGACGCCGATTCCCGAGACATCCTGAGGTTTCCCATGGCGACCAAAGCCGCCCGCGGCACCAAGCGCACGTGCCAGAATTCGGAGTGCGGCGCGCGATTCTACGATTTGAACCGCGATCCGATCACCTGCCCCATCTGCAGCTCGACCTACGTGTTGGCCGTCTCGGCACAGCCCACGGCCGCAGCTGCCGCCGTCGAAAAGGTCCGTAAGGCCGCGAAGACGCCGGAGTTCGAGGCTGAGGACGGCGAGAAGCTCGCCGACGGCGCCGAGGCGACCGCCGAGGAAGCCCTGGCGGACATCGAGACCGGCGACGAGCCGGTCGCCGTCGAAGACGACGAAACCTTCCTCGAGGAAGAGGAGGATGCCGGCACCGACGTTTCCGGCATCGTCAGCGGTCCCGAGGGCGAAGAGGAGCAGTGAGAGCTGCGCTCCTCCGGTCCCGTACCGGGCGAAACTTCGAGGGGGACGCGATGGAATCGCGTCCCCCTTTTGCTTTTCCGCTGCTCCGCTCGGTGCTGGCCTCGTCAATCGTGTCGGCGATGACCGATCGTGAAGTCGTTCTTTCCCGTGCGGTCCTGCCCCCGTACGAGCCACAGCGGACGCTTGGAGAAATCGACGGGCACCCCACTCTTGCCCATGGCCGGTCTGAGTGACCGGTCGAAATGCGACGTCGCAGGCATGTAGCGGAGCGCCACCCCGGCTCGGCGTTTCGGTGATCTGTTCGCCGCCGCGCCGTGGATCAGGTAGACGTCGTGCAGAGACATCTGCCCAGGCTCCAGCTCGATATCGGCCGCCTTTTTTGCGTCGAAGGCATCGTCGGCGGTACGCTGCGAAAGGACGAGATCTGGCCGGTCCTCGTGCAGATGTTCGTGCATCACTGGCGGCGAGTGGCTTCCTTCGATAACCCGAAGACAGCCGTTTTCGCGCGTCGAGGAATCGATGGCGACCCAGGCCGTGCAGGTTGCCAACGGCCGGATCGGCCAGTAATGCCCGTCCTGGTGCCACGGGGTCTCGTAGCCGTCCCCTCCGGGTTTACAGAAGACGTGGCACCCCCACAGGATCACGTCTTGCCCCAGGACATCGGCAACGAGCTCGACGATCTCGGGATCGCGCGCAAGCGCCAGAAAGTCGGCGCTTCCGCGCACGCCTTCACCGTTGTCGCCTTCTATATGCGCCGAAACGAGCTTCTCCGGCCGCACGCCCGGATTTGCCGCGATGAGCAGATCGAGCGACTCGCGCAGCGCCTTGACCCTCGTATCAGGGAGCCGATAGGCCGGCCGGACCCAGCCCAGGCTTCGATATGTATCGACTTCGCTCGGGGACAGGCGCGCCATTGCACGTCTCTCAGAATTGAGCCCAAAAGAACTGCGACCAGACTAGCACGCGCAACACAGCAAAACGCAACCCGCTTCTGCCAGTCCGCCAGGTGACCGCGGCGCCGTAACGGGCCATGATGTCCAGCCCGTCAAGCTGAGATCCGTTCGGATGGATTTGGTCTTCGTCAGCGCCGCGCTGCTCAGCGCTCTCCTGCATGCGATCTGGAACGCCGCCGTAAAGGCCAGCGACGCGCCCGCCGAGGCGATGACCGCTCAGATGATCGTCGCGGCGCTGCTCGTCGTGCCGGTACTGTTGTGGACAGGATTGCCCTCGGCCGCCTGCCTGCCGTGGCTCTTGGCCTCGACCTCACTCAACCTCGTCACCGTCTCCGCCTTGCTGCGCGCCTACGAAACGGCTGGCTTCGGGGTCGCCTATCCTATCGTCCGCGCCTTGTCGGTCTTGTTCGTCGTCCCGATGACATTGGCCCTCGGCGGTGAACGGCTCAGCGGCTGGGGGCTCGCCGGCGTTGGACTGATCGCTGTAGCCCTGTTGGGACTCGGCCTTTCCGCACGGCGTGATGGCGCGACTTCGCGGTCGGCTCTGCTGTGGATGCTGCTCTCTGGCGTTACGGCCGCCGCCTATGTCTATTGCGATGCCAACGGCGTACGCGCATCCGGATCCGCGTTGGCCTATGGCAGCGTGGTTTCCATCGCCAATGCGGCCCTGATGGCCGCCCGCCAGAGCTGGACGATCCAACCAGTATCCCTGATGCGGAAGCACTGGCGCCGGACGCTGCCGATCGCGTTCGGCTCGGTCGCCTCGTATTTCCTGATCTTGTGGGCCTACACCGGCGCACCCATCGCACCGATGGCAGCGCTTCGAGACACCAGCGCCGTCTTTGCCGTCCTGATCGCCGTCTTATGGCTGCGCGAGAGAATGACGCCCCTGCAGCTGGCCGCGGTGGCGCTCGCCGCAACGGCGGTTCCCTTGCTGCGGCTCGCTTGAGTGGCGCTGCCTTCAGTCCCGGATCTTTCGGAACACGGCCGACAGCACGTCCGAATAATCGTCGGTCCAGGCACGGGCGCCTGTTCTGCGAAGCGGTTCCGCATCGGGCCAGCGCCGTACCTGCTCCAGAGCCCGGCCATCCCGCGCCAGGAACACCACGTTGCTGCTCGCCGCGTCGGTGCTCTCGTCCTTCGGCACGAACTTCACCAGCACCGAGGCTCCGCCGGCCGCCTGTGCCGCGGTACTCGCCACCGCCGGAATGAGATCGAGGTGACGGTTCGAGACATGCAGCGCCACGATGCCGGTCGGCGAGATTTTCTCCAGATAGAGTGTCATTGCCTCGACGGTCAGCAGATGCACGGGCACAGAATCTGAAGAAAACGCATCGATGACCAGATAGTCGAATGCTTCCGCGGGCTCCTTCGCCAGGGTGAGGCGCGCGTCGCCCACCACGATCGGCGCTTCCGGTGCGCACCGTGAGAGGAAATCGAAGTAGCGCTCGTCCTTTGCGATTCTGACGACGACCGGATCGATCTCGTAGAAGCGCCAAGCGTCTCCCTTCTCCGCGTAGCAGGCGAGTGAACCTGTTCCCAGACCGACGACGCCGACGCGGATACCCGCCGCCGGACCCGAACCCGTCGTTTCGCGCAGTTTGCGGGTCACCGCGACACCACGCGCCATCGGTGTTTCAGCCTGGTAGTAGGTCGCGGGCAGCGCACGGCGCACCAGATTGCCGGCCTCGTCCTGCAGGCGCCGCGCACCATGCAGCGTCGTCCCGTGCAGCATCAGTCGATGCTTGCCGTCTTCGGTATCGACGACGCGGACGGTACCGAAGAAGGACCGCTCCGCATGAATGGGATTGAATTGCGCCGGGTATGAAATGGTGACAGTCGCGAGCGCGAGCAGGAAGACCACTTTGTTTTCAGCCCATTCGCGGGTCTTCAACACGGCCACGGCCACCGCGACGGCGACCGCGAACATCGCGAGTGTACCGATCTTGCCGCCGCCGGCCTCGGTCGCGATCTTTGCGGTCAGAATCGCTGCTATCGCCAGGCAAGCCAACCCAGCGATCCGGCGATAGTCCAGCGGGGCGGACGCACGCAGCAGCACCCGCGGCCGGCAGAACAGGGCCGCGACCATGAAGAGCGTGAACTCGAAGACGGAGGAAAAGATCTGCGGCGCGACAATCGCGGCGAACACGCCACCCAGCACACCACCCAGCGACATCCAGATGTAAAACTCGGTCAGATAGCGTGGCCCCGGCCGCGCGAGATACAGCTCTCGGTGACAGACCAGTGCGACCAGGAAGAACGTGACGACGGCGAGGATCATCTTCGCGCCGAGCCAGGGCACGACGAGCTGTGCCATCACCGCCACCGGCAGGGCGACCGACACCAGGTCGTGATCGATGACAGCCCTGTCGCGGAAGACGAGTATGAACGTGGCCAGGAACAGTGCCAACGGCACGACCCAGATGAAGGGTGCCGAGGCGATGTCGGTTGTGACATACGTGGTCGCGACCACCATCAGGCCGGAAGGAATGCACGCCAGGGCGACCCAGGTCGCCTTCTTGGCTGTATCCGGCGTGTCGCCCGGGAGTTCCAGGATTTCGCCGGCTTCCGTCCGCGGCCTCGCACCTGCGACGACAGCGACGAGGCCGCAAATGGCGATCGCCGCGACCAGCATCACAAAGCCAACGCTCCACATCGCGCTCTGCCGGCTCAGCCCCAGAGCCGGCTCGATCAGCAGCGGATAAGCGAGAAGGGCAACCAGACTCCCCAGGTTGGAGGCGCCGTACAGGAAGTAAGGGTCGCCTGCCTGCGCGTGCCCGGTCCGTCCGAACCAGCTCTGCAGCAACGGCGCCGTCGCAGACACCGCGAAGAATGGCAGCCCGACGCCGAGAGCCAGAACGCCGATGAGCCAGAAATAGGCGTCGCCCTGGGGCGGCTCACCGAGCGCCGCAGGCAGCCCGATCGGAAGAGCCAACGCCGTGACCACCAACATCGCGAGATGGACCGGGAGAGCCCGCCGGGGCGTCAGGTGGCGATCCAGGGCATGCGCGTAGCAGTATCCGACGAGCAATGCCGCCTGAAAGAAGCACATCGACACCGCCCACACCGAGGGAGATCCCCCCAGCCGCGGCAGTGCCATCTTCGCAAACATCGGCTGCACCGAAAACAGCAACAGCGCCGAGCCCAGCAGCGTCAGCGTAAAGCTCCACAGCTGGACCCGCGGGGCGCGCAGGAACGCTTGGGCGATACCATTCGGTGTCATCGCGCGAGGCAATTGTGCCTCGCCGGCCGGCGGCAACTCGGGGGAAGTCGTCGTCATCTCAAGCTCCGGAAACCTGTTCCGGAGCCTAGTGATGAGACGTTAACGCCGATTCAACGCTTGCCCCGTTTCCTGTCGCCCTCGCGAAAGCGGGGGCCGGATGGAGTCCCCGATAGCGTCGGCAAGCCTGGTTACAGGCTGCGATCGACCATCGAGCACATAGTGGCAGCCGACGACTTGTCGTGCTGCGCCGGCGTCTCCTCGACGTTGAGAATCTTCACCACGCCATTGTCGACGGCCATGGCGTAGCGACGAGAGCGGACGCCCATTCCGCGAGCCGTCAGGTCCACTTCGAGGCCGATCTTCTTGACGAACTCGGCGCTGCCGTCGGCCAGCATGTCGATCTTGCCCGTCGCGTTCGTGTCCTTGGCCCAGTTGGTCAGGACGAACACGTCGTTGACCGCGGTGCACGCGATAGCGTCGAAGCCCTTCTTCTTCAACTCGTCCACCCGCTCCACGAAGCCTGGCATGTGCTGTTTGCTGCAGACGCCCGTGTAGGCACCGGGAACGGCGAAAAGCGCCACCTTCTTGCCACCGAACACCTCGGCGGTCGTGGCCGGCTTGGGACCATCGGCCGTCATGATCATGAACGTCGCTTCGGGAAGCTTGTCACCGACTTTGATCGTCATCGTTGTCTCCGCTACCAGGAATCCTGAGTATGGCGGTCATATATAACGCCTCGCCCCATCGGCCAAGCGCTTCGCGCGCTGGCCGCCCCGTCGCGATTGCATGCGCGAAGGTCGAAGAACCCGTCACTTCGCCAGCCAGTCGGCCTCGATCGCCCCCGCGCTGCCCACCAAGGTGATCCGCAGCTTCTTTCCGCGCAGCGCTTCTGCATCCGGCACTTTCGACAGGTCGACCTCGAAGATCGTTCCCCGTCCGCTGGCATCGGGCCCCGTGCTCTGCGCCAGCGGCAGGAACTCGCCGTCCGGGGCTTCAACGTACGCGTCTTCAGCGCCGCGCGCGTTCAACGACAGTTTGGCTCCGTCTCCGACCCAAATGGCGGAAACGCTCTGAACCGACGGAATACCGCTGGTCGGCACACCGGAGGCCACCTGTCCGACGTAGCGGGGCAGACGCGCATAGGCTGCGGCGATCGCCGGCGCCTCATTCTGAGGCCCGAGGTTCGGCGGCAGCGTAAGCTTCAGATTGGCCTCCACCGGAACGCAGATGTCCTTGCAGATGCCGTAGGCGACTTCGACGATCACCGTAGCCGGCTTCGTGTCGTCCTTGGGCTTCACCATCAGCGGCAGCGTCACGCCCTGGGCATAACCGATCGTCGTGCCGCCCCTGTCCTTGATGCGCGTAGGCGCGGGGAAGCGGAGCTGAATGTCTTCGACATTTTCCGACTTGGACCAGTCGATCGACGGCGGCACACCGGCATCGCCAGGATTGCGCCAATAGGTCTTCCAGCCGGGGGCCAGATCGATCTCGATCCCCGCCATCCGGACGACACCGGCACTCAAGTGGCGTTCGGCGCCACCAACCAGCCGGACACGCGTCGACGGCTTGTCCTGCCATGCCGTGGCGGGGAAAGGTTCCGATGCAACTGCGGGCGCTGTGGCTGCGGCCGGCAGAACCAGCGTCACGGCCAATGCAACCCAATGCGATGTCACGGCGAATTTCATTCTCGTTCCCGTTAAACCGGCACACGTCGTCGCGACGTCGCGCCTCTCGGCACTCGTGCCACACCGATACGACAAAATCTGGAGCGATCTAGATCACGATCGGATCACTATTCCGCGCCCACTTAATCCTTTCCTAAGCCCGGCGGTCTGCCTATCCTCTACGCATGAAAGCAGCTCGAAAAACGCGCGGCAGCGGCGTTCGTGGTGAAAAATCCCTGAAAGGCCAACTGCTTGTCGCGATGCCCACGATGACCGACAAGCGCTTCGCGCGCTCGGTGATCTATATGTGCGCCCACTCGGCCGAAGGCGCGATGGGCTTGATCATCAACCAGCGGGCAAAAGACATTACGTTCGGAGAGCTTCTGCGCCAGTTCGAGATCAAGGGCGTCCAGCGCGGTGGCCGGCTGCGGAGCGAGGTCCATATCGGTGGTCCGGTGGAAACCTCGCGGGGGTTCGTCCTCCACTCCTCCGAATACGTCGGTGACGATTCCACCTTGCGCGTGGGCTCCGGTGTTTCGCTGACGGTAACCGTGGACATACTTCGAGCGATCGCCAACGGCTCCGGTCCAGACCGATCGATCCTGGCCTTGGGGTACGCGGCCTGGAGCCCCGGGCAGCTCGAGAACGAGATCCGGGGTAACGGCTGGCTGCATTGTCCCGCCGACACAGATCTGGTCTTCGATCAGGCGCTCGAAGCCAAGTACGAACGTGCGATGTCTCGTATCGGTGTCGACGCTGCTTTTCTCGTCAGCGATTACGGCCACGCCTGACCGGTCGTCGAATCGGCACCACGCCGGAAAACCGCCGACGTGCCGCGCCGGTCGGGGATCAGCTGCCGGCCGTTGTCTTCGTCTGCTCGTCTGTTTTCGCGGACTGCCCGTCGCGTTGCGGCGACGGGGGGGGCGTTCCCCCGGCCAATCGCGCCAACGAGGCCGCGACCTCGGGCGGTAGGGTCGTTGTCCGCAGATCTTGGCCAACCGTGGTCGGCTGCGGGCCGCCGCCCTGCACCCCGGCCGGCAGGGGCGCCTTCACCGGTGATGCCGTCGACACCACCCGGGACATCTCCGCCTGGAGCCGCGCCAGGCTCGCGCTCGCCGCGGAGACCGTTTCCGTTACCTCGGGCGTCGGAACGTTGGACAATCCGAGCGCCTCGGCGAGACGCGCCGCGGGTTGAACCGGGAGCGGCTGTACAGCCGATGCAGACAGATTGGCCGTCATTCCGGCGCCAGGCAGCTGCCGGCCGCCGGATTTCGACCGATCAGCAGACGGCAACGGCGGCGGCAACCGGCCCTTTTCGCCCGTTGGCCGACGACGCTCGGCCGCCGCGATCGGACGGGTCCGCGCCAGCGCCGGCTGCTCCGCCCCTTTGCCCTCGCCGCGCGCACCCACCGGCAGCGATGCGCCTTTCGGCGGCCTGGCCGGCGCCCGCGGCTTCTCTTCGCTTCCGTCACGCTTGCGACTCTTCAGACGCAAGAGCCCGGCGCGCTTCAAACGGCGCTCGTCCTTGCGCAGACCCTTGAGGAACTGCAGCGCTTCCTTCTGACTCATCGGCACGCCGCAATGATGCCCCTGGGCATACTCGCAGCCGAGGGTTCTGAGCAGTCCCAGTTCCTCGGGAAGCTCGACCCCTTCCGCGACGACCTTCTTTCCGAGTTCGTGCGACAGTGCCACGATCGAGCGGAGGACGGCTGACCCGGCGCCGCCCGCCGCTCCGGCGTGGACGATCGCCTTGTCGATCTTGATCGTGTCGAACGGAAACACCGAAAGATAGCTGAGGGAGGAATATCCCGTCCCGAAATCGTCGAGCGACAGCTCGGCCCCGGCCTGCACCAGCTCGCCCAGCACGTGTGCCGCCTTCTCCGGGTTTTCCATCACGAGGGACTCGGTCACCTCGAGCCGGATCGAACCCTTCGGCACCACTGCTCGCTCCGTAAGGTGGCGCACCTCGTTGACGAGGTCCTGCCGGAACAGTTGGCGGCTCGATACGTTCACCGAGGCGAACAGCGGTGCATTTTCCCTTGGCAGCTCGCTCTGCCAGCGTTGAAGATCTGCGACCGCCCGCTGAAGCACGAACGAACCGATCGCGACGATCAGATCCGACTCCTCCGCCAGACCGATGAAATCCGCCGGCCCGATCGTCCCCAGCTTTGGGTGATCCCAGCGCAGGAGCGCCTCGAAACCGGCCAGCTCCTCCGTCCGCAGGTACATGATCGGCTGATACTCCAGCCGCAGCTGGCCGCGCTCGAGCGCAACCCGCAGCTCGCTCTCCATCATGGCACGCTCGTCGCGCTCTGCCTTCACGCTGTCGTCGTACTGGGCGACCTGATCGGGCCCACGGCGCTTGGCGCGATGCAAGGCCGCTTCCGCGCGATCGAGCAGATCCCGAGCGGTCTCCCTCTCAACCGATGCCAGTTGCGCGTAGCCGACAGCTGCCGTGAGAACAAGTTCCTGACCGTTGATTTCCACCGGGCTTCGCAAGGAGCTTCGGATCGCCTCCGCCATCGCCGCCTGCTCGCGTGCATCCATCGTCATCGTGAACACGAGCGCGAACTCGTCGCCGCCGATCCTCGCGACGGTATCCTGCGGTCCCGCATGCCGGACCAGGCGACGCGCCGTGGAAATCAGCAGACTGTCGCCGGCGATCGATCCGAAGGTGCTATTGATGCTCTTGAAGCGATCGACATCGACGAGGAACACAGTCGGCCGGACCAGAGGTTCGGATCGCGCGCGGGCGACAGCGGTGCCGAGCCGATCGACCATCAAGGCGCGATTCGGCAGCGAGGTCAGCGTGTCGTGCACCGCATCGTGCACCAGCCGTTCCTGCGCCCGCTTGACGTCGGAGACCTCGCGGATGAGGCCGATGACACGCGGTGCCGCCCGGTCCCGCACCGGGATAGCCGCGGCCTCCAACTCGAACCATCGGTAACCACCGTCCGCATGACGGAGGCGAAGCTCCTCCCTCAGGCTGCCCCCGTACCGCTCGCCGATGTCGGCCAGCAGGGTCTTGAACCGGGATTTGTCCGTAGGGTGAAGGCGCTCCGCGAACCGCTCACTGCGGGCGTTGAGCTGCCCCGGCGGCAGGCCGAGAGCCGCTTCGAGTTCCGGATCGACCCGGATCTCGTCCAGGCGCGCATTCCACTCCCAGACTGCCGCAGACGTATTCTCTATTGCGAGCGCCCTGAGCTGCTGATCGTCGACATTGGCTGTCAGCAAGGGCTCGATGTTGCGGAATGCATGCTGCGTGACGGTAAATCCCAGCAGGATCACCACCAACCCGAACCCCGTGATCACCGAATTGACCACGACGTCGCCGCCCAGTCTCCCCGTCAGAGCGAGCGATGCACCGAACAGCCATACGTCGAGCAGGACCCAGGCCGGCATCAGTGCCAGGGCGCGATCGTCCCACCGGAAGGCGAGAAACGCCAGGAGCAGGCTACCGGCGACTCCGATCAGCCCCGTCGAAAGCCGCGCGAAAGTCGACGCCAACCGTGGGTCGAGAAAGGCTACTGCCACCAGCACCAGCAGTGCGCCGGTCCACAGGCCCAGCAACAGCCGGACGAACCCGTGCCATCGGTTGAGGCGCAGAAACACATGCAGGAAAATAAGCAGTGCAGCAGCCAGCGCCGCTTCGGCAGCTGCGCGATACTGTGCGTTCTCTTCCGGTCGCACGTTGAACATTTTGTGCCACAAGCCGAACTCGACGCATAGGTATACGAGCGAGAGCCACGACAGCAGCGCACCGGCCGGAAAGATCGCCTGATGGTTGACCGCGAAGACGATGGATAGGAAAACGGCCAGAAGCCCGACTGTGCCGAGCAGCATCCCGTAGAAGAGCTGCCGGTTGCGATTGCGCTTTTCGTAGTCGAGCCCACGCCACAGCTGGAACCGGGGCAGTCTGTCACCCGCCAATTCGACCGCGAACGTGATCGTCTGTCCAGGTTCCACCGTCAAACGGAACGCGTCGGCTCGATCGAAGGGGATACGCTCCGGCACGAAACCGATCGAAGGCGTGACGTTCTCGAGCCTCCGCTGGTCGAGTTCCGGCCACACTATGCCCGAGCCGGCGAACGAATAGCGTTCGGCCGTCAGCCACCGCTCGACCGCCTTGTCGGTGGGATTGCGCAACGCGAATACGAACCAATTCGGGTTCGTACCGCGATTGCTGGCCCGGACCGACATTCTTCCCACATTGCCGTCGGCGCCCGGTGCCGTCTCCACCTGCAGCGTATCGCCTTGCCCTTCGTACACCTCGCCGATCCCGGCAATGTCCAGCCGCTCGACATTCGCGGACATGTCGATCGGCTTGAGCGCATGCGCCACACCGCCAAAGGCCGCAAGAAGGAATGCCAGCGCCAGCGGAAGCAGGAGATGGATCCGCGCCGTTCTGCTGCTCGGCCCCGTTAATGTAGCTGGTGAGATCATGACGGGCCCACCACGGACGCCACGTCATCGGCCAATAGAGCGAACAGCTCGTGATCCTGCCAGACCCCCGCGATGCAGAGATAGTTCCGGCCCCGCCCTTCATCGCGGAATCCGCATTTGCCGAGCACTCGCATCGAGGGGCGATTGTGCGGCAGGCATGCCGCCTCGACCCGATTCAGTCTCAATTCTCCGAAAGCCATCCGGACGACCCCACTCACGGCCTCGGTCATCAGGCCCTGACCGGCAAATCGCGCGCCGATCCAGTAGCCGAGCGAAGCCGCTTGGCTGACACCTCGCCGGACGTTCGACAACGTTACCCCGCCGATCAGCACACCGTCGCTCTGGCGGAAGATGAAAAAAGGATACCCGAGGTCCTCGCGGACATCATGCACATAGCGTCTCAGGCGCCTGCGATAGGCCGTCCTGGTCAATTCATCGCTCGACCAGCGAGGCTCGAAAGGTTCCAAATGCGCACGACTAGCCGCTCTAAGCTCTGCCCATGCGGCATAGTCCGACGCCTGCGGCAGTCGCAGCATGACCCGGCCGGAATGGACTTCCGGCTCGAAGGCATACGGCAAGCTGCTACGTAGGAACGCCATCTGGCCTCGCTCAGGCAGTTGCGGCGCTGTCGCGCACCGCGGCGGCGGCCGTACGCGCGTGACCGCGGCTCTTGCGTCCGGCGCCCACCACGATC
Source organism: uncultured Hyphomicrobiaceae bacterium (assembly GCA_964389095.1). Lineage (GTDB taxonomy): Bacteria > Pseudomonadota > Alphaproteobacteria > Rhizobiales > Hyphomicrobiaceae > JABFRJ01. The sequence goes on from CAYMEB010000020.1 coordinate 29,350, forward strand.
GCCGTGGCCGGATCGCCCGAGATCAGTTTTCGCGCGAACGCGGTCAAGCCCTCTGCGGTCACGCTCTCGACCCGGCCGATCAACTCCGCGGGCGGAACGATCCGGTCGAAGAGCAGCACCTGACGAGCCATCTGCTCGGCCCGCGCGCCCGAGCTTTCCAGGCTCATGAGCAATCCCGCCTTGAGCTGCGCTTTCGAGCGCTCGAGTTCTTTCACGTCCGGCGTCCGGCGTGCCGCGAGCTCGAGCTCACTGCGAATGACGTCGATCAATCGACCCATCATGTCTTGGCCCGTCGCCGCATAGATGCCGAGCATCCCGGTGTCGCCCAGCGCCCAGCAGCTCGAATAAATCGAATAGCAGAGGCCACGCCGCTCTCTTGCCTCCTGGAAGAGGCGGGACGACATTCCGCCGCCGAACAGACCGGAGAAAACCTGCGCCGTGTAGAAATCGGCATCGCGATATGATGGCCCCTTCAAGCCGAGCAGGAGATGAGTCTGCTCGAACGTCTTGTCGGCACCCTTGGGGCCGCCCACGTAACGTGCCGGCGACGAATCGCCGTTCGTTCCCGGATTCAGCCGGTCGAATTGGGCCTCGGCATGGCGAACCAGTGACTCGTGATCGACCGCCCCCGCGGCCGAGATCACCATGCGCTCCGGCGCATAGTGGGCCGCCAGGAAACGTCGAAGGTCCCCTGTCGACAGGCGGGACACCGTCTCGGTCGTGCCCAGGATCGGCCGCCCCACCGGCTGGCTCGGATATGCGACCTCGTTCAGCAGGTCGTAGGCGATCTCCTCCGGGCTATCCCTGGTGGAGGCGATCTCTTGCAGGATCACCTCCCGTTCTTTCTCCAGGTCATCCTCCGAATATCGCGGGTTCTGCAGGATATCGGCGAGAAGCTCCATGGCAAGCGCGAGATCCGCCTTGAGCACCCGCGAGTAGTAAGAGGTCATTTCCAGGCTTGTAGCGGCGTTCAGGTCTCCGCCGACCTGTTCGATCTCTTCCGCGATGTCGCGCGCCGAGCGCCGCATCGTACCCTTGAAAGCCATGTGCTCGAGAAGGTGGGATATCCCGTTCTCCTCGGCGCTCTCGTGCCGCCCGCCGACGCCGACCCAGACGCCGAGCGAAATTGTTTCGGCGTGCGGCATGTGCTGGGATACGACGCGCAGACCATTCGGAAGTCGCGTGACTTGCGGGTTCATGCCAGTGCTCCTGCAGCCCGCGAAACGTCCGAGACGTGCCGTTCGATCGCGGCAAGGTCGTCGGCAAGCTTGGTCACCCGCTCCGGGTCGGTCATCAGTCGCGACAGGCGCGGCGGCAATTCCGGGCGTACGCCGGTGATAGCCGCCATCGCATCCGGAAACTTAGCGGGATGTGCAGTCGCAAGCACGACCTGGGGGGTCGCCGAATTCGGCCGTGTCTTGTCGAGAGCGACGATTGCGCACGCCGTGTGGGGGTCCGCCGTGTATCCGGCCTCGCTCCGCACCTTGAGGATCGCCGACGCCACCTCTGCCTGGGTCGCGGCGGCAGCCGCGAAATCTGCGGTCAGCGCTCCATGCAACGGACCGACATCGAACGCACCGCTCTGCTTCAGCGAACCCATCATCCGGCGCACTGCGGCCGCATCGCGGCCGCCTGCCTCGAACAGGTAGCGCTCGAAGTTCGAGGACACCTGTATATCCATCGACGGCGAGGTCGTCGCCACCACGCCCCTCGTCTCGTAGCGCCCACACGCGACCGTGCGCGCGAGGATGTCGTTGTCGTTCGTCGCGATCGTCAGCATCTCGACCGGCAATCCCATGCGCTTCGCCACGTAACCTGCGAAAACATCGCCGAAATTGCCTGTCGGCACGGCGAACGAGACCTTTCGGTGCGGCGCGCCCAGCGCCACGCCTGCCACGAAGTAATAGGTCACTTGCGCTGCGATCCTGGCCCAGTTGATCGAGTTCACGCCCGAGAGCTTCACCCGGTCGCGAAACTCGAGGTGTCCGAACATGTCCTTCACACGGGCTTGGCAGTCGTCGAACGTGCCGGCGATGGACAACGCATGAACATTCGCCTCGCGCGGCGTCGTCATCATGCGCCGCTGAACGTCGGAGACCCGGCCGTCGGGAAACAGGATCGCCACGTCGACGCGCTCCCGCCCCCTGAATGCCTCGATCGCCGCTCCGCCGGTATCGCCCGAGGTAGCCCCGACGATCGTCGCCCGTTCTCCCCGCTTGGCCAGCACATGATCCATCAGACGCGCCAGCAGCTGCATGGCGACGTCCTTGAACGCGAGCGTCGGGCCGTGAAACAGTTCCAGCACGAACCGGTTTGGTGCAATCTGCACCAGCGGCGTCACGGCCAGATGCCCGAACGAAGCGTACGCCTCGTCCGCCATCGCCCGCAGGGCCGGACCGCCGATGGCGTCCCCCGACAGCTTCCCGACGATTTCGGCCGCCACCGCCGCGAACGGTTGACCTGCGAGCGCGGTGATCTCGTCGAAGGACATCCGCGGCCACGTCTTGGGCACGTAGAGCCCGCCGTCGCGGGCCAACCCCGCCAGCAGAACGTCTTCGAACCCCAGCTCGGGGGCCTCGCCTCGGGTGCTTACGTATTTCACGACCGGGTCGCTCTTCATTCGATCGAATTGTGCAGAGCGCGCACCCTAGTGTCCCGCTTCGTCGGGAACAAGGAGACTTCTGGGCCAAGTCGCGCCGCAGTGCGCGACTCTACCTCAATCATATGAAATCAAGCGGAATTCTTAAGTCGCCCCAGAGCAAACGCGATGAACACGCCGACCAGCGTCGCCGCCAGGCCGAACCACGTGAGCGCATACTCGAGATGCCGGTTCGCGATCTCGATTTTCCCGCCCGCCGGGACTGGGCCGGCCACCCCGGCAGCCCGTGGGCCGCTCTGGTCGAGGTACGCCGTGAGAACGACGTCGGGATCAAGGTTCGTCCCCTGGAACTCGCGCGGGTCGCGTAGGAACCAGACGTTCTTGACCGGATCGTTGGCCGCCGTGAACCACGCCCTCGCCTCCGGCCGCCGCGCAAGACCTTCCACGGTGACCTCACCAGTCGGGGTCGCGCCGCCCCGGGTGGCGGCGTCCTTGTTCGCCAGCGGCACGAAACCTCGGTTCACATAGATCGTTCCGCGGGCAGGCGCCGACAACTCGAACGGCGTGAATACCCAGTAGCCCGTGCCGCCGACACCCGGCTCCAGCCTGTCGACGTGGATGAAGATGTGCCGTTCGCCGTCGTGGCGAAACCGCCCCGTAAGCCGCATCCTGCTGAATTCGCAGGTATCGTTTGCGCGGCGAGGTTCGGCACAGCCGCTCGCGACCCAGCCCGCATTGCCCACCACCGCGCCTGTCGCCCGCGCCTGGATCGTGGCCAGCAGGTCGCGCTTCCACTGCAGACGCCCGAGTTGCCAGCTTCCAAGGCTCAACAGAACCGCCAGCCCGACCAGGGCCGCTGCCGACGGCCACAACAGGCCAGCCCGCCGCACGCGCGCAAGGCTCACCGGTTCTTGGCCTTTCGCCAGGCTGCGAAATCGATCCGACTCTTCTCCTCGGTGGCCGGATAGAGCCCGAGGATCGATCGACCTTCCATGACCTTTTCAGCCACGAAGTCCTCGAATGCAGTCATCTCGACGGCTTCCGCCGCGATCTCCTCCGCGAGATGGGCCGGAATTACGACCACCCCTTCGCCATCACCGACGATGACGTCGCCTGGCCACACCGGCGCATCGCCACACCCGATCGGCACATTGATGTCCAGTGCTTGGTGCACCGTCAGATTGGTCGGGGCCGAGGGTCGATTGTGGTATGAGGGGATATCGAGCGTCGCGATCTCCGGACTGTCGCGGAACCCGCCATCGGTCACCACGCCGGCGACCCCTCGCTTCATGAGACGGCGCACCAGGATCGATCCGGCAGATGCCGCCCTGGGATCCTTGCGCGAATCGATCACGAACACGAACCCCGGCGGACAGTCCTCCACCGCCTTTCGCTGCGGATGTCCCCGGTCCTGGAAGACCGAGATCGGATTGAGATCCTCGCGCGCGGGAATGTACCGCAACGTGAACGCCTCCCCGACCATGTTCGGCAGATTTGGGTTCAGCGGTTTCACGTCCTGAATGAATTGATTGCGGAACCCGCGCTTGTAGAGCGCCGTGCAGATCGTGGCCGTGCTCACACCCATGAGCATCCTCCGCGTCGCGGCCGACAGCTTCGCTGCAGGTGCCATAAGATGTTGCTCCTCTCAGGCGCGCGTGAACTGAATGCGACCGTCCTTGCCGACCCGGCGCTTTGCTCGGCCCACCGACTCCAGATAGTGCGCATGAGCCAGAGTTTCCGCCAGAGCCATCGTCAGCTGGCCCTCGGCCATCGCACGCGCGAACAGGGCTTCAGCGAGTTCGACGCCGCTCTTGGGCTTGGTCATGGCGCTCTCGAGCTTCGCCAGGCGTTTCTCATGATGGACTTCGAGCTGCGCAATGCGGCGGCGCAGCCCGTGGAAGGGCAACCCATGTGACGGCAACACCAGGATGTCGTCGGGCAACCTCGCCAGGCGCTTCAGCGATGCGAGGTAGTCAGCCAGCGGATTGGCGTGCGGCTGGCTCGAGAACACACCGACAACCGGCGTAATCTTGGAGAGGATCTGATCGCCTGCGATGAAAATGCCCGCCCGCGAGGAGTAAAACGACGCATGCTCGTCGGCATGGCCGCCGTTGACGAGCACTTTCCAACTGCGTTTGCCGAACCTCAGACTGCCCCCGTCGCGGATGCGCACGAACGATCCCGGCAAGGGGTGATTGCGGAACGGAGCATGCTCACGATTCGCCTTCAGTCGTTCGATGTCCTTGGTCCCCACTCCGTTCGAGGAGAGGTAGCGGATCTCGCTCTCGGTCATCGGCTTGAGGCCCTGCTCCCGCCACACCTGAGGCGCCAGCCATTCGGCGAGGGTCATGTGCAATTGCACGCCGAGTTTCTCGACAAGCCAGCCGGCCAGCCCCACGTGATCCGGGTGCCCGTGCGTACAGATCAGCCGGCCGACGCGCTTGCCACCCAGATCCTGCGCCAGAACACGCTCCCAGATCTCGCGCGTGATCGGCTTGTCCGCGCCCGTATCGATGATCGTCCAGGAATCACCATCGTCCAGCAGCCAGATGTTCACATGGTTCAAAATGAACGGCAGGGGCATTCGCAGCCACATGAGACCCGGAGCGACCTCGCGCATTTCACCCAGCTCCGGCGGGTGCGGATGCAGCAGTTGGATCTCGGCGGAAGCCGATTGCGACAGGGTTGCGTGCATGGGCGGATCAAGCCTGACGTGAAAAGGGCCTAGCCGGCATCCCTCGAAACGGGGGCGGCCACACCGCCAGCACTATCGAACCGGGCCCGGTTGTCCAGCGCCGTGCCGCATAGCCGGGTTGCGCCGCACAGTCGCACCGATGGGACGCCCTCCGAACAGGCATCCAGTAGTGTGCACGGCCAGGGGAGCCGAGCGGCAGGTCCCCCGAAATCAGCTGAGCAGGATGACCTCGCAGGACCAACCCCGAACGACGAAGCAGAGCACGGCGCTGCCCAGCGCGGTCGTGGCCGCCGTTGTGTTCATGTTCGTCGCTGGAATCCTCTCGTCCGTTCTGCACGTCGGCGTCCGCTTTCTGAGTCAGCGCCTGCCGACGATCGAAATCGTGTTCCTCCGTACCGCCCTGTCGATGCTGGTGATGTTTCCATTCATCATCGTCCCTGGCCGGGCCGCCTGGCGTACCAGCAAGCCCGGGATGCACCTTTTCCGCGGCGTCGTCAGCGTGCTCTCGATGTCCATGTGGTACCACGCGCTGGCCACCATGCCGCTGGCCGACGCCACCGCGCTTGGCATGACGACATCGATCTTCGTCGTCCTTGGTGCGGCGTTCTGGTTCCGCGAACAGGTCGGGATCGAGCGCTGGCTCGCAGTATTGATCGGGCTCCTCGGCGCGATCGTCGTGCTCCGGCCGGGCAGTGGCGTGATCTCGTGGTCGGCCATTGCCGCAATCGCTTCCAGCGCACTCTGGGCCTGGTCGCTCCTGATGATGAAGGCGCTGGCCCGATACGAGTCGCCGCTGACCGTCACGTTCTATCAACCGCTCGCCATCGCGCCACTGGCCGGCATCGCCACGATCGGATCGTGGGTGACGCCGAACCTGACCGAACTGACCATTCTGATCGGGATGGCTGCCGCAGCCTCAGGAAGCAACTACTGCGCGACCCGTGCACTCCATCTGGCCGATGCGAGCATCACCAGCCCGATCGATTACATGAAGCTGCTGTGGACCGTCACATGGGGTTACGCACTGTTCGGCGAGATCCCAGCAGTATCCACCTGGGCCGGCGCCGCATTGATCATCGCCGCGTCCGTGTATATCGCCGTCGTCGAACATTCCAGGCGCCGCGGACCGTGACGTCATCGAAGAAGATTGGAGCATGAGCGTGCAGACAGTGAAGACCTCGACCGACGACCTTCTGGCCGGCATCCGCAGTTGGGTGGAGATCGAGAGCCATACCTACGACGTCGACGGGGTGAACCGGTTGATGAGCCGGGCGGCCTCGGATTTCGAAGCTGCCGGAGCGCGCGTTGCCCGATTGCCGGGCAAGAACGGACTGGGTGACCACCTCGTGATCGATGCACCGTGGAACGGCAATGGCCCCGGGATTCTCGTGCTTTGCCATCTCGACACCGTTCATCCCAAGGGCACGCTCGCTGCCGACCTGAGCTTTCGCATCGACGGTGATCGCGCCTACGGGCCCGGCATCTACGACATGAAAGGAGGCGCGCATCTCGCATTCGCTGCATTGCGCGAACTGATCGGGGAGCCGGCCGCGGGCCGCCTCCCTGTTCGCCTGCTTTATACGTCGGACGAAGAAATCGGCAGTCCGACGTCACGCGAGTTGATCGAGCAGATGGCCGGCGGCGCCAAGTACGTGCTCGTGACCGAGCCGGCGCGGGACGGCGGAAAGATCGTGGTCGCGCGCAAAGGCGTAGGACGCTATGTCCTGACCGCTCGCGGCCGACCAGCACACGCCGGCGCACGCCACGAGGACGGCAGAAGCGCCATCCGCGAGATCGCCCGGCACGTCCTCGCATTGGAGGCGATGACCGACTATGCGCGTGGCCTGACATTCAACGTCGGGCAGATCAAGGGCGGCACGGCGGACAACGTCGTCCCCGCTTTCTGCCAGGCGAGCGTGGATGTCCGCATCGCCGCAGCCACCGACGGCGAGACGATCGACGGCATGTTCCGCAGCCTGAAACCGGTCGATCCCGACGTGAAGCTCGAGGTCGAAGGCGAAATCAATCGCCCTCCCTATGAGCGCAATCCCGGCGTCGATGCTTTGTTCTCCCACGCCAAGGGCATCGCTGCAAAGATTGGATTCGAATTGATCGGAACCTCGACGGGTGGCGGCAGTGACGGAAACTTCACCGCCCACAAGGTACCGACGCTCGACGGGCTCGGCGTCGATGGCAACGGCGCTCATACCCTGGAGGAACATCTCCTGGTTTCGAGCCTGCAGCCCCGGCTCGCCCTCATGAAGGGGCTCATGTCGTCGCTGAGTTGAATACCAGCCCCCTGAGCCTCACAGGCGCGCACGCGCGTCACGCCGGGCGAGCCGTGACAGCAGATAGTCGACCTCTGCGCGTGCCGTCGCCGAGAGCCCTGACGACGGCTTGCGCTGCGCCTCCGATGCGATCGCCCCGCGCTTCTTGAGAACGTATTTCCTCACCGCCAGCCCCACGCCGGGTTGTTGCTCGTAGCGTATCAGCGGCAGATGCGCATCGAACAGATCGTGAGCACCATCGCGATCCCCCACCTGGGACATGCGCACGACATCGGCGAGCATGTCCGGAAACGCGTAACCGGTCATGGCGCCATCGGCGCCGCGATCCATTTCGAAGTCCAGAAACAGCCCTCCGTTCCCGGTCAGGATCGAGATCCGTCGCATCGATCCATCGTCCTCGAAGGCCCGCATCGCACTGATCTTCTCCAGGCCCGGCCAGTCCTCGTGCTTGAGCATCACACAACTCGCGTGCTCGACCACGATCCTGCGGATCACCGTCGGCGTCATTACGACCTGGAGGCTGAGCGGATAATCCTGGATCACGAATGGCACATCGCCGCCGATTGCCTCGACCGCATTGCGATAATAACCGACGATCTGCTCGTCGGTTCGCAGGGACGGGACCGGCGCGATCATCACCGCCGCCGCACCCGCTTCCATGCTCTCTCGCGCCAATGTGCGCATCGCGGCGAACCCGGGGGCCGACACGCCCACGACGACCGGCACGCCTCTCGCGCGGCCGACGAAGCGGCGCACGACGGCAATGGACTCGGCGGCGTCGAGCTTGGGTGCCTCGCCCATCATGCCGAGCACGGTGAGCCCAGTCGATCCGCAATTCAGATAGAAATCCGTCAGCGAGTCGATCGATCCGAGATCGAGGGCGCCGTCGTCGCGGAACGGTGTCGCGGCAATTGCGAACACGCCCTCTGCGGTATGATCCAGTTTCATGATGTCGCCTCTCATCCCTTCTTTTTCGAGGCCTCATAGCGAGCTTTGGTTTCTGCGTTCATGGGATAGAGGCCCGGGAGCGCGGCGCCCTTTTCCACCTCGGCCATGATCCAGGCTTCCATCCGCTCCTGCTCCGGCGCGGCCTCCAGAACCTCCCCCAGCAACTTCTGCGGAATGAGCACGGCACCGTCGTCGTCGACCACGACGATGTCGTCGGGAAACACCGCGACGCCCCCGCAACCGATGGGCTGTTGCCACCCCACGAACGTCAGCCCCGTCACGGACGCCGGCGCCGCGTAACCCTGGCACCAAACAGGCAGTTTCGTGCCGAGCACGCCGGCGAGGTCGCGCACGACCCCGTCGCTGACCAGCGCCGCGACGCCGCGCTTCTGCATCCGCGCGCACAGGATGTCGCCGAATATCCCGGCGTCGGTTACGCCCATCGCGTCGACCACCGCAATACATCCCGCCGGCATCGCTTCGATCGCCGCGCGGGTCGAAATCGGGGACGACCACGACTCCGGCGTCGCCAAGTCTTCGCGCGCAGGAACGAAGCGCAGCGTGAATGCCGGACCGACGAGGCGGGGCTGGCCCGGAGCGAGCGGTCGGGTGCCCCGCATCCAGGTATTGCGCAATCCCTTCTTGAGCAGAATCGTGGTGATGGTCGCGGTTGATACGGCCGACAGTGTCGCGATGGCCTTGGCGTCGAGTGTCATTCCAGCTCCTCCATGGGATACGGCGGCACACTTACGACACCTGCAATTCATTCACCATTGTCGAAATCGTTGCAGTACCGCGCCGAGACCGCGACTTCGCCCTTGCATGAACGCCGTCGGCCGTCCGACTATGCCGCACTGGTCGATCCGCAGGAGTGTCCGATCCTGGCGGTGTCGGCCTCGGTCATTTCGCGGATCGGGATCGGCCCCGCGATCGAGGAGCATGACACATGAGCAAACCGTGGTTGAAACATTACCCGCCGGGCGTCCCCGCTGAGATCGCCCCCCCGCCCTACAGCTCCCTGGTCCAGCTCATCGACGAAGCGCATCGCACCTACGCGGATCGGCCGGCTTATCGGTCCATGGGTAAGACCATGACCTATCGGGAGGTCGACCGTGCCGCAACCGCCATGGCCTCCTGGCTGCAGGGCCGCGGAATGGCCAAGGGCTCTCGCGTTGCGGTCATGATGCCGAACGTCTTGCAGTACCCGATCGCCATCGCAGGCGTTCTCAGGGCCGGTTGCGCCGTCGTCAACGTGAACCCCCTCTACACCCCGCGCGAGTTGGAGCACCAGCTCAAGGACTCCGGCGCCGAAGCGATCATCATCCTCGAGAACTTCGCGCACACCCTCCAGCAGGTCATCGCGCGAACCAACGTCAAGCACGTGGTCGTCGCTGCCATGGGCGACATGCTGGGCGGCGCGAAGGGCGCCATCGTTAATCTCGTGGTCCGCAAGGTCAGGAAGATGGTCCCCGCATGGGACCTGCCGAACTACACCAC
>CAYMEB010000021.1:0-38794 GCA_964389095.1 uncultured Hyphomicrobiaceae bacterium
CCCTCGAATTAATAGCAGCAGTGTGCCATGTTCGACGGGTTGTTCAGAGGTTCCTAAGGTGAAACGAACCTTTGCACCTGTGACAACACTGCACAGACAGCGGTCCCCTGTTTGCGGTCTCTTCATTACAATCAGACGCGCCTGTCGGGCACTACCGGTGCCTCCGCAATTTTTACGGGATCCGTCAAGCGACCCTTCAATTTTCCCTGGCATCCCTCGTGACGTTTTACACGCGGTCGGTCCACCATCCCCAGGGGCAGGCACATGATATCCGACGGATACTACGAGGCGTTTCTTGCAACCCTGCAAGGTGAAGCAACCGCACTGCTGAGGTTGGCCAACGGCGAGGTTGCCGGCGTCACCACACGCGGCGCCGACATCTCCGGCACTTATGCGCTCGACGTTTCGCGGCGCATGATATGCTACGATCTGGAGCTGCACCTGCCGGCCAACTGCGTGGCCGTAACCGGCATGGCAACGGGGGACGAGCCCCGCACGATCCGAGTGCGTGGTGAAGCGGCGGTCTCGCACCAAGCGGGTGGGCGCTTCTCCTGCTGCGTGGCGGGGCGGGCCGTCGACGTCGCACTGCGGCGGGTGGGGTCTCTCGACGACATGGACCAGTTCCCCGGAGACACCTCACGTTGGCACGAACCATACTTCTCGGCCACATCCTCGGCGCCCACGGCATTCGTGGAGAGGTCCTGATCCGGGTCTATTCCGACGATCCGCAGGCAATCCGCCGCTACGGCACGGTCCGCAACGCGGAGGGGACGGTCGCCTTCAAGGTCCTGCGCGCGAAGCCATCGTCCAAGGGCACCATCGTCGCCTTCGAGGGTATCGACACACGCGACGCCGCGGAAGCCCTCCGGGGGTTGGCGCTCCATGTTCCGCGCGAGGCTTTGCCACCGCCCGACGCGCGCGAGTTCTATCACGCCGACCTGATCGGGCTGCGGGCCGAGCGGCTCGATGGCAGCGCCCTCGGTGAGGTCGTCGCGGTGGCCAATTTCGGCGCCGGCGACCTGCTCGAGATTCGGATGCCGGGCCGAAAGGGCACAGAGTACGTCCTGTTCAACGATCTGTTCGTGCCCACCGTCGATATCGATACCGGGCGGGTCGTGATCGACATGCCGCAGCTCGACCGGCCGGAGGCCGACCATGACGACGCATGAGCAGGTCGAGTTCCGCCGGGCCACGATCGAGGATCTACCCGCGATCGTGGGATTGCTGGCGGACGATCAATTCGGGAAAGGGCGCAATCCTCACTTCGAGCTTGCCCGCGAGGCCTACGAGACCGCCTTCCACGACATGCAGCGGAGCTCTGGAGACAACGGCTTCATCGTAGCCGTGTCATGCGACGGAATCGTTGGATGCTATCAACTCACCTTCATCCGAGGACTGAGCCACAAGGGCGCACTGCGCGCTCAGATCGAGAGCGTGCGCGTTGCCTCGTCCCTGCGCGGCGGCGGGCTCGGGAGCCGCATGATGCGCGATGCGATCGAGCGCGCGCGCGCAGTGCATTTCAGGTGCAACTGACGACGGATGTGCGGCGCGAGCACACCCGCCGCTTCTACGAGCGGCTGGGATTCTCAGCATCCCACCACGGGATGAAGCTCGTGCTCAGCTGACGCTGCGCCGCAGGCCGCGCCCGCCGGTGTAGCGCGCCAGTAGGTAGAGCGTGTGCACGTTCGTGGTGGCGTAGCGCCGGAACAGCCGCCGAGGTTCTCGTACGAGCCGATAGGCCCACTCCAGCGACCATTCCTGCATCCAGCGCGGCGCGCGGCTCGCATTGCCCGAAACGAAGTCGAACAAGCCGCCGCAGGTTTTGATCGCGCCGATGCCACGCAACCGCTCGCGATTGCGCGCGACGAACTGATGCTCGCGAGGGACCCCGAGACCGACCCAGAGGATGTCGGGAGCCGCACGGCGGATCTCCTCGACGATCTGGGCCTCCTGCTCCAGCGCGAAGTAGCCATCACGACGACCTGCAATCCTCAATCCGGGATGGCGTCGCAGCGCCTCGGCCGCCGCCTTCTCGTTCACGGCCGCGGTTCCCCCCAGCAGGTAGATCGATGCGCCGTGGCGGGCGGCCGCTTCCGCGACGTCGTGGAAGAAATCCGTGGTCGCGCAGCGTTCGGGAATGGGAGAGCGGGTAAGCAGCCGCGAGGCGGCGACGATCGGTTGCCCGTCCGTATCGATCACGTCCGCGGCATCCAGCATCGAGCGAAAAGCGACCGACCGGGCGGCCAGCGACAAGACGTTTCCGTTGGCGGAGGTCGAGTATGCCGGCACGAGCGCCGCCGACCGCCTCGCGCGCGCGGCGACCACGAGAGCCTCGGCCAAATCCCTTCGTGTGCCGACCGCAATCGAGAGCCCGCCGACAATGACTTTCGGAATGCGGGCCAAGCCGTCGGGACGTTCCGAAACTTCGCCCTCGATGCCTGAGGGAACAGCGATCTGCCGTCGGACGGCGCCCGTGACCATGGGAATGCCTTCATGTGGGAACCGAGACATGGTCTCGGCGACACTCCCCCGGATGCACGGACCGTGCCTCTCGTTTCGGCACAATCGGCTTGTGCCTCCACCTCCCTACAAACCTCCCGGGCCGCGCGGTCCTTCATGATTACGGTGCTTCCCGTGCACCGCGCCGCACGCCGACGAACCCGCGCTCGCGCGCGCGCCGCGCCCGGCGACGACACCTTCCCGACCAGACATTCAAATGACATAACATATATAACGTCATTCCAATTAATCTTATAGTTTGTTTCTGTTTACCATTTATTAACCAGCCAAACAAAACATCACGGCTACGAAAGCAATACTTCCTTCATTTCAAGAGCGAGCCGGTGCCGTGTCGATTGCAGAACTCTCGATCGCCTTCGCGGGGCTGTTCATCGCCGGCGTCATCAAAGGCGCCTCGGGCATCGGCTACTCGACTGCGGCGCTGCCGTTCCTGGTCCTCGCGGTGGGCCTGAAGGCCGCGATGGCACTCGTCGTCGCCCCGGCCATCGTGTCCAACCTCGCGGTCATGGTCGGGACCGGCGGGCTGGTCGCGGTGGCACGACGCTTCAGTCCATTCTACGTCGCCTCGGTTCCCGGCATCGTGATCGGCACCGGCCTGCTCGCGACGTTCGACGCGGCGCTCTCCACCCGAGTTCTCGCCTTCCTGACCATCGCCTATGTCGGTCTCGCGCTGGCGAAGCCCGAGCTGCGTCTGCCTGCCCGCTTCGAGCGTCCACTCGCCGGGCCAGCCGGATTGGTCAATGGCGTGCTGACGGGACTGACGGGCTCCCAGATCATGCCGCTGATGCCGTACATGATGTCCCTCGGCTTGAAGCCGGCGGAGCAGGTCCAGGCGATCAATCTCTCGGTCGCGATCGCCTCGGCGGTCCTGGCGCTCGCCCTGCTCCACAGCGGACTCGTCACCTACGACATGCTTGCAGCATCGCTGGTCGGCATCGTTCCGGCGGCTGCCGGCGTCGCCATCGGCATCAAGGCGCGCGCCCGACTTCCCGAATCCACCTTCAAGCTGATGTCGCTCACGGTTCTTTCCCTGATCGCCATGTCGCTGCTCATCCGCGAGCCGCCCCCCTCCCGCGCGGAGTGCGCGGGACCCGCATCTGCGACCGGGCGCATCACGCCTTGAAACGACTTTCCCCCAATCCGACCCCAGGAGAGACCCATGCCGAGGCGCAGCGCGTTCATCTTCACCTACGGGACGCTGATGTCGTCCGCATCCTGCGACGCAGGCCGTTCGGAACGCGCTGCGATGGAGGCTTTCGCGGTGAAAATCGGCCCGGGCAGCATCCGTGGGAGGCTCTATGACGCGGGTCTCTACCCTGCGGCCGTCCTCGATCGTAGGACACCGCGGCGGATCCACGGGGAGATCTGGCAGCTGCCGCGCGCGGATCGCACACTCCTCGACATGCTCGACCGCTACGAGGGATGCGGCCCGGACAGCCCCGAGCCGCACCCCTATTTCCGCGTGCGCGTGCAGGTTCGCAGCCCGACGCTCAATCGTGTCGCAAGCTGGATGTACGTCTGGCGCCTGCCGACCATGCACCTTCCCGAGATCCACCGCGGTCGCTGGCGCGCGCCGGCCAGCACGGACGGCCTCGTCGACGTCATCGACCGGACGCCTCATCCCAGTCCCGATGCGCCGTGTCCGTCTCTGCCCGAGAAGCGCGCCGGCACGAGCACGTTCGATCCGACTGCGGCCGCCTAGCCGCGGTCAGGCCGCCGTCTCGGTCCGCTCGGGCGACGGCGCGTCCGCGGAGAAGAACTGCTGCCGCTGCTCACGCGACAGCGCCATAACCTTGCCGGCAGAGAGCGGTTGCGGCCGGCCGAGCAGGTAGCCCTGCACTTCGTCGCAGCCCAGCTCGCGGAGCGCGCGAAGCTGATCGGCCGTCTCGACACCCTCCGCGGTCGTCGTCAGGCCGAGCGCGGAGGCCAGCGAGGTGATCACCCGCACGATGGCCGTCGACGTCGACTTGGTCCCCACGCCATCCACGAACGATCGGTCGATCTTGATCGAGTGGATCGGGTAGGTCAGCAGATACCCGAGCGAGGAGTACCCGGTGCCGAAATCGTCCATCGCCATGTTTACGCCCATGGCGCGGAGCTGGGTGAGATTGTCCTGGGTCAGCGCGTCGTTCTGCAGGAGCGCCGACTCGGTGATCTCGATTTCGAGCCGGCTGGGTGGGAGGCCCGACTCCCGCAGCGCAGCCTCGACGCTGGCCACGAGGTTCCGATCCCGGAACTGCAGCGGGGAGAGGTTCACGGCCACCCTCGCCTGGGTGCACAGCCCCGCCACGTCCTTGCATGCCGTCCGCATGATCCAGTTGCCGAGCGGCACGATCAGGCCCGTCTCCTCCGCCAGCGGAATGAAATCGAGCGGAGCGATGTTGCCTCGCTCGGGATGGCGCCATCGCACCAGCGCTTCGTAGGCCGTCACGCGACCGTTGGCGCACGACACGATCGGCTGATAATGGAGTTCGAACTGCTGCTGGTTGATGGCGGCTCTGAGGTCGGCCTCCATCGACAAGCGCGCCTTTCTCCGCGCATCCATCTCGGCTTCGAACCTGAGGTAGGTCCCCCTGCCGGCAGATTTCACCGCATAAAGCGCGATGTCTGCTGCATGCACGAGGTCCTTGGCGGTGCATCCGTCTTCGGGCGCAAGTGCAATTCCGATGCTGGCACCGATCAGAAGGTCGTTGCCGTTGAGCGAGTAGGGCCTGGCGAGCGACCGGCAGAGCCGATCGGCCAGGGCCGCTGCTGCGCCCGCATCGGGGCAGCCCGCCTGGATCACGGCGAACTCGTCGCCTCCCAGGCGTGCGACGACGTCGCTGCCGCGTACCGCCTGCCGCAATCGGTCTGCGACCTGCTTGAGAAGATCGTCGCCGACGCCGTGGCCGTAGGTGTCGTTGACGGCCTTGAACTCGTCGAGGTCGACGAGATGAACAGCGAACGGCGCGACCTTGCCGTTTCCGCGAGCTTCGCACATCGCGTCGAGCTGCTGACGGAAGACGATGCGGTTGGCCAGCTCCGTCAAAGGGTCGTGTCGCGCGAGGTGGACGATCTTCGCCTCGGCGGAACGTTGCTCGGTGATGTCGGTGAGCGTCCGCACGAAACCACCATCGGGCAAAAGCACCGTGCGAACCTCGATCAAGGTTCCGTCCGGACGCGCCCGCTCGTAGCGGGCCACCAAATCTCCCACGCCCGGCAAGTGTATCGCGCGCAGCACGTTGGGATCGGAGACCGAGGCGAAATCGGCGGTCGCCTCGAGATGGGCGACCACGGCGCGGTAGGTCACGCCCGGCCGCGTCAGCTCCTCGGGCAGTTCCAGGATCTGCGCGCACCTGCGGCTCATGAATCCGACCGTGCCGCCAGCGTCGACCATGATCACGCCCTGCGCGATGTTCTCGAGGGTCAAGCGGAGCTGCTTGGATTTCGCCGCCACCTCCCTGCGGGCCTCGTCCAGGCGCAGCGATCGGCGCAAGGCGAAGACCGCGAACAGGGCGACGACGATCGAGCCCGCCGCCGCGCTGCCCATGTAGATGCGGCGATTGCGCAGCCACGCGCTGTCCTCCTGCTCCTCGTCGGCCCCCACGATGACGGAGAGCGGCATGCCCCGAACGGTACGGAACGCCAGGATCCTCTCCGATGTGCCGGTTCCTGGAACGCGCGCGGTGCCCTCGGGGCGATTGGCGAGCCGTTCGGCGAGATCCGGCCAGGCCAGGGCGTTTCCGATCGCCGGCGCCAGTTCACCTCCGCTGGCGCGAACAATTCCGTCGTGCCCGACCAGCGCCACCATGCCGCCGCGACCGAGCGAGATCGAGTCGTAGAACCGCGAGAAATGCGATGGATCGAGTGAGGCGACGACGACTCCGCCGAAATTGCCGTCCTTGTCCACCAGCCGCCGTGTCATCTGCACCGACCACTGCTTCGAGACGCGACCGAGCACCGGCTTGGAGACGAACAGACGATCCGATCCGCTCTCGGCATGAACGCGGAAGTGCTCGCGGTCCCCGAGCTGGATCAGTCTCGGGTTCTCCTCCCGGTCGGTCGCGACGAGCCTGCCGTTCGCATCGATCACGGCGATCTGAAGCGTCAGCTCGCTCGTGGCGAACGTTTCGCGGATGAGCTGGGGCCAGCCCATGCCGCTGTGCTCCGTCTGCTGGCGTTGACGCAGGAACTTCAGCGTCTTGTCGACTTCGCTGACCGAGCGGATCACATTCTCCTCGAACACGCGCGCGAGATTGGCCGCGTCGCGCTCGATGTTCTCCGCGTTGGCCAGTCGTTCACTCGCCACCATGAACACCGCGCCCGCCCACAGCGCCGCACCCATGGTCGCCGCTGCCCAGCTCACAGGTTGATTCACGATCCTGCGGAAAATCCCGAAGTTCTCTGACCGGAGCGACATTCGCAACATCCCCAAGCGCTGAAGCCTGGACCATCACGCCGCGATTTTCCTTTTGCGCCGGTTTATCGAATTCGCCTCGTTCTCGATCATTCGAATGACTGCGAACCGTCTGGAGACGCCGGATCCGCACCCGCGCGAGCGCGAGCCTCGCCCCGCTCAGCGGTCGATCCCGATCAGCGCCGCGCCGAGATCCGCGTGGCTCTCGACGATCTCGTGCGCGCCGGCTTCGAGCAGGCGGCGGGCGTGTCCGTCCCGGATATGGCTGCCACCGACGAAACCGACGACGCGCATGCCGGCGGCGCGGGCGCCGAGAACTCCGGACACGCTGTCTTCGACCACGACGCAGGCGGCCGGCGCGGCAGCCATCTGCTCAGCCGCGTGCAGAAAGATGTCGGGCGCAGGCTTGCCGCGGCTCACCATCGTCGCCGAGAAGAGACGGTCGTCGAAATGATGATCGATGCCGAACCGGCGGGTCATCTCGTCCAGCCACTCCATGGAACTCGACGAGGCGATGCATTTCTCGCGCCCGCCGAGATCATCCAGAAGCTTCTGGATGCCGGGCACGGCGCGAACCTCGGAACGCATGGTATGCCTGCTGCGCGCACGATGGCGTTGCTCGAATCCGGCGGGCAGCGGCGCCCCGATCCGTTCTTCGATCGCAGCCAGGCAATCGGCCCAGCGCTTGCCCATGAAATGGCGGATGGACTCCTCGGTCGTCGTCGGGTGACCGATCTCGCTGATGCTCTGCGCGAGCAGCCTGTTGGCGATTTCCTCGCTGTCGGCGATCACGCCGTCGAAATCGAATATGACGAGGGCTGGAATCATGCGCCCTGGCTATCATGCCTGCTGCGTGCATGCGAGCCCCCGCCGGTCCAACGACGCGCGGGGGACCGCTATTGCGGGGCGAGGACCTTCAACGCCGCGCCCGAGACGGCGCCGCCGATCACGCAGGGCACACCAACGGCCGCCTGTCCGAGCGTGCTGGCCACGATGCAGCCCAGCGCCAGTGCCGTCTGCCCCGCCTGTCCCCACCAGGAGAACTTCCGCGCCGACTCTGGACCCTTCGCCTTGAGCGTCTCGATCGCGGCCAGGGCTTCCTTGCGAATCTTCGAAGTGTCGGCGACGTCCGCGGCCTCGATCACCTCGGCGAGCATCACGCGCGTCGAACCGGTCTCGTGGGAAACCACGCTCTTGAGCATCCCCAGCAGTTCCATGTCGCGGGAGGCATTGGTGGCCAAGGTCCATTTCGCCATCGACCCGACCGTCAGGCGTTCGACGTTGTCCCCTTCTTTCGACCACTTGAGCACGGAGACGAGCCGGAGAACGGGCACGTAGGAGCCGGACGCGTAGTAGTAGCCCCACAGGATGTCGAGCGGCCCCGATCCCGCATCGAGTGCGAGGCCCTCGAGAGGCGGCATCTTGCCGGTCAGGAAGCGATCGATCAGCACGGCCCGCGCCGGCATCCGCTCCGCGGTGTTCCGCAAGAGGTCTTGCCAATCCTTCAGCCCGGAGTACGCGATCGCCTTGATCAGAGCCGCCTGATCCTCAGCCGGCATGGGGAACAACTTGGCGACGAGATCGGGTGCCGCCTTGGGATTGGAACCGAGCACGCCGGCGATGAAGCCGATGTAGAGACCGGAATTCTCGCTGTCCTTGAAGACGCCGTGGCGCACCATTGCCGCAACGGCTTCGGGCAGGCGGCGCGGCTCCGGGTTCGTGCGATAGGTGTTGATCCAGCGCACGAGAGCATCGGGGGCGCGGAACGGCGTCATTGCTTCGCGCCCGCTCGGAACTGCGCCGAGATAGGACTGCGCGTACGCGGGGGGCATGAAAGCGACGGTGAGCAAGACGCCCGCAATGGCGGCGGCGCGGTGGGCTGAGGGCATTTCAACTCCGTGTACTCGGGTGCCGCGAGCGCCCTCTCTTTCGCCGCGGCGTTACGTTCGCCAGCCCCGGACAAATCGGCCTGGGCCAGCGGCACTCGTGCACTCCGGCCGCACCGCCGACCGGAGGTCTATCGATGGCGAGGTTGGGGACCGTCGGCCTCATGCGGCGCCGGCCCGGGACGGGTGAGGCAAACGGGCGAAACTGCCCGCTCTCGTCGCCGGACCGGCGCCGCGTCCCGGGATCAGAGACGGTGGAGGTGGCGGCAATGTGGCGTTGCCTGCCGCGGTGCAACATCAGAATTGCCCCGTCGGCACACATTCAGCGCTCGCACCGAATCACTTTTCGGCGATAGTCGCCGTCGTTCGGCCGAATCACCGTCATGGCGCATCGCATCGGTCATTTCGGCGGAACGAGCAAATGACACGAGTCGGCATGGACGCCGTCTCCCCATCGCCGGTGCGGACGTCGCGTACAGGCCTGGCGAACCCGGGAGAGCTCCGGCGGTCGGCGGCTCAAGGAACCGATTGGGAGGTTTCCGTGAATCCACGCGCGCTTGCAGCCGAGTTCATCGGCACGTTCGTCCTGGTAACGGCCACTTGCGGATCGGCGCTGTTCTCAGCGCCTGCTGGCGGCGGCCTGCTCGGCGTCTCGCTGGCCATCGGGCTGTCGGTCCTGGTTATGGCGTATGCCGTCGGTCACATTTCGGGCGGCCATTTCAACCCGGCCGTCACCCTCGGGCTGGTCGCCGGCGGGCGCTTCAAGGCCGGCGATGCGCTGCCCTACATCGTCGCCCAGGTTCTCGGCGGCATCGCCGCAGCCGTGATCTTCTCGATCATTCTCGGCGGCGCGATCGGCGGCAAGCACAACAGCTTCCTGGCGATCTCCAACACCTTCGGCGGCAACGGCCAGTTCACGATGATGTCCGCGTTCCTGACCGAAGTGGTGATCACCGCGCTCTTCCTCATCGTGATCATGGGCGCCACCTCGAAGCGCGCACCGGCCGGGCACGCGGCCATCGCGATCGGGCTCGCTCTCGTACTCTTTCACCTCGTATCGATTCCAGTGACGAACGCCTCGCTCAACCCCGCCCGCTCCACCGCGCCCGCCGTGATCGCAGGCGGCAAAGCCATCGCCGACCTGTGGGTCTTCTGGGTCGCTCCGATCATGGGAGCCATCATCGGCGGCATCATTTCGAAATGGCTGCAGAACGAGTGATCCTTCCCACTCGCCGGCAGATCGATACCGTGCAAAACAGCACGAGGGCCGGAGCGATCCGGCCCTCGATGCGTTCGTATTGTCGATGCGCCTGTTTCGGCGTCCGCCGGTCGCGCGATTGCGACCGGCGAAATCCGAGATCAGATCGTCTTCTTGCGCTGCTGGATCATCATGTAGGTGTCGAAGGTGTTCTCCGACAGCTGGAACCAGAGGTAGTTGTCGCCGCGGATCGCCTTCATGGCATCGTAGGCCTTCTTGAAGTCCTCGTTCTTGCCGGCGATCTCGTTGCAGATCTCGTTGGTCGCCTTGAACGTGGCGTCGAGGACGGACTCGGTGAACGGACGCAGGACCGCCCCGGCGCCCACCAGACGCTTCAGCGCCGCGGGGTTGCCCATGTCGTACTTGGCCATCATGTGCTGATCCGCGCGATGGCAGGCCGCGCGCAGAATGGCCTGATAGTTCTTGGGCAGGCTGTTCCATTTCTCGAGATTGACGAAGGCGTGGAGCATCGCCTGACCTTCCCACCAGCCCGGGTAGTAGAAGAAGCGGGCGACCTTGTGGAAGCCGAGCTTCTCGTCGTCATAGGGGCCGACCCACTCGGCAGCGTCGATCGTGCCCTTTTCGAGGGCCGGATAGATGTCGCCGCCGGCGATCTGCTGGGGCACCGCGCCGAGCTTGGCGAGGATCGCGCCGCCGAAGCCGCCGATACGCATCTTCAAGCCGCGGATGTCATCGGGCGTATTGATCTCCTTGCGGTACCAGCCGCCCATCTGAGCGCCGGTGTTGCCTGCGGGCAGGGCGAAGATCTTGTGCTTGGCGTAGAAGGCATTGAGAAGGTCGATGCCGCCGCCCTCGTACATCCACGCATTCTGCATGCGCTGATTGAGGCCGAAGGGCACCGCGGTGCCGAAGGCGAAGGTCGGATCCTTGCCCCAGTAATAGTAGGACGCCGTGTGGCACATCTCGACCTGGCCGTTGGTCACGGCGTCGGCCGCCTGGAGACCGGGCACGATTTCGCCGGCGGCGAAGACCTGGATCTGGAACTTGTTGTCGGTGGATTCGGCAACCGACTTGGCCAGGATGTCGGCCGCGCCGAAAATCGTGTCGAGCGACTTGGGGAAGCTGGAAGTGAGGCGCCAGCGGACTTCGGGGGCCGATTGCGCGATCGCTGGCGCGGCGACGGCCGTCGCGGCTGCGCCGCCGGCAGCGGCGGTTTTCATGAACGAACGACGATTCACGGTCGACATATGACGATTTCCTCCCTTTAGAATTGAAGATCCGTGCCGCCATGACGGGCCTGGATCATGGCGTGCGTTTGCCTCAAGCATGCTTTTGCTGCAAGGCAATTGTGCACGAATCGACGCCATTCTCATGCCCCGAGGACGCGTCGCAGCCTGATTCTGCGGAAAAGCCCATGCCACCACGACAGGAAACGGCCTTGCAGGAGTTCGCAATTCGCCCGGCGCCCGACGACCCGCGCCTCTCCGCGTCGGTCGAAGGTCTCGATCAGGACGGCCGCCCGATCGCGACGTCCGTCGTCGCGGAGCGTCCGCTCACCGTGTTCCTCAATGCCCGCGAGATCGTCACACTCATGACGATCGGCGACCATCCCGACCTGCTCGCCGTGGGGTATCTCCTCAATCAGAACATGTTGCGCGACGACGACGAGATCACCGCGATCGACTACGACGCGGACATCGAGACCGTGGTCGTCCGCACGCGCCGGCAGACCGACTACGAGGAGAAGCTGAAGCGCAAGATTCAGACGTCGGGCTGCGCCCAGGGCACAGTGTTCGGCGACCTGATGGAAGCCCTCGACGACATCACGCTGCCGGCCGAGGCGCAGTTCAGGACCTCGTGGCTCTACGAGCTGACCAGGAAGATCAACACCGAGCCCTCCCTCTACCTCAAGGCCGGCGCGATTCACGGGTGCGTACTGTGCCAGGAGGGGCGCCCTCTGGTCTACATGGAGGACGTCGGACGGCACAACGCCGTCGACAAGATCGCGGGCTACATGTTCCTCAATCGCATTCCCCCGGGTGACAAGAGCTTCTATACGACCGGCCGCCTGACCTCGGAAATGGTGATCAAGACCGTCAAGATGGGGATCCCGATCCTCTTGTCGCGTTCGGGCTTCACCGCCTGGGGCGTCGAGCTGGCGCGCAAGACGAACCTCACGCTCATCGGACGCGCGCGGGGCAAGCGTTTCGTCGCGCTGGCGGGGCTGGAGCGGCTGAAGTACGACACCGACCCGGCGACCGTCGCCGACGATAGTCCTCGTATGCGCCGCAAGGGCGCCGAAGACGACTGATCGGTCTTGAACTGGGACCGCTCGCCGTGATGCCATGGCGGCCGTCAGAGCCCGAGGAACCCATGCCCCGCAAGAACACAGAGACCATGAATGCCGCATCAGCGGTCGTGCGCACGCTGATGGCCCAGGGCATCGATACGCTGTTTTGTCTGCCCGGCGTCCAGAACGACGACTTCTTCGACGCCCTCGCGACGACCGGTCGATCGATCCGTCCCCTGCATGCGCGTCACGAGCAGGCAACCGCGTACATGGCGCTCGGCGCGGCGATGGCGACCGGCGTTCCGCAGGCTTACTGCGTCGTTCCGGGACCGGGCTTTCTCAATACCACGGCGGCTCTCTCGACGGCCTATGCGGTCAACGCCCCGGTCCTCGCCATCTCCGGCCAGATCCCGGAGCGCTACATCGGGCGCGGTGTCGGCCTGCTCCACGAGATCCCCGACCAGCTCGCGATCATGCGCGGTCTCACGAAATGGGCGGAGCGCGTGACCGGGGCGGAAGATGCCGCGACCAAGGCACGGGAGGCCTTCCGGCAGCTGCTCAGCGGCGGTCCCCGGCCGGTCGCATTGGAATGCCCGATGAACGTGTGGCGCAAGAGCGGCGAAATCGCCTTCGACGACAGTCGCGTCGAACGTGTCCCGCAGAAGCCGGATCCCGACGCCGTCAAGGCTGCAGCCAAACGGCTCGCTGCGGCCAAGGCGCCGATGATCCTCGTCGGCGGCGGCGCCCAGGACGCAGCCGACGAAGTCGCTCGGGTCGCGGAGCTGCTGCAGGCGCCGGTCACGTACTACCGCGCCGGCCACGGCGCGATCGACGCGCGTCATCCGCTGGCCGTCGGCTACCTCGGCGGCTACGAGCTGTGGCGCACCGCCGACGTCGTATTGGCGATCGGAACCCGACTGCACCAGGGCATGGACTGGGGCAGCGACGACAAGCTCCACATCATCCAGATCGAGTCGGGAGCCGAACGCGTCGGCATCGCCCACCGTCCCGACCAGGCCATCGTGGCGGACGCCGGGGAAGCCCTGATCGCGATCGAGAAAGCGCTGCACAAGAGCATCGGCAAACGTGCGCCGCGTGCGGAGGAGTGCGCGGCGCTGCGCGCCACGATCGCGGGCCGCCTGGAGAAACTCGCTCCGCAAAAGGCTTTCCTCGACGCGATCAGGGCCGAGCTTCCCGAAGACGGCATCTTCGTCGACGAGCTCACGCAGGTCGGCTACCCGGCCCGGCTGATGTGGCAGGCGTACAAGCCGCGGACCTTCCTCACCTCCGGCTATCAGGGAACCCTCGGCTGGGGATATGCGGCCGCGCTCGGCGCACAGGCCGCACGTCCGGACGCCAAGGTCGTTTCGATCAACGGCGACGGCGGCTTCCTGTTCGGATCCGGCGAGCTGGCGACGGCGATGCGCCACAAGCTCCCGGTCGTCGCGATCGTCTTCGCCGACGGCGCCTATGGTAACGTCAAGCGGATCCAGACGGAGAACTACGAGGGGCGCAACATCGCGGTCGATCTCCACAATCCCGATTTCGTGAAACTCGCCGCGAGCTTCGGCATGCGCGCGGTGCGCGCCGCGGATACGGCTGCATTGCGCTGCGAGATCGGCGCGGGCTTCCGTGCGGGCGAGCCGACCCTGATCGAAGTGCCGGTCTCCCTCGGCGACTTCCCCAGCCCCTGGCCGTTCATCGCAGGCCTGAAGCGACTGCGGGGCGCTGCGGCATGAGCGGAGACGTCGTTCTCGTCACCGGCGCCGGCAAGCGGATCGGCCGGCGCATCGCGGAGGCTTTCGCCGGCTGGGGATACGCGGTCGCCGTACACGCGAACCGTGCCCGGGCCGAGGCCGACGAGGTGGTCGGCGCCATTCGCGCCCGTGGTGGTCGTGCCGCGCTCGCCTTGGGAGACCTCGCGACGGCGGATGGCCCGCTCGAGATCTTCGAGGCCTGCCGGCGCGAGCTGGGCGCGCCGACCTGCCTGGTGAACAACGCGTCGGTCTTCGAGTACGACACCATCGACACGCTGGAGGTGCGCGCCTGGGACCGCCACCATGCCGTCAATCTGCGCGCGCCGATGCTCCTGTCGAAACTGCTCGCGGCGCATCTGCCCACTGCGCGCGCCGGCGCGATCATCAACATTCTCGACCAGCGTGTGTGGAAACCGACGCCGCACTATCTCTCCTATGCCACGTCCAAGGCTGCGCTGTGGGAGGCGACGCGGATGCTGGCGCAGGGGCTCGCCCCGCGCATCAGGGTGAACGGGATCGCCCCGGGACCGACGTTGCGGAACACGAGCCAGAGCGCGGCCGA
Organism: uncultured Hyphomicrobiaceae bacterium; assembly: GCA_964389095.1. Lineage (GTDB taxonomy): Bacteria > Pseudomonadota > Alphaproteobacteria > Rhizobiales > Hyphomicrobiaceae > JABFRJ01. The sequence continues at coordinate 14,631 of CAYMEB010000021.1, forward strand.
TTTCGAGGCCCAGGCGAAGGCGACGCCGCTCGGCCGCGGCACGACTCCCGACGAAATCGCCGCGGCGATCCGCTTCATTCTTGACGCTCCCGCGATGACGGGTCAGATGATCGCGCTCGACGGAGGCCAGCATCTGGCCTGGCAGACACCTGACGTCGGCGACGGACGCGGCTGAGCAGATCGGGACCACGCGACATGAGCAATCCCGGTTTCGTCGAGGGCCCCGCCGCCGGGCGTCGCAAGGCGCCACGCCGGGTCTTCGTTGAAAAACTCGAGATCGTCGCCAGCGTCGGAGTCTACGAAGTCGAGCACCGCTACGAGCAGCGGGTGGTCATCTCGCTCAGCCTCGAGGTCGACGACGACTACGACGGGCGCAGCGAGCGGCTGGACAAGGTCCTGGACTACGGCGCGCTGGTCGAGGCCGTGGAGCGGATCGCGCAAGCCGCTCATTTCAAGCTCATCGAAACGCTGGCCGAGCGCATTGCCGATCATTGCCTTTCGGACAGGCGCGTGCGCACAGCGCTGGTGCGCATCGAGAAGCCCGACATCATCCCGAACTGCCGCTCGGTCGGCATCGAGATCCTGCGCGCTCGCGCGGAACAGTGACTCGCGCGCGGCCGGATTCGCCCCACGGTCGCCCCACTTCGCCCGCACTACCGCCCGATTGCTCCGCTCTCCTGCAACCTCGGGGAAGGGTTAGCGCTGCGTTAACCATGTGGCAGCTAATACTCGCAACACAGAGGCAGGCGTCGCGTTGCAGCAGCCACGCCGCCGGATGGCATTGGGTGGGACGATGCATACCCGTATACTTTTTTCGTTCTCGATCGCAGCCGTGCTCGGGATGTCGTTGCCAGCCCTCGCCTCCGACCTTCCACAGATCAAGACCAGCGCCAAGAACGCTGTGCCACAGTGCGCCACGCCGGGGCGCCTGGGCGCATTCCTGAAGGCGCGCAATCCTGCGCTCGATCCGCGCTTCGAGCACATCGCCGTCGAGTACATGCGGCACGGCGAAGCCCTCGGGGTCCGCTGGGACTATGCCTTCTTCCAGATGGTGCTGGAGACCGGCGGGCTCACATTCCGCAACGGCAACCGGCAGGGCGACGTCCGCGCGACCCAGAACAATTTCGCGGGCCTCGGCGCAACCGGGAAGGGCGAGCCGGGCGAGAGTTTCCCCGACGTTTCGACCGGGGTGCTCGCGCATCTCCAACATATCGCAATGTATTCGGGAGAGCGCGTCGAGAACGCGGTCGCCGAGCGCACCCGCAAAGTCCAGGAATGGGGCGTGCTGACGTCCTGGCAAAAGTCCTTCAAGCGTCCGATCACGTTTGCCGACCTCGGCGCGAAGTGGGCGCCCGGTTCGCGGAGCTACTCGGACAATCTGGAGAGCATCAGCGACAAGTTCCAGACCGAGTTCTGCTCGCAGCCCGACCCGCGCCCCGAGTTGGTCGCGGCGGTCCGCGTGCCGGGACAGGCGGCGCAGGCTCAGCCGGCCGACGCCAAGCCCGAGAAGGTTTTCGGCGCGGAGATCGCGCGCAAGGCGATCGCCGAGCAGCGCGCCGAGGAAACAGCCACGCGCTCCGGCCTCGGTGCGGGCTCGATCGCCAAAGGCCTGCCGGGACCGGCGGTGAAGATCATCAATGCACCGCAGCCCGAGGTAGCCGAGCGCGCCGCGGAACCGCAGAAGGCCGAACCGCAGAAAGCCGAATCGCCGAAGGCTGAAGCTCAGAAGACGGAGCCTCCGAAGGCCGAGGCCAAGAAAGCGGACCCCGCCAAACCGGATACCGGCAAACAGGCTGCGAAAGCCGCGCCGCCGGCGCGCCAGAACGACCATCCCGTGGTCCAGCAGGCAGCCGCCCCCGCGGCGATGGCCGCAGAGGCGATGGCGAAGTCTGTGGCGACGACGAAGCCGCTCGTGCCCGCCACCGGACAGACCTGCCGCGTGTGGACCGCGAGCTACGGCGGACAGAAGGCCCTGATTGTCCAGGTCGTCTCCGACAACACGCTCAACTTCACCGTGCTCGACGTCAACGAAGGCCAGGAAGCCAAGGAAGCGGAAGCGTTCATCTCGGCATACGCCAAGGGCGGCAGCGTCGCGGGCGAATTCGCCAACCAGAGCTCGGCGCTGGAGAAAGCCTTCGAGCTCTGCCCGGAAGGCTGATCCTGGCCCGCGTCGATCGGTGATGTAATCGAGGGCGAGTGGCGCCGACGACGGCGCGTGCTGGAGACGACACGGTGACCGCGAACTGGATGCGTAGATCGGCTCTCGCCGCCCTGGTCGCGTCGGCCTGCGTCGAGGCCCGGGCCGCGACACCGATCACGCCGGAGATCCGCACTTCGGCCAGCAACCGGGTCCCCGCGTGCGTCACACCCGATCGGCTGATGGTCTTCATCAAGGAGCGCAATCCGAAGCTCGAGCCACGGTTCCAGGACATCGCCCAGCACTACAAGCGGCACGGCGAGAGCAACCGGATCCGCTGGGACTACGCGTTCTACCAGATGATCCTGGAGACGAATTACCTGATGTTCCGCCGCGGCGACGGCAAGCCCGGCGACGTCCGCGCCCGCCAGAACAATTTCGCGGGCATCGGCGCCACCGGCGGCGGCGTTCCCGGAGACAGCTACCCCGATGTCTCAACCGGCGTGCTCGCTCAGATGCAACATCTCGTGGCCTATTCGGGTGAGCGCGTGCCAGCGCCGGTCGCGCCGCGTACACGCGAGGTGCAGGAAAAGATCGTTGCGGATTCGCTGCGGCTCGGCCGAGCCGTGCGTTTCGGCGATCTCACCAACAGGTGGGCCGCAGACCGCAATTACTCCCGGTCGATCGAGACGGTGGCCGACCGCTTCCGCGAAGCCCATTGCGCCGAGGCGACAACGGTTGCGGCGGCGGTTCCGCCTCCGGCGCCCCCCAAACCCGCCAGGCCCGGCGGGGCGGCTGCTCTCTCCAACCAGGCTGCCGTGGCGGCGCCGTCCAAAGCGTCGGCGGTCCCTGCCAAGGTCGATTGCACGGTGATGACGGCCAGCTACGGCGGGGACATGACACTGCTGATCCGCCTGACCTCGCCGGCCAAAGTCACTTTCACGGCGCTCGAGGTGAAGCGGCGCGACGAGAAGGCTATGGCCGACGACTACATGCGCGTACATGCGCCCGGCGGAAGCGTCGTGGGTCGCTTCGAAAGCCGGCAGGCTGCCGTGGCCGCCGCCTACGACCGCTGCGACAGCGGCAAGCCCTGAAACGCGCACAACCCGCCGCAGCCCGCAGTGGGCGAGGCGCGGATTCCGGTCTATGCAGGTCGTCCGCGACGTGCGAGGCCAGCATGACCATACCCCGTCCCCATCCGATCTCCGACCATAGCCGCCTCGGTCCGCCGCCGGGTGCGAAGATCGCCGTCGTCGGTGGCTGCGGTGGCATGGGACGAGCGGTGGTCGCGGCTCTGGCCGGCACCGGCGTCGAGGTGGCTGTGCTCGACCTCGCATCCTCGATCGCGCAACATCGGCCCTCGTCGGCGCGTCACGCCATCGCCATCGACGGCTCCGACCCGAACTCCGTCGCGAACGGTTTCGCCGAGCTTGGTCGCGCCTGGCCGGCGCTGGACGGCATGGTCAATCTCGCCGGCTTCATGAAGGGCTGGCAGACCGTCGCCGAGCTGCCGCCGGAGCTGTTCGACGAAGTCGTGATGGGCAACCTCAAGACCCACTTCCTGTGCGCCCGCGCCGCCCTGCCGCTCCTGCGCGCATCGGGGGAAGGCGCGCTGGTCTCGGTCGCTTCGACCATGGCCATGGACGTCTATCCCGGCTATGCGCACTACGCTGCCGCCAAGGCCGCGATCGTCGCGCTGGTCAAAGGCATGGCGCGGGAGAACGCGCCGGTCGTACGTGTCAATGCGGTCGCGCCCGGCCTAACCGACACGGCATTTTTGGAAGGCGGGACCGGCCGGCCGCAAGTCTTCGATGCGATGAACGTCGAGATCTACGCCAAGCGCGTTCCTCTGAAACGCGTGGCGCAGCCGGCCGACATGGTCGGCCCGATCATGTTCCTGCTCGGACGCGCCTCGCGGTTCATGACGGGTGAGACCATGATCGTCGACGGCGGCGTGTATCTCCAGTAGATCCGGGGCGTCAGGCCTTCAGGCTTCGGACGAGCCCGGCGCCATGCGCGACAGCGCTTCTACGATCGTCGCGAGATCGGTCAGGAACTGATCCCGCTGGCGCGGCGGAAGAGCGTCCAAGATGCGCTCGTCGACCCGGCGTGACAGCGGCTCGACCGTCTTGAGGACCCAGCGCCCCTCTTCCGTCAGCTTGACAGCGTAGGCGCGGGCATCCTCGCGCGTCCGCCGCCGCTGCAGAAGACCTTTCTTCAGCATCCGGCGCACGATATCGGCCAGCGTCGAGCGATCGATGCCCGTGCGATCGACCAGATCGGTCTGGCTCAAGCCCTCGTTGCCGGCGACGGTGACAAGCACCGCATACTGTCGCGGGGTGAGGTCGATATCGGGAATTTCGGCGCTGAAGACATCTCCCGCGCACTGACCCGCACGATGGAGCATGTGGAGGGCCGACATGTGCAGGCGCCCCGCTTTGTCGTCTTTCTTCATCCCTGGATCCCGCGCTTTCAGGTGCAAGTTTGTTAGCGCGATGAAAATCTGCTTCGCCTCATTGCGTCCAATCAAAAATGCCATAATTTTTGCGGATTCGGTGATGAAGCAAACCGAACCGTATCCGGCCGTCACATCTTGATACGTGCGTGCCTCGGCGCCGGATCAGCCCGGGCCGGCATCTTCAGTTGCCGTGGAATGGGTCTTGATCAGGCCGATCTGGGCGATGGCGAAGACGAACGTGATCGCCACGACCAGAAGCTTGAAAGTGACCCAGGTGCCGTCCGAGAAATTGCGCCAGACGACTTCGTTGGCTGCCGCCATGACGAGGAAGAAGCCGATCCACCGCCACGTCAGCAGACGCCAGCCGGTCTCGGTCAACTGCAACGCCGAGCCGAGAAGATGCTGCAGCAGCAGCTGGCCGCGCCAGATTCCGAAGAGCAGCGCGCCGGCGAACAGCAGGTTCACCGCAGTCGGCTTGACCTTGATGAAACGGGGATCGTCCAGCAGGAACACGAGGGCGCCGCAGATCACGCTGATCACGGCCGTGATGTAGAGCATGGGCGCGACGACGCCGAACTTCATGCGCGCGGCAATGATCGCAGCGACGCTCGTGACCATCAGAACGCCGGTCGCCGGCTTGAGCCCGTAGAGTACGTAGGCCACGGCGAATGCGCCCAATGGCCCCAGTTCGATCAGGAGCTTGAGGCCGGAAGGGGCCTCCGCCTTGTCCTCGGGCGCCGATGCCGGACCGACATCGGGCTTCGGTTGCTCGGTCGATGACATTCTCGCTGCCTCCGAGCCGCCGTTCACCCGTCGTCAGGATGCGACAGTGTCGCGCACCTGGGTACGCTCAGGCAGCCGATACTTCTGAAGAACTCGGATCTGCCAGACGAAATACAGCGACGTCAGGGGCATCACGACGAACAACTTGAAGATCATCCAGATGTCGAGACCGTCGATGACCGGCTTCTTCACCAGCCATTTCATGCTGTTGGGGCAGGTCAGATGCGCCGAAGCGAAGCCCAGGCGGACCGCCTCGTTGGCGATCGCCGTGACGAGGAAGAATACAGCCACGTTCCGGGTCAGGTAATACCAACCCTCTTCCGTGTAATGGAAAGTCTTTCCGAATACGAACTCAAAGAAAAACTTCTTGCGCATCAGTCCAACCCAAAGAAGGACTGCAACCAGCGCATTGAAGATCGTGACCTTGATCTGGACCCACATCGCATCACCCGTGACCAGGGTGAGCACGCCGAACGTGATCGTCACCGCGCCGGCGATGAAAGGCATGATGGGCGGGCGCCGGAAGACGATCAACGACACCACGAGGGCCATGCCCGTGGTGATGATCAGAGACCAGACGCCGGCCTCGACCCCGTAGGCGAAGTTGACGATGAACATCGTGAAGATGGGGCCCATCTCACTCAAAATGTTCAGCGTTTGCTCGGCGTTGAATGGGTAAATGCGACGCAGCGCGTTCATCGACCGGCTCATGTTCCCTGGCCGTCCGCCCGCCTTTCGACGCAGCGCCCGGCACTCCCCCGCGTGTCTTCTAACCGAGTGCGATGGCCCGTGCAAACTCCGACGCATCGAAACTTTGCAAATCGTCGATTCCCTCGCCTACGCCCACAGCATACACAGGAAGCTTATACTTGGCCGAAATTGCGACCAGGATACCCCCCCGCGCTGTTCCGTCCAGCTTGGTCATCACCAGCCCGGTCACCCCGGCTTTCTGCTGGAACACCTCGACCTGATTGAGCGCGTTCTGGCCGGTCGTGGCGTCCAGCACGAGAACAACCTGGTGCGGCGCGCCCGGATCGATCTTCCGGATCACCCGGAGGACCTTTTCCAGCTCCTCCATCAAGACGGCCTTGTTCTGCAGCCGGCCGGCGGTGTCGATGAGGAGCACGTCGGTGCCCTCGGCCCGGGCCTTGGTCAACGCATCGAAAGCCAGGCCCGCCGCGTCGGCCCCGACGTCCCGGGCCACCACGGTCGCGCCCGCGCGCGCGCCCCAGACCTTGAGCTGTTCGATGGCGGCGGCACGGAACGTGTCTCCGGCCGCCATCATCACGGACTTGCCCTCGCGGCGGTAGCGTGCGGCGAGCTTGCCGATGGTCGTGGTCTTGCCGGTGCCGTTGACCCCGACGAACAGGATCACGTGCGGCCGGTTGGCGGCGGAGAGTTCCAGGGGCTTCGCCACCGGGACCAGCACGGCCTCGACCTCCTTGGCCAGGACTTCGCGCACCTCCTCGGGCGAAATGCTCTTCTCGTAGCGGGTCTTGCGGAGGGTCTGAGAGATGCGCTCGGCGGTCTCGATGCCGAGGTCGGACTGGATCAGCAGGTCCTCGAGTTCCTCCAGTGTGGTGGCGTCGAGCTTGCGCTTCGTGAAGACGCCCGTGATGCCTTCGCTCAGCCGGCTGGACGTCTTGGCGAGGCCCTGCTTCAGCCGCTGGAACCAGCCGACCTTCGCCGGAGGTTCCGGCGCGGGGGCCGGGGCGGCAGCGGCGGGGGCCGCAACGGGCGGTAGCGGAGGCGGCTCGGCCGCGGCCACATCCGGGGTGGCCTGGGCCGCAGCCGGCGCTTCGGGCTTCTCGGCCTGCTCCGGCACCGGATCCGGGGCGCTCCGGCCCCCGAAAAGGCGGCCGAAGAACCCGCGTTTCTCGTTCTCTGCGGTCACTGGACCACCTCGCCGATGAGTTGTGCGCCGTTTCGCCCGATGACCCGCAGCCGTCCGATCCAGCCCGCCTCACCCTCGATGCGGATCTCGCTGAAATCCTCGGTCCGTCCCGCGCCGTTGCCTTCTGCGAGCGCCGTCACGACGCGCCCGGCCTGGCCGTCCAGATGGGCGAGCAACCGCCGCTCGCCTGCCTCGCGCAATCTGCGGGCGCGGTCCTTGATCTCGGCCCGCTGGACCTGCGGCATCCTGGCCGCCGGCGTGCCCGAGCGGGGTGAATAGGGGAAAACGTGCAGGAACGTCAGCCCGCATGCGTCCACGATATCGAGCGTGCGCGCGAACATCTCCTCGGTCTCGGTGGGGAAGCCGGCGATCAGGTCGGCCCCGAACGTCACGTCCGGCCGCAGCCGGCGCGCGGTCTCGCAGAACGCGATCGCGTCGGCGCGCAGATGGCGGCGCTTCATCCGCTTGAGAACGAGATCGTCGCCGGCCTGCATCGACAGGTGCAGGTGCGGCATCAGCCTCGGCTCCTCGGCGAGCGCCCGCAGCAGGTCCTCGTCCGCTTCCACCTGATCGATCGAGGACAGCCGCAGGCGCGGCAGCTCCGGCACGTGCTTCAGGACCTGCCGCACGAGCCTGCCGAGCGTCGGCCGCCCGGGCAGGTCGTGGCCGTAGGAGGTGATGTCGACGCCGGTGAGCGCGACTTCCCGCGTCCCCGCCTCGACGAGGGCGCGCACATGCTCGACCACGGCGCCCGCCGGCACCGACCGGGACGGGCCACGCCCGAAGGGGATGATGCAGAACGTGCAGCGATGGTCACAGCCGTTCTGGACCTGCACGAAGCCGCGGGCCCGGCCCATGGCCACCGGGGCGAGGTGATGCGCGATCTCGCGCAGCTCCATGATGTCGTCGACTTGGACCGCCTCCGCCGCACCGGACGCCAGCTCGCGGTAGACGGCCGGGTCGAGCTTCTCGCGGTTGCCGATCACGTGATCGACCTCCTGCATCGCGGCGAAGCGCTCCGGCTCGATCTGCGCCGCGCAGCCGGTCACGATGATGCGCGCCGCCGGATGCTCCCGCCGCAGCCTGCGGATCGCCTGGGCCGACTGGCGCACGGCCTCGGCCGTCACCGCGCAGGTATTGACGATGATCGCATCCCCGAGGCCGGCCGAGCCGGCATGGGCCCGCATCGCGTCGCTTTCGAACGCGTTCAGGCGGCAGCCGAGGGTGACGACGTTGGGAAGAGGCACGAGGGGTCGCTTGTCCGCATTGCTGATCAGAACCCGCGCGCCGGCAGGCTGTGCGGGTGGGCGTGATACCGCAGATGGAGGGCGGGGGCAAAGGTGGACGTACCGGCGCTCGGGCTTCTCCGGGTACCGGACCCATGGTTCGCATCAGACCGCGCAATCGGCAACGACGGTCCCCGGATGGCTCGGCGGGTGTTGGTACTTCTGGCGGCAGCCGCCCTGCTGGCCGGGCTCATCGGCGGGCCCGCCGAGGCGTCGCGCCGCGTCGCGCTGGTGATCGGCAACGCCAAGTACCAGCACGAGAGCACGCTCGCGAACCCCGGCAACGATGCCGCCGGCGTTTCGGCGGCTCTCAAGGCGATCAATTTCGACGACGTGGAGGTGGTGCTCGACGCCGACCTCATCGCGCTGCAATCGGCGCTCGCCCGCTTCGCCCGGCGCGCCGACGGCGCGGACGTGGCGCTGGTCTACTATTCGGGCCACGGGATCGAGGTCGACGGCCGCAACTACCTGATCCCGACCAGCGCGAAGCTCACCGACGCCGCCGACGTCGACTTCGAGGCGGTGCCGATGGACCTCGTCGTCTCGGCGGCCGACCGCGCGCGCAGCGTGAAGCTGATCGTGCTCGACGCATGCCGCAACAACCCGTTCGCCGCCCGCATGATCCAGCGCCAGGGCCGCCGCTCGGTCGGCCGCGGGCTCGCCCCGGTGAACGCGACGACGGGTATGCTCGTCGCCTATGCGGCGCGGGCCGGGACCGTGGCGGACGACGGCCCGGCCGGCGGCATGAGCCCGTTCACGCAGGCCTTCACGCGCCATGTGGGCGCACCGCAGACCGAGGTTCGGCTGATGCTCGGCAAGGTGCGCGACGAGGTGGTGCGCACCACCGGGCGGCAGGAGCCCTTCACCTACGGCTCGCTCGGCGGGGAGGCGATCTATCTCAATCCCCAGCGCGAGGCTGCTCCGGCCATGCAGGCGCCGGCTCCCTCTGTCGTCGCGACGCCCGCGCCCGCGCGCATGAGCGACGCGGCGGAGGCGCGGTCGGTGGCGGAGAAATCGACCGATCCGGCGGTTCTCGAAGCCTACCTCCGCCGCTTCGGCGACACGTTCTACGGCGACCTCGCGAAGGCGCGGCTGGCGGCCTTGAGGAACGAGCAGCAGCGGGTGGCGCTGCTGGCGAAGCAGGAGGAGGATCGGAAGCGGGCGGAGGCCGAGGCAGCAGCGCGAGCTGCCGAGGCGAAGCGCAAGGCCGACGAGGAAGCGGCCAAGCGCGATCCGGCGTTCGCCGTGGCACCGGGGTCGGGCAAGAGCTTCCGCGACTGTGCCGATTGCCCCGAGATGGTCGTGGTGCCGGCAGGCAGCTTCATGATGGGGTCGCCGGACAGCGAGAAGGATCGATCGTCGGACGAAGGCCCGCAGCGTCGCGTGACGATTGCGAAGCCGTTCGCGGTCGGCAAGTTCGAGGTGACGTTCGCGGAGTGGGATGCGTGCGTTGCGGCGTGAAGATGCAGGACCCAGCCGGCCGACAAGGGCTGGGGCCGCGGCACGCGACCGGTGATCAACGTCTCCTGGAACGACGCCCAGGAGTTCGTCGGATGGCTGTCGAAGAAGTCGGGCAAGAGCTATCGCCTCTTGACCGAGGCCGAGTGGGAATACGCGGCGCGAGCTGGGACGACCACGCGCTATTCCTGGGGCAACGACATCGATTGCAGCAAAGCGAGTTTCGACGGAGGAGTAAGATCCGCATGCTACTTTATTAATCCTGAAGACAAGCTCCGCGGCACGCAGCCCGTCGGGAGTTACACCTCCAATCCTTGGGGCCTGCACGACATGCATGGCAACGTTTGGGAGTGGGTGCAAGATTGCCATGGCGGCTACAGTGGCGCTCCAAGCAATGGCAACGCGGCGGAGGCGATGGCGGTGGATTGTCAGCGTGTCCTTCGCGGCGGTTCCTGGCTCAACGATCCACACAACCTCCGCTCTGCCATCCGCGACGTAGGAACGTCCGACTACCGGTACGACCATCTGGGCTTCCGCGTCGGGAGGACGTTTTAGTCTGCTGTTTTGCCCTTTTGCCGTTTGTCACTTGTGTTGTGGAATGTGGGGAAAGCGTTGGGGTGTGGGGCGAAGCCCCACCGGAATCGGCTGGCCTGCGGCGGACACCGCGAAGCGAACCGGCGGCTCGGCCGCCACCGCGCATTCCATTATCATGCTCGGACGAACGCCTCTCCCGCGCGGCGGCCGGCGCGCGATATTGAAGCGCGAGGGCCCGGGACCCATCGGGCCCAGGGATCGCGGCAAACGACGAGGTGTTCGCTGGCGCGGCGGGCTCGATGCCTTCCAGCGCGACGGCGGCTCTTCCGGGACCGCGTCATCCGTGCGCGACGGAACGAGCGCCCTACAGCCTGAACCTCTTCCCCACCGCGAGCGGCACGAGGCGCTCGTCGCCGAAGCGGGCCAGGAGGGCCGCCATCGCGCGCCAGCCGGTGCAATGGCCGGCGGCGATGATCGGGATCTGGAAGGAGGCCAGCGCCTCGACCGTCTCGGGAATGATCTCCTCGTTGGTCCCGGACAGATGCAGCCCGCCCAGCACCACATGCAGCGGTATACCGGGATAGAGCGCCCGGGCCTCTTTGCAGACGTTGACGATGCCGGCGTGGGAGCAGGCGGAGAGCACGACCAGTCCCTTGACGCGGACATGGAGCGCCACGAAGCGCTCGTCCATCAGCAGCTCGTCGGGCTCCCAGGTCACGCCGTCGGCCGCCAGCCGGTGCTGGCCGGGCAGCCCGCGCTCGAACGGCGTGACGCGGGGGATTTCGCCGCTCACCATCACGGCATCGTCGAGCATGCCGCGCGGTTCGCTCGTCACGTGGACGCGCGCGCCGTGCATGGTCAGCGCCTCGACCGAGGGCACGTTCTCCATCAGGCGGAAGCCGCCGCCGGGCAGCTTCGCGGCGCGCCGGTGAAACATGCCGGGATGCGCGAAGTAGTCCACCGGCCGGCCCTTGTTCGCGCCCCGGATCAGGTCGAGCGCGCGCAGCATGCCGCCGCCGTGATCCCAGTGGCCGTGTGACAGCACGATCGCTTCGACCGGAGAGAGGTCGACGCCCAGTCGTTGCACGTTGCGCGAAAAGACGTCCGCTTCCGGGCCGGCGTCGAACAGCATCGTGCGCTGGCGGCCCGCCACCGTCACCGTGACGAGGCAGGAGAGCCCGTGCGCCGCGCAGCACAGGCAGTCTCCCGAGAGGACGTTCACGCCCCGGCGCGTCATGGCGGCGAGCTCGGTCTCCACGAAACGCGGCGCGGAGGAGAGATTGTCGGTCACGTTGTCGACGAGGATCGTCACCTCGACGGAGTCGACCGGCTGGAGCGCTATGGTCATCTCGGTCCGGCTCCTGGCGTTCAGCCGCGCGTCGCGTCCTGCCGCCCCTGCGCGTCGATCGCGAGTGCTGCGGCGATGAAGGCGTGCGTCGGGGTGGCGACGCCGTGCTGGGCGCCGATCCTTGCGACAGCGCCCGACAGATAGGCGATCTCGAGCGGCTTGCCGGCCCTGCGATCGTGCGCCATCGAGGAGGTCATGCCGGGCGGGTTGCCGTCCAAAGCCGCCATGACGCGGGGGAAATCGTCATCGCGCAGGTGGCCGCCGACGGCGGCGCCGACCGCGATCACCTCCTTCACCGCCGCCTCGAGCAGGGCACGCGTCGCCGGGTTGGTGCGCAGCGGGCCGGTCGTGTGCCCGGTCAGCGCCGTCATCCCCGAAAACGGCGCCAGCATCGCGAACTTGATCCAGAGATTGCGCCGGATGTCGGGTGCGAGCGTCGCGTCGATCCCGGCGGCCTTGCAGGCGGCGTGGAACTGCACCAGCCGCAGCGACGGATCGCCCCGGTCCTCCCCGAACTCCAGTCTCGCGAACTGGCTGCGCTGCTCGATCACGCCGGGGCGGGAGATGTGAGACGCGATCCGCGCGACGCCCGATACGACATGGGCGCCCGGCAACTCGCCGCGCACGACGTCGGCGCCTTCCACGCCGTTCTGGAAGGTCACGATGGTCGCGCCTGCCGCCGCGGCCTTGCGGAGCTGTGCGGCAGCCGCCTTCGCATCTCCCATCTTGGTCGCGAAGATCACCACCTCGGGCGCTTCCGCATCCTCCGCACGAGCCACGGCCTTAGCGGGCTTGACGGTGAGGTTTCCGAGCTGGCTGTCGAGCGTCAGGCCGTCGCGCCGGATCGCGTCCAGGTGCGCGCCGCGCGCCACGAACGTGACGTCGTTGCCGGCGCCCGCCAACCGGCCGCCGAAATACCCTCCGACGCCACCCGATCCCATCACCAGAATTCGCATCGCCTGCACCTGTCGACTCCAAATGATCCCGGCCGGCACTCTAGCGCAGGAATTCGGGTGAGATCAGGCTCGGCAGCCACAGCGACACCGCTGGAATCGCAATCACCAGAGCCAACACCAGGAGCATCGGCACCAACATGATCATGGTGTCTTTGATCGCATCGCGAATCCTCATTCCGGCCACCGAGCACGCAACCATGAGACAAAGCCCGTAGGGCGGAGTAACCAATCCGAACGCCAGCGATACAATGCCGATCATGGCAAAATGAACTGGATCCATGGCGACGCTCTTGGCCAGTGGGGCCAGAATTGGGCCGCAGATGATGATCGCCGGGATGGCGTCGAGGAAGCAGCCGATCACCAGGAACACAAGCGCTATAAAGTAGCCAACGCCGTAGAAGCCGAGGTTCCAGCTCATGACGCCCGACAGGATAGCCTCCGGGATCTTGTAGTAGGCGAGCAGCCAGCCGAACATCGAGGCCGTGCCGACACAGAACAACGCCACGCCCGCAAGCTTGCCGGTGTCGAGCAGCGCCTGGTACAGCCCGGCCATATCCATCTCGCGATAGACAATCAGCGACAGCACAAGCGCATAGAGCACCGCGATCGCCGCCGACTCGGTCGCGGTGAACCAACCAAAGATCTTGCCGCCGATGATGATGCCGGGCGTCAACAAAGCAAGAAACGACTTTGCGGCCGCGCACGCCAGCTCTCTCCAACTCGCTCGTGGATAGGTCGGATAGCCGCGCCTGACGGCATAGGCGTGAACGGTTGCCATCTGCGCCAGCGCAATCAGCAGACCGGGCACGATGCCGGCAAGGAACAGGGCGCCGATGGAGGTGGTCAGAATTCCTCCCCACACGATCATCAGAATCGACGGCGGAATGATCACCGCCAGCACCGCCGATACCGCCGTGACGGCCACGGAGAAGCTATCGTCGTATCCCTCCTTGCGCTGCGCCTCGATGAAGATCTTGGACTGGCTTGCCGCATCGGCGGTGGAGGAACCGGAGATACCGGCGAAGAACACTGAAAGGACGACGTTGATCTGGGCGAGCCCGCCAGGCCAGTGGCCAACCATGGTGCGCGACAGGACCATGAGACGGTCGGTGATGCCGCCGATATTCATCAAGTTCGCGGTGAGCAGGAAAAATGGAACTGCCAGAAGAATGAAGGAGTTGTAGGCATTGAAGGTCTCCTGCGCCATGCTCATCAACGACAGGCGCGGCTCGATCAGCAGGATCGGAACGCAGGCGAGCCCGAGCGCAAAGGCGACCGGTACACGCAGGATCATGAGCAGGAAGAACAGGCCGAACAGAACGAGCCCGGCCCCGCCAGGAGAAAGCACCGTGCCGGTCATGATCGGTACCCAAAAATGATCCTGAGATCGTCGCGCAGCAGTGGCGCGACGAATATGAGCCAAGTCACGCCAGTGACCGGCCAGGCGATATGGATGAGCCACAAGGGCAGCTCAGCTAGCTCAGAAATTCGCGTCCAGGCAAAGCGCGTGAATTCAATGCCAGCGACGACGAACACGATTGCGAGCGCCAAGATGCCTAGTCGGCCGCACAGGCGCGCGATCGCTTCGCCTCGAGACGACATTTGCGGCAATAGATCGACTTCGAAGTGGGCGCTGTCGCGGACTCCGACCATGGCGCCGATCATGATCGTCCATACGAACAGGAAGCGCGCCATTTCCTCGGTCCAGATGTAATGCGGGATAAGCGCGGTAAAGCGGGAAAAAATCTGAAGCGAGACGGGAATGACCAGGATCAGCACGGAGGCCACCATCAGTCCGTCGAGGAGGCGGCCATAAATGTCGCGCAGGCGTGCGAGGCCGCGCGCTGCTTTGGCATCGTCAGGGGATCGCATGAGGTCTCCAAGACATGGGCGTTGGCCTCCGCGGAGGGGCACCACCGGGGAGGCCGGCCCACCACATCAGGCGCTGGCAATTTTGGCGTTGATGTCCTCGGCGCCAATTTCCTTGGCGTAGACGGCCATCACTGGCTCGACCAGCTTGGCCATCTGCGGTCGCTCCTCGAATGCGATCCGCTTCAGCCGCCCGGCCTTCTCCAGCGCCTCGAGCTTCGCGCCGTCTTCGCTGCTCTCGAGCTGACGAGCAAAATCGCCAGCCTCCTGTCCCGCCTTCAGGATCGCATCCTGCAGATCCTTGGGAAGGCTCTTGAGTGTCTTGACCGAGAAACAGATCGGCCGGATCGAGACCGCGTGCTGGGTCAGCACCAGGTTGGGCCCGACTTCGAAGAATTTCATGGCCTCGACGCCGGCAGCCTCGTTCTCACCGGCTTCGATGACGCCATTCTGGATCGCGTTGTACACCTCGTTATACGCAATCACCGTCGGGCTCATGCCCGCGGCTGCAAAGGTCCGCGACCAGATCGGCGCGCCCTGTACGCGAACCTTTAGGCCCTTCATCTCGGCGAGGTTCTTGAAGGGGCGCTTTGAAAAGATGTTGCGAACGCCACCGCCGGCCGATCCGATCAGCATCACCTCGGCCTTGGTGGCAACCTCGTCGGCGATCGGCTTGAGCAGGTTGGCCTGCACGACCTTGTTCATGTGCGCGATATCGCGAAACACGAACGGCGCATCGATGAACGGCGCCGCCTTGGCAAAGGTCGACATGTGCGCCGGCGACACGATCGCGTAGTCGACAGCTTTGCCCTGCGCCATGTACTCGAAGTACTGCTTTTCGAGGCCGAGGGAGGAGTTCTTGTGCAGCGTGAAGTTGATCGGCTTGCCGTAGTACTTCTTGACCAGCTCCTCGAAACGCACCAGCCCCTTGGTGAAGGCGTGGTCATCGTTGAACTGCACGGCGCCATTCAACGTCAGCGGCGCCTGCGCACGCAAAACGGACGGCATGGAAACCGCACCGGCGGCGATGGTCAGGCCCTTTAGAATTGCTCGACGTTCCATCGGACTTTTTCCTCCTTCAAGTGCCACAGGGGCATGGCTCCTCTAGCGGGAACCTTCGAGCAGCATGTCAGAAAGCCGGTTTCTGGGCTAGCCTCTCGGTGCGGGGCGCTCCGGTCAATGTCGCCTGCCGCCGGGCAGGTCCGCGGTTGCCGCCTTGCGGCGACCGGATCGGCGGGCCAAAGTTTGCGCCGTTTCACACGGAGCCCAGAATGACCGCGAAAAAGCCGATGAACGGTGCCGAAAGCCTTGTCCGCACACTCGTCGGCGGCGGCGTCGACGTGTCCTTCACCAATCCGGGGACCAGCGAAATGCACTTTGTCGCCGCCCTGGATCGCGTCGACGGCATGCGCTGCGTATTGTGCCTGTTCGAGGGCGTCGCCACGGGCGCGGCGGACGGCTACGCCCGCATGGCGGAAAAGCCGGCGGCGACGCTCCTGCACCTGGGCCCGGGTCTGGCCAACGCCATGGCCAATATTCACAACGCCAAGAAGGCCCGCTCGCCCATGATCAACGTGGTGGGCGAGCATGCGACCTATCACAAGCGCTACGACGCGCCGCTCACCAGCGACATCGAGGGCATCGCGAAGCCGTTCTCCGACTGGGTGCGGACGGGCGCATCCTCGCTCACCGTCGCACAGGACGGAGCCGACGCGATCGTCGAGGCCCGCAGGGCGCCCGGCCAGATCACGACCCTGGTGCTGCCGGCCGACACTGCCTGGGGCGAGGGCTCCGGTCCCGTGGCCGTACCGGCCCAGCGTCCCCGCGCCAAGGTGGACGACAGCGCCGTGCGGGATGCCGCGGGCCACGTCGCGAAGGGCGCCAGGACGCTGTTGCTGCTCGGCGGCGTCGCGCTGCGCGGAAAGGGCATGGAGCACGCCTCCCGCATCGCGTCGAAGACCGGCTGCCGGGTGATGGCGCCCGGCTCCAACGCGCGGGTGGAACGTGGCGCCGGCCGCGTGTCGCTCGACCGCGTGCCCTATCCCGTCGACCAGGCCCTCAAGGTGCTCGACGGCATCGAACATGTCGTGCTGGTCGGCTCCAGAGTTCCCGTCGCCTTCTTCGGCTATCCGGGAAAGCCGAGCCTGCTGGTTCCCGCACAGAGCACGTCGAGCACGTTCGCCGAGCCGCACGAGGATCTCGAAGACGCGCTCGCCCGTCTCGCCGACGAGGTCGGGGCCGCGAAAGCCAAGCCAACGCTGGCCAAGGCGGAGAGGCCGGAGCTGCCCACCAGTTCTAAGCTCGATCCGGAGACGATCGGGAGGATTCTCGGCGCGCTCATTCCGGAAAACGCGATCATCTGCGACGAGAGTGTCACGACCGGGCGCAACTTTTTCGCGATGACACGCGGCGCGCCGCCCCACGACTGGCTGCAACTCACCGGCGGCGCGATCGGCGAAGGAATGCCGCTGGCGGTCGGTGCCGCCGTCGCCTGCCCCGATCGCAAGGTCATCAACCTCGAGGCCGACGGCTCGGGCATGTACACGGTCCAATCGCTGTGGACCGAGGCGCGCGAGAACCTCGACATCCTGACACTCGTCTGGTCGAATCGGGCCTACGCGATCCTGCGCGGCGAGCTGATGAACGTCGGCGCCGAGAACCCCGGGCGGAAGGCCCACGACATGCTGTCGCTGGACAATCCCGCCCTCGATTGGGTCTCGCTGGCGCGCGGCATGGGCGTGGAGGCGGTCCGCGCGGAGACGCCCGACCAACTGGTCAAGGCCATGAAGGCCGGCCTGGCCCGGCGCGGTCCCTACCTGATCGAAGTCGTCCTCTAGAGCGCCCGCCGACCGACATGGCCAATCGACGCGGCAGAGCCGAGGGCGGTTGCGGCGCCAGCGCAGTTGCGCCACGGTCCGGCTCGGGAGAACGGCCTGGCCAGGGGAAATTGCGGCGATGACGGTTCTGCGCACTCAGGTGGGAATCATCGGCTCGGGGCCGTCGGGACTGCTGCTGGCGCGCCTCCTCGCCCGCAACGGCATAGACAGCATCATTCTCGAGCAGCGCGATCGCGCCTATGTGGAAGCCCGCGTCCGCGCCGGCGTGCTGGAACAAGGCGCCGTCGCGATGCTGGAAGAGGCGGGCTGCGCCGACCGGCTGCACCGCGAGGGACTCGTGCACGATGGCGCGGCATTCCACTTCGACGGCGGGAAGTTCCGCGTCGACTTCAAGAAGCATACCGGCAAGCACGTCGTCGTCTACGGACAGACCGAGGTCACCCGCGACCTCATCCAAGCGCGACTTTCGGGCGACGGACCGATCGTGTGGAACGCCGAAGGGGTGGCGATCCACGACGCTGAGACGCCGACGCCGCAGCTCAGCTGGACGGAGAACGGCGCGCCGCGGGAGTTGCGGTGCGATATCGTCGCCGCCTGCGACGGCTTCCACGGCGTCGGCCGGCAGACGATTCCGCGGAACGTGCTCAAGACGTTCGAGCGCGTCTACCCGTTCGCCTGGCTCGGGATCCTCGCGGACGTGCCGCCTTGCTCACACGAGCTGATCTACGCCAGCCACGCCAACGGCTTCGCGCTCGCCTCGATGCGATCGCTGACCCGCAGCCGCTACTACATCCAGGTCGGATTGAATGTGCGCGCCGAGGACTGGAGCGACGACCGGCTGTGGGACGAGATCAAGGTCCGGCTGGGTCCGGAGGCCGCGCGCAATGTGCAGACGGGGCCGGCAATCGAGAAGAGCGTCGCGCCGCTCCGCAGCTTTGTCGCGACCCCGATGCAGCACGGCAATCTCTTCCTGGCCGGCGATGCAGCTCACATCGTGCCGCCGACCGGCGCGAAGGGACTCAATCTCGCGGCATCGGACATCCACTACCTCTCGCGCGCGATCATCGCTCGCATGAAGAACGGCCGGCGGGACCTGCTCGACAGCTACACCGCCGAGGCCGTGCGCCGGGTCTGGAAGGCCGAGCGCTTCTCCTGGTGGATGACCGGCCTGCTGCACCAGCTCTATTCGCCCGACAGCTTCGAGGCACAGATGCAGCGGGCGGAGCTCGATTATCTGATGCAGTCGGATCACGCGCAGGCGACGCTGGCCGAGAACTACGTCGGGTTGCCGTTCTGAAGGCACGCCCTGCTTCAGGAAATGCGGTCGAGCGCACGATAGTATACACCGACAAGAGGCAGGAACCAGGGCCTGCCAAAGTGCATCGGGATCGCGGGCCACGGCAGGTCGCGCAGGGGATCGACGGCCGTCTCCCCGGCGATCTTGCGCGCGATCGTCTCGCCCATCAGGACCGAGAGCTGCACGCCATGCCCCGAATACCCAACGGCATAGTGCATGCCGTCACGCACACCCGAGCGGGGCATGCGATCCGAGGTCATATCCACGACCCCGCCCCAGCCGTAGTCGATCTTCACGCGGTCCAGTTCCGGAAACAGCTGGAGCATCTGCCGCCTGAGAACCGCCGCGCTGCGCCGGTCGGAGGCTTCGCCGGGCAAGGCAAAGCGCGCACGGCCGCCGAAGACCAGGCGATCGTCGCTCGTGAGGCGGAAATAGTTTCCGATGTGGCGGCTCGTGGTGTAGGTGCGCCGCCCCGCAAATAGACGCCGCGCGTCGGCGTTCGCCAACGGTCCGGTCACGATGATGTAACTGCCGACCGGCACGATGCGGCGTCGAAACCAGCCGAAGGGACCGCGGGTGCTGGCACCGGTCGCGAGCACGACATCGCGTGCCGAGATGCGACCGCGCGCGGTGGAGATCTCGAAGCCGCCCGTCCGGCGCTCGATCCGCGTGACTGCGGCGGACTCGTGTACGATCGCACCGGCGCGAACCGCGGCATTCGCAAGACCGATCGCGAAGCGCCCAACGTGCAGCGACGCAGAGCGCGGCATCAGGACGCCGCCATACAGACCTTTGCCAGCGATCTCGGCGTGCAGCTCGCGTTCGTCTACGAATGCGACGGCAGGATCCACCTCGCGCGCCAGCAGCTCCGCGCCGCGGCGCATACCGTCCACATGTTCCGGCTTCGCTGCGAGTTTGAGTTTTCCCGAACGCACGAAATCGCATTCGATGTCGTTGTCCCGGGTTAGCCGTTCGACCTGATCAACGCCGGCATCGAAGGCTCGGTAAAGCTCACGTGCACGTTCCAGGCCGACGCGCTTCGCGAGGCCGGAAAAATCGACGGCGAGGCCATTGTTGCAGTGGCCGCCGTTGCGTCCCGATGCGGCCGACGCCACGGCGTCGGCCTCCAGCAGGCGAACGCTCGCTCCACGCTGTGCCAAGGCCAGTGCCGCCGACAAACCGGTCAGTCCCGCTCCCACGACGGCGACATCGGTCACGCCCTCGACCGGGCCGCTCGCTACCGACGTGAACTTCGGCGCGGTATCCAGCCAATAGGAGCCAAGTTTCATGCGGATCGATCCGGCTTTGACGTTGCTTGGCCCTCGGCTCACAATCCGAGGAGCCCGGGCAGACCACCGATGTCCGAGATCACCGCGGCGCCGTAGTAGGCGTTGTGAGGTTCGTGCTGACGATCGACGAAGGCCCGCATGCCGAAGCGCATGTCGTGTGCCGTCATGAGGTCGTAGCGGTAGGACGAGGAGACGTGCAGGATCCGCTCGGGGCCGCAACCCAAGTTATCGAGCATGTACTCGAAGGCCTGCATGCGGGGCTTGTAGGCCTTGGCCATCTCGGCGGTGTACACAGCGTGGAACGGCGCGCCGAGCTTGGCGACGTTGTGATGGATCTGATCGTTCGACGCATTGGACAAGATGACCAGGGGCACTTCCGCGGCCACTTTCGCCAGACCGGCGGGGACATCCGGATGCGGCCCCCAGGAGGGAATGGCCGTGTAGTACTTCTCGCCTTCCGCGTCCGTCGTCGGGATGCCCCACAGGCGGGCCGTCCGGTGCAACGCCGAGACGATCACGTCCCGGTAGGGCTTCCACGGACCAAGGATCTCGTCCAGGCGATAGCTCGCGAAATCGCGGATGAAGTCCGCCATCCGGTCGGCCGGCACACGATCGGCGAACATGACCCGTGTCATGTCCACCATCTGGAATCGCGTCAACGTTCCATAGCAATCGAAAGTGACGTATCTGGGCTTGAAACGGGACATGCGATCGATGCTCGTGTGTCTGCTGCGCCGAAGCGGCATCTTCGCCGTTCGCTCCCTGGTCCGCAACCGGGCGCGCGGCATGCCACCCTGCGAGAGCCTCGAGATGGACAACCTCAAACCTTTCACGCCGAACGACCTCGCAGAAGCCCACGATCTGTCGCGCGCCGTTCGCTGGCCTCACACGCGCGACGACTGGCGGCTGCTCTTGGAGGTCGGGGAGGGCATCGTCGCGCGCCGCGAGGGACGGCTCGTCGGCACCATCCTGTGGTGGCGCTACGGCGGGCAGCAAGCACGCATCGGCATGGTCATCGTCGACCCCGGCATCCAGAGATCCGGGCTCGGCCGCCGCTTGATGGGCGAAGCTCTGGCACGCATCGACGAACCATCGATCTTTCTCACCGCGACCAGCGCGGGCGGGCCTCTCTACCGCAGTCTCGGTTTCGAGCCGGTCGGACACATCCGGCAATTCCAGGGCATCGCGAAGGCTCCTCCCCCGGATGCCCTGCCGCCCGTGCGGACGGCCAGGCGCGACGATCTCGCAGCGATCTTCGACTGTGATGCGCACGCGATCGGTGCGGACCGGCGGGCGGTCGTGACCGCGCTGGCGTCCGTCGGCGACGCTGCCGTCGTCGCCGGCGCTGGCGGCCTCGAGGGGTTCGCGTTCTGCCGCCTGTTCGGGCGCGGCCGTCTGATCGGTCCTCTCGCCGCGCAGAATCTCGACACCGCGCGTGCGCTTGTCGCGCATTGGGCGGGCGTTCATGCCGGATCGTTCCTGCGGCTCGATACGCCGGTCGGTAGCGGGTTGGAGCCCGCGCTCGCTTCGTGCGGGCTCGCCATGGTCGACGAAGTGACGACGATGGTGCGCGGCCGCCGGCCTGCAGCTCACGCGTTCAAGACTTTCGCGCTGGCCAACCAGGCGCTCGGCTGATGCCCGGCGCTACAGCCGTCACCGCCCCGCGGGACGCGGCTCGCCCAGGAACAGCTCGAGCTTGGAGAACAGGAGCTCGATGTCCTCCGGACGCGCGAGCCGGTGGTCACCGTCCGGCACGGCCTCGACATGGACGTGGTCGCCGCAAAGCGTGGCGACGAGATCGAGCGTATGCTCCCAGGGCACGTCCTCGTCGAGCAGGCCGTGCAGCACGTGCACCGGCCGCCCCGGATCGAAGCCGTCCGGGCCGATCAGGTGCTTGCGGCCTTCCTCGATGAATGCGCGCGTGATCGCGTACGGCTCCGGGCTGTATTGGGAGGGCCGCAGATAGACACCCTTCTCGAGAACGTCGCGGCGCGCCTTTTCCGAAAAGCGCTGCCACATGAGCGCCTCGGTGAGGTCCCAGGCCGGAGCGATCAGCACGAGCCCCTTGATCCGCTCGGCGGCCGCCGGATCGCTGCGCAGCAGATCGCGCAAAACCAGCAGCGCGACATAGCCTCCTGTCGACGAGCCGACCAGAACCTGTGGCCCCGTGGTCAAGGTGGCGAGGACCGCGTGTGCCTCCTCCAGCCAGTCGCCGATCGTCGCCTCTTCGAAACGACCGCCGGAGCGGCCGTGACCGGAGTAGTCGAAACGGGTGCATCCCAGCCCCCGCGCGCTGCACCAGGCATCGAGTGCTGACGCCTTGGTCGAGACCATCTCGGACTTGAGGCCCTGCAGCCAGATGAAGCTCGGCTCCCCTGCCGACCGCGCTTTCCTCTGCATCCAGGCGATCCGGCGGCGCCGTCCGGGCGACCCGACATCGAGGTAGTGTGGCTCTGCCGCGGTCATCTGTCCTCCTTGCCCCGGTCGAGCGCCCTCTATACAAGGTTCGCCCGCGCCCGGTCCAATCCGCACCGGTGGAGACATACCGACGTGTCGCGACCGATGACAGTGCTGCAGGTGATCCCGCGCATGAGGTCGGGCGGCGCCGAACTCGGGTGCCTGCAGGTTGCACGTGCGCTCGTCGAGGCGGGTCATACCGCCCTCGTGGCCTCGCAGGGCGGCCGCATGGTCGCCGATCTGGAGGCGGCCGGGGCGCGCCACATCGAACTGCCCTTGGCGAGTAAGAACCCAGCCACCATTCTCCTGAACGCCGGCCGCCTCGCGCGCCTGGTCCGGGACAACGGCGTCGACATCCTGCACGCCCGCAGCCGGGCGCCGGCCTGGAGCGCGCTGATCGCCGCCCGCCGCAGCGGCGTCGCGTTCGTCACGACCTACCATTCGGAATACTCCGAGCGTGGCCGGATCAAGAACCTCTACAACAGCGTGATGGCGCGCAGCGACACCGTGATCGCGGTCTCGCACTACATGGCGCATCTCATCCGCACGCGCTACCAAGCGCCGGAGGAGCGTATCGCCGTCATTCCCCGCGCCATCGACCCGGCGCGCTTCGACCGGGCGCAACTCTCGCCGGAACGTTCGGCGGCCGTGCGACAGCGGCTCGGCGCCGCTTCGGGAGCCCGCATCGTCATGCTCGCGGGCCGCATCACACGGCGCAAGGCGCAGGACCACCTCGTGGAGGCGATGGGCCTGTTGGCCGCGCGCGGCGTAACCGATTTCGTCTGTGTCCTCGCCGGCGAGGTCGAGAAGCCCGATTTCCGCGACCAGCTCGTCGCGCGCGCCCGCGCCCTGGGCGTTGCGGATCGCCTGCTCATTCCCGGGCACGAGGCCGACATGCCGGCGGCTTACGCGGCTTCGGCCGTCTCGCTCAACATCTCGGAGCACGAGGGCCTTCCCCGTGTCGCGCTGGAAAGCCAGGCGATGGGTGTACCGGTCATCGTCTCGGACACCGGGCCCGGCCGCGAGGTGGCGTTGACACCGCCAGACGCACCGATCGCCGCAGCAACCGGCCTGCGGGTGCCGTTCAATTCTCCCGCCGATCTGGCCGAGGCGATCGCCACGGTGCTCGCCATGCCGGAACAGGAGCGCGCGGCGATGGGCGAGCGCGGACGCCGGCACGTGCACGCCAACTACACGCTTTCGCAGATGACCGGCGCTACGCTCGCGGTTTACCGGCGCGTGCTGGAGCGCCGGGCCGCTGCCGCCCGATGACGACGGCGGCGCGCCGTCAGCCCTTCGCGATGCGCGTGATGCCGCCCATGTAGGGCTTCAGCGCGTCGGGGATCAGGATCGAGCCGTCGGCCTGCTGGTAGTTCTCCATCACCGCGATCAGCGTGCGCCCGACCGCGAGGCCGGAGCCGTTGAGCGTGTGCACGAACTGCGGCTTGCCGTCCTTGTCGCGATAGCGCGCGTTCATGCGCCGCGCCTGGAAGTCGCCGCACACCGAACACGAGGAAATTTCACGATAGCTATCCTGGCCCGGCAGCCAGACCTCGATGTC
>CAYMEB010000022.1:0-37133 GCA_964389095.1 uncultured Hyphomicrobiaceae bacterium
GAGGATCGCACCTTTTGACCGGTTGCGTGGCGCCGAAGACCAGATGCGCCCCAATGCGATCGGGGCATCAGGAGCAGGCTGGACAAGCGCAATCGCCCGGGTCACTCTCCGCCATCGGAAATCTGCACCGCAAGACGTGCAGAGATCGAGGGGGGAAGATGACGATGACAAGGTCCACTCGTGCCTTGTGTACGGCGCTCACGATGATCCTTGCGATCATGACGGCAATCGGGATCGACGCGAGAGGGTCGGATTCACGGGCGCAGGAGTTTCCGAACAAGCCGATTACGCTGATTTGTGCGTTCCCTGCCGGCGGCGCTGGCGATCTCGTCCTGCGCGCCATGGCCGAGGTCGCTGGCAAGCATCTGGGTCAGCCCATCGTCGTCGACAACCGCGTCGGCGGCTCGGGAACGGTCGGACCAGCCGGAATGGCGGCGACAGCGAAGCCGGACGGTTACACGTTGAGCCAGGCGGTCGTCGTGCTGCTTCGCCTGCCGCACATGCAGAAAGTCGCGTTCGAGCCCCTGCGCGACTTCACCTACATTTCCAACGTCACCGCTTACACGTTCGGCATCGTGGTCAAGGCGGATGGGCCGATCAAAACGTGGGCCGACCTCGAGAAGTATGCGCGAGAGAACCCCGGCAAGGTCACATACGCGACGCCCGGCGTTGGGACGTCCCTTCACATCGGGATGGAAGAGATTGCCGCGCGGTCCGGTCTCAAGTTCACGCACGTCCCGATGAAGGGCGCGGGAGAATCGAGTGCGGCGGTGCTCGGCGACCATGTGCTGCTGCAGGTCGACGCGACCAACTGGAAGCCGCTCGTGGATGCCGGCAAACTGCGGCCGCTGGTGGTCTGGAGCAGCCAGCGCCTGCCGAGTCTGCCCGATGTCCCGACGCTGGCGGAAGTGCTCCCCGCGTTCAGGGGCGACATTCCGGCCATGTTCGAGAGTCCGTTCGGCATCGTCGGCCCCAAAGGCATGGACCCGGCGATCGTGGCCAAGCTGGACGCCGCCTTCAAGAAGGCCACCGAGGATCCCGGCGTCAAGGCGATGCTCAGCAGGTACGACATGTATCCGAAGTACATGGACGCGGCGGCCTATCGCAAATTCGCCGAGGCGACCTGGGAGGTGGAGCGCAAAGTGCTCGAGCGCCTGGGGATGCTGAGGAAGGACTGAGAAGAAGCACCGAGACACTTGCTCCCAACGACGAGGACGACCGCTCATGCCGACCAGACGAACTCTGGCCCTTTCCGTCGCGGCCACCGCTATGCTCGCCGCAGTCTCGGGCACGGTGCTCGCCCAGGCCGATTATCCGAGCAAGCCGATCACGCTGATCGTTCCCTGGCCCGCCGGCGGCTCGACCGACATCGTGATGCGGTCCATCGCCGAGGTGGCGTCCAAGCATCTCGGCCAGCCGATCATCATCGACAACAAGGCCGGTGGCGCAGGTTCGGCGGGGCCGGCGACCATGGCCGCGACCGCGAAGCCGGACGGTTACACCATCTCGCAGATGCCGATCTCCACCGTCCGCATTCCGATCATGCAGAAGGCCAGCTTCGATACGCTGAAGGACTTCAGCTACATCATGATGCTGACGAGCTACACCTTCGGTGTCACCACCAAGGCGGATGGGCCGTTCAAGACCTGGGCCGACGTGATCAAGTACGCGAAGGAGAATCCCGGCAAGGTCAGCTACGCCACCCCGGGTGCCGGCACCTCGCTGCACATCGGCATGGAGATGATGGCGGCGAAAGAGGGCGTCAAGTTCACGCAGGTGCCGTTCAAGGGCGGCGCCGAGACCAACGCCGCCGTTCTCGGCGGGCACACGATGCTTCAGGCGGATTCGACGGGCTGGAAGCCGCTCGTGGAGGCGGGCCAGCTCCGCCTGCTCATGATCTGGACGAAGGAGCGATCCAAGAACTGGCCGGACGCTCCGACCCTGGGCGAACTCGGCTACGATATGGATCTCGCCAGCCCGTTCGGCATTGCCGGCCCCAAGGGCATGGATCCCGCGATCGTCAAGAAGCTGCACGACGCCTTCAAGAAGGCGATCGAGGAGCCCGGCGTGATCGAAACGCTGCGCAAGTACGACATGGCGCCCGCCTACCAGGACACCGCGACCTACATCAGGACGGTGGAACGGTTCGTGAAGGAAGAGGGCGAGGCCCTGCGTGCGATGGGGCTGGCTCGCAAGGAGTAGTCGCGGAGCAGGGTTTCCGCGGGAGCGGAATCGAGAACGTCGAATGCATTTCCTCGGTAGGGAGCGCAGCATGAAGCGTCGAACGTTCATCACGGGTACCGCAGGTCTGGCCGCTGCCGGAGTGGTCGGCCGGACGTCTCCCCTGTCGGCCCAGTCCGCGGCGGATTTTCCCTCCAAGCCCATCACTTTCATCGTGCCCTGGCCGGCCGGTAGCGGCGTCGACGTGGTGCACCGGGCGCATTGTGACGCCGCCTCGAAGCTTTTGGGGCAACCGATCGTTGTCGAGAACCGGGCCGGCGGAAGCGGAACCTCGGGTCCCGTCACGATGGCCCTGCAGTCCAAACCCGATGGGTACACGGTCTCGCAGCTGCCGATCACGATGTTCCGTCTGCCCCACATGCAGAAGATGCCGGTCGATCCGCTGAAGGACTTCACCTACATCATGAACATGTCGGGCTACACGTTCGGTGTCGTCGTGCGCGCCGACAGCCCGTTCAAAACGTTCAAGGACCTGGTCGAGTTCGCGAGATCGAACCCCGGCAAGATGACCTACGCAACGCCGGGCGCGGGAACCTCGTTGCATATCGGCATGGAACAGATCGCGCTGCAGGCGAACGTGAAGTTCACGCACGTGCCGTTCAAGGGCGGGCCGGAGGGCTGGGCAGCGCTCGAAGGCGGCCATGTGATGGCCGATGCCGACGCCACCGGATGGGCGCCGATGGTCGACGCGGGCAAGTTCCGCCTCCTGGTGCTGTGGACCGCAGAGCGCAACAAGCGCTGGCCGGACGTGCCGACGCTGCGCGAGTCGGGCTTCGACTTCGTGATCGACAGCCCGATCGGGATCGCCGGTCCCAAGGGCATGGATGCCGCGATCGTCAAGAAGCTGCACGACGCCTTCAAGCAGGCTCTCGACGATCCCAAGCTCGCCGAGTTGCTCGCCAAGTACGATTACCCCAAGCGCTACATCGCTACCGCCGAGTATCAGAAGTTCGTCGTCGAGACGGCTGCCGAGCAGAAGAGTCTTGTCGAGAAGCTCGGTCTGGCACGCAAGGAAGGGTGAGGTTGGGCGTGGTTCGAAGTTCGGAGTTCTGGGGCGGAATGTTCTGGCTCGCCGTCGGCGCCTTCGTTCTGTGGAGCGGGCGGGACCTGGGGTTGGGCAAGCTCAATGATCCCGGCTCCGGCTTCGCCCTGTTCTGGGTCGGAGTTCTCACGATGGCTCTGTCGTCCGTCGTGATCTTCAACTCTCTGCGCGATCCCGGCCCTTCGCTTTCTTCCCTTTGGCGCGACACGAGATGGGGAAAAGTCGCGGTCGTAGTGCTCCTGATCGTGGTGTACGGTTTCGCCTTCGACCGGATCGGATTTCCGCTCGCCACCGTGGTCCTTCTGCTGACATTGATGTTGTGGGTGGACCGCGTGCGCCTTCCGGCGGCGTTGACCGCCACGTTCGTGGCGACCTTCGGTGTCTGGTACGTCGTCACCAAGGGCCTGAAGATCCAGATGCCGGCCGGCGTGCTCGCGCCCTGGCTGGGCTGAGGAAAGCTGATGGAAATCCTCTCCTCCCTCATGCTCGGCTTCCAGGTTGCCCTCAAGCCGATCAACCTGCTCGCCTGCTTCTTCGGCGTTTTCATCGGCACGCTGGTTGGCGTGCTGCCGGGCATCGGCCCCGTGTCCGCGATGGCGCTGCTGCTGCCTGTGACGCTGTCGGGCAATCCCGAAGCCGGCATCATCATGATGGCCGGCATCTACTACGGCTCCATGTACGGCGGTTCGACCACCTCGATCCTGGTCAACATCCCCGGCGAGGCCGCCAGCGTGGTGACATGTCTCGACGGCCACGCAATGGCCAAGCAGGGGCGCGCGGGTCCTGCGCTCGGCATGGCAGCGATGGGCTCGTTCATCGCCGGCACCTTCGCAATCGTCCTGCTCATGCTGATCGCACCGACGCTCGCGCGACTCGCCGTTGCGTTCGGTCCGGCCGAGTACTTCAGCCTGATGGTGCTCGGATTGACGATCCTCGCCTTCATGACACAGGGCTCCATCGCCAAGGCGCTCCTGATGGCGTGCGGAGGCATCGTTCTGGGGCTGATCGGGCTCGACCAGATCACGGCCACGCCGCGCCTGACTTTCGATCGCCTGGAGCTGATCGACGGTATCGGCCTGGTGCCGGTGTTGATCGGCCTGTTCGGCGTCGCCGAGATCCTCGCCAATCTCGAGAAGGTGATGAAGCGTGAGATCGTGGCCTCGCAGATCGGGACCCTGATGCCGTCGCGGGCCGACTGGCTGCGCAGCCGCTGGGCGCTCGTGCGCGGCACGCTGATCGGCTTCTTTCTGGGAATCCTGCCGGGTGGCGGCGCCGTCATCGCGTCCTTCGCATCGTACGCCGTGGAAAAGAAGCTCTCCAAGCATCCAGAAGAGTTCGGCAATGGCGCGATCGAGGGCGTCGCGGGACCCGAGGCTGCAAACAACTCCGCCGCCGGCGGCGCCTTCATCCCGCTGCTGACTCTCGGCATCCCGCCCAACGTGGTGATGGCGCTTCTGTTGGGTGCATTCGTCGTGCACGGCATTCAGCCAGGTCCGCTGATGATGTCGCAGAACCCGCAGATGTTCTGGGGTATCGTAGCCAGCATGTACATCGGCAACATCATGCTGCTGATCCTCAACATGCCGCTGATCGGCCTGTGGGTGCAGGTCTTGCGCGTGCCTTACAACATCCTGTTTCCGCTCATCTTGATGTTCTGCATCGTCGGCGTGTTCTGCTCCGGCAACTCGTCGTTCGACGTGCTCGTGATGGCGGGCTTCGGGGTGCTGGGTTACCTGTTCCGGAAGTTCGGCTACGAGGCCGCGCCGCTGGTGCTGGCCTTCGTTCTTGGCCCGATGTTGGAGAACAACCTCCGCAAGGCGCTGCTCCTGTCCCAGGGCGACTTCTCGATCTTTGTCACCCGGCCTATTTCCGCCGTCTGCCTGGGGCTGGCGGCGCTGGCGCTGGTCGCCGCCATTCTCCCCGGCCTGTCCCGCGGTCGCGAAGCGATCGCCAAGGACCAGACCTGATCACAGCTGCACCGGAGACCGCCGACATGACGAGTTTTGCTCACCCCTGGACCGGAGTCTTTCCGATCGCACCGACACCGTTTCGGGAGAACGGCGACCTCGATCTCGCGGGTATGCGGCGCGTGCTCGATTGCATGATCGATCAGGGCGTCGATGGGATCTGCATCCTTGCCAACTACTCCGAGCAGTTCTTGTTGACCGATGACGAGCGCTCGACGCTTCTCGATCTGTGCATGACGCATGTCGCCGGCCGGCGGCCGGTGATCGTGACCACATCGCATTTCTCCACTCGCATCGCGACGGAGCGTGCGGTCGCGGCCGCCAAGGCCGGTGCTCAGATGGTCATGATGATGCCGCCGTACCATGGTGCGCTGCTTAAGGCCGACGAGAAGGGCATGCTCGAGCACTTCAAGGCGGTCGCCGATGCGGCACGAATCCCGATCATGGTCCAGGATGCGCCGCTGTCCGGCGTGACGCTCTCGGTCCCGTTCCTGTCGCGTCTCGCGGCCGAGGTGCCGCTCGTGCGCTATTTCAAGATCGAGGTCCCCGGTACCGCCGCCAAGCTGCGCGCCCTTGTCGCCGCCGGCGGTAAGGCGATCCAGGGACCTTTCGACGGCGAGGAGAGCATCACCCTGATGGCGGACCTCGAAGCCGGCGCAACGGGGACCATGCCGAGCGCGCTGTGTCCCGAGCTGATCGCGCCGGTGATCACGCATTTCCGTGCCGGTCGCCGCGCCGAGGCCGCTGCCGCTTATGCGCGTGTCCTCCCGCTGATCAATTATGAGAACCGCCAGTGCGGCCTGCGCGCCACGAAGACGGTGATGATGGAGGGCGGTGTGATCGCCTCGGACGCCGTGCGCCATCCGCTGGAGCCGATGCATCCGCAGACTCGGGCAGGTCTGATGGACCTCGCTCGTGCGGCAGGCGTGCTGGCGCTGAAATGGGGCCGCTGAAGCGCGACCTCGCCGACGTGACGAAACCCTGCAGGAGTGATGGTCGAGCATTGACGGCGCGGCATACGGCTTGTGCTGCCGCGGGTGATGCTGTATCGGCTTGTCGCTGAGGGGCAATACCGGCCGCCCCTTCAAGCGAGGTTCTCGCTCAAGCGCCGGCCTCCAACTATTGCGAGGCCGCCATGAGCGATACACGAGCCGATTTCTTCATTTCGATCGACGATCTGCGTAGCGTGATCGGCACGCCCGACGCGCCAATTGTCTATGACGTCTGACGGCACGCCAAGTATTGTGAGGCGACGCGGATCATTCCAACGGCCCGATGGCGCGATCACCTGCAGGTGGAGGCCTGGGCTGCCGAGATCCCCTACGGCTCGAGAGTCGTACTGTCCTGCGTGCATGGTCACAACGTCTCGCAGCTCGCCGCCTCGATCTTGCGGGCGCGTGGCGTCGATGCCCGCGTGCTCTCGGGCGGTTCCGAAGGCTGGCGCGCTTGCGGTGCTCCCACGATCCTGAAGGACGCCCTGCCCGGCCGGGACGAGACGCGTCCGTCGCGTTGGGTAACGCGCATAAGGCCGAAGATCGACCGGATCGCGTGCCCCTGGCTGATCCGTCGGTTCATCGATCGAGACGCGGAGTTTTTGTTCGTCGAGCCCGACTACGTCCGGGACGTCGCGGAGGAACTCGGCGCAATACCCTACGATGTCGACGGCGTCGAAATGAGCCATGATGGTCCATTGTGCACCTTCGACACTCTGATCGAGCGCTTCGGCATCGTCGATCCCGCGCTGGCCTATCTCCAGATCGTGGTTCGAGGCGCAGATACCGCCCGGCTCGAGCTTGCGCCGGAAGCTGCTGGCCTGCTCGCGGTATCGCTCGGCATCTCCGCCCAGGCAGGGGGCGACGACCGTGCCGCGTTGAGTGCGGGATTTGCCGTCTACGACGCCCTCTACGCCTGGCGGCGCCAAGCCGCGGGCGAGCGTCACAACTGGGCGCCGCAAGTCCCGGCCTGAGCCGGACGCTTTCGTGCTTGCATCTCATGGTATTGGAAAAAAGTGTCGCCAACGGAGGCGGCCGGGGGCAATTCGCATGACACGGCTCGATGAAACAGCGGCGATGTCGACGAACCATCCGACCTTCGCCGAGTTGACCGCGGTGTCCTTCAAGATCGGCTGCCTGTCCTTCGGAGGGCCGGCAGGGCAGATCGCGCTGATGCATCGCATGCTCGTCGACGAACGCCGATGGATCGACGAGAAGAGCTATCTCAACGCATTGAACTTCTGCATGCTGCTCCCTGGGCCCGAGGCGATGCAACTCGCCACCTATGTGGGTTGGCGCCTTCACGGTGTGCGGGGCGGTCTCGTCTCCGGTCTTCTGTTCGTGCTGCCCGGCGCCCTGGTCGTGCTCGCGCTGTCGATGCTTTATGCCGCTGTCGGATCGGTTCCGATGGCGGTGGCGCTGCTCACCGGGGTGAAGGCCGCCGTCCTGGCCATCGTCGTCGAGGCCCTCGTGCGCATCGCCCGGCGCGGATTGACGAACGGCGTCGATCAGGCGATTGCCGCGCTGGCGTTCGTCGGCATCTTCTTCTTCGCGGTGCCGTTTCCGGTCATCGTGCTCGCCGCTGCGGTGTTCGGCTATCTGCGTGCCGGCGGAGAGAGGGGCAGCGCTGTCACGGTCGCCGCTGTTCCCTTGTCACGGACGCTGGCTACGGTCGCGGTGTGGCTGGCGATCTGGGTGTTGCCGCTGCTCGCTGTGGCCGCGATGTTCGGAACGGATCATGTCCTGGCGCAAATCGCCTGGTTCTTCTCGAAGCTGGCGATGGTGACTTTCGGAGGCGCATACGCGGTCCTGGCCTACATGGCGCAGGACGTGGTGCAGCACTATCGCTGGCTCGCTCCAGGCGAAATGGTCGACGCCCTTGGCTTGGCCGAAACCACCCCGGGCCCGCTGATCCTGGTCACGGAATTCGTCGGATTTCTCGCCGCCTTCCGACACGGCAGCCCCGGCGGCGGCGCCTGGGCGATGGGTGCACTGGGTGCGATCGTGACGCTGTGGGCGACCTTCGCGCCCTGCTTTCTGTGGATCTTCGCCGGCGCCCCCTACGTCGAGACGATCGGTCGCCAGCCGGCCCTGCGCTCGGCGCTGGCCGCGATCACGGCTGCCGTGGTCGGCGTGATCCTCAATCTGACCGTGTGGTTCGCGCTCAACGTGCTGTTCGCCCGGGTCGATCAGGTCGTTGCCGGCCCCCTGGTCTTGCACGTGCCCCGGGTCGCCAGCCTGCAGCCGGTGGCACTGGCTCTGGGCCTGCTCGCCTTCTGGCTGATCATGGTGCGCCACGTCGGTATCATCACGACATTGGCGGTCTGCGGCGCGCTGTCGCTTCTGGGGCAGCTCGTCTTGGGTCTCGGCTGATCAGAACCAGCCCTTTTTCTTGAACCAGACGAAAGGAATGATCGCGGACAGCACCATCAGCGCGATCGCGAAGGGATAGCCGTACTCCCACGACAATTCGGGCATGGACCTGAAGTTCATTCCGTAGATAGACGCGATCAGCGTCGGCGGCATCAGTGCCACCGAAACCACCGAGAAAAGTTTGATGATCGCGTTCTGCTCGATGTTGATCATGCCGAGCGTCGCATCGAGCAGGAAGTTCACCTTCGTGGTCAAGTATCCGACCTGATCGTTGAGGCTCTCCACGTCGCGGCTGGCGGTGCGCACTCGGGCACGCAGCGGCTTTTCGTCCCCGCGGTCGTGCATGACGTGAGCTGCGTAAGTGAGCAGTCGCGCCAGAGACTGCAGGGTCTCGCGCGACCTCGATGTCAACTCGCCTTCGCGGCCGATCTGCTTGACGACCATGTCGAAGCGCCGGCTTCGCGACCACTGCCCGCCCTTCGTGTTGAAGATGCCCTGGGAGACCTTGTCGACCTCCGCCTGGATGCGTTCTACCCGGTCGGCCTCGCGATCGATGATCGCCTCGAGCAGGCCGACGAACACGCCGACGCCACTGGGGCAATGGAGATCGCCCTTCTGGTTGCGCTGCTGGAAGATCGCGATTGCGCGCGGTTCCTCGTAGCGCACCGTAACGAGCTTGTTGTGGGCGAGGATGAATGTGACCGGAGTGCTTACCGGGACGTCCGCAACGAAGACCTTCGTCGGCTTCGAAGCCGAGGCGTCTTCGTTCGGGGGCGGATCCTTCAGATGAAGGACCACGGCCGTCATGAAGTGCGCGCCGTTCTCGAAGTATAGCCGGCTGGAGGCCTCGATCTCCGACATCTCGTCCTTGGTCGGGATCATCAGGCCGAGGGCCTTTTCGACGAACTGGTCCTCCTCGCGCGTGGGCTTGAAGAGGTCGATCCAGATCGTCGTCGCGCGGATCTCGGGCGGGCCTTCCTGACGGACGAGAACGCCATCGATTGAATCGTAGATGTAGATCATGTTCGGGTATCGCTTGATGCCGCTCTATTGCGGGGCTTTCTCTGCAACCTGGCCCGAAACCTTCGGTCGGAACAACAACACGACGCCCGTGATCCACAGGACAGCGAGCACGGCAAGGATCGGAGGGTCCATGCCGATGCCGACGATGCGCCCGCCGATGTCTTTGATCTCCTCGCGCAGCAGGATCGCCAGCGCGCTGACGGCCACGCCGGCGAACTGTCCCACCAGCTCGACGTTCGGCTTGGCACGCTTGAGGAAGTAGAACAGCAGGAGGAGCGTCCAGGGAGCGATGACGAGACT
The DNA here is from genome assembly GCA_964389095.1 of uncultured Hyphomicrobiaceae bacterium. GTDB lineage: Bacteria > Pseudomonadota > Alphaproteobacteria > Rhizobiales > Hyphomicrobiaceae > JABFRJ01. Next base: position 9,939 of record CAYMEB010000022.1, read on the forward strand.
GAGGCGTGGCTGAACACCATTGTACCAGCGGCCGAAAAGGGCATTGGTCGTATCGAGGTAGGCGTAGTCCATCACGGGCCACAGCAGCATCGCCGAACCTCCGACCATGACAGCTCGCTCCACACGCGGTGCGAGCGCCCCGTAGAGGCCATCGATCCGGCTCCGCCAAAGCGCCAGCATGCCGCCGACGAACAACAGGACGATGACAAAAAAGATCTTGGTGGTCTGGAAGATCTGGTCGGCGGTGGCGAGTTGCGAGCGGCTGGCCGGGGCGCGCGCGAGATCGGCGACCGCCTTGGAGAAGCGTTCCTGGATCGCGCAGCATTCGCCAGCCGTCTTGAGATTGCTGCGCGAGAGAGCCGGGGCGCACCAGCGCTTCTGGTCGTGACCTTGCGGCTGCTCGACGAGCCGATCGGGAACACAGGAGCGCGCGAACACCGAGGTACCCACTCTCTCCTGCGACACCGCGCGCAATTCCTGCAGCGTCGCCAGGACTGGCCCGCGCCTGCATCCGGCTTCGCTGTTGCGGCAGTTGGCGGGCTCGCCGGCATCCGCCGTGAGTGCGCCCGGCGCGATTTCCCACACCGCGCGCGGCAGTGCATCCGGCCCCAGCATTCGTGTGGTGACGAACAGGCTCAGTGCCAGGGCTACAGCGAAGCCGCCGAGGAACCGCGCCTTGCCGTAAGGCATATGGTTCCAATACAAGTGCGTGAAAACGACCGACGGCAGATAGAATGCCATCAGCGCGAGTACGCCGAAGGTCGGAAAGAAGAGGTACAGGTGACTGTGGGCGAGCAGCAGCGTCCACCAGTCGGTCTCGCGGAACTCGTAGATCAGCAGTCCCGTGGATGCGAGGAAGCTGGCACCCAGAAGCAGGAAGACGACGGCCACGAATGCTTGGGCGCCGGCCATGCGCTGTCGGGCGATCGGCAGGGAGCCTGCGGGTGACACGGACGGCATGGGAACCTCGTGCGCTGACCTTTGTTGGTTCATTATCCGGTGAATGGCCGCCGTGTGCCAGTGGGACTTGGCGGCGCGGTCGCGGAAGGTCCGGACGTGTCGACGGCGGGGCACAACGGTGGAGGCCGAATTGAAGGGCGGGACCGAGATCGAGCTTCTGCGGCGGCAGGTGGACGGGGTCGAAGGCGCCCGTCTCGAGCTGGCCGGCGGCGGTATCGAGAGCGCGGTTGTCGTGCTCGCGGGGGCGCCGGGATCCGCGCGGATTGCCCTGCAGGGTGCGCAACTTCTGGCCTGGCAGCCGCGGGGGCAGGCGCAGGTGCTGTGGTGCTCGCCGATGGCCCGGCCGGGAAGCGGCAAGGCCATGCGCGGCGGCATTCCGATCTGCTGGCCCTGGTTCGGGCCCCATGTCTCCGACCCGGCACAGCCCCAACACGGCTACGCCCGTAATGGGGTCTTCAGCCTGGACGAGATCGAGCGGGTGCCCGAGGGCTGGCGCCTGCGGCTTTCACTTGCGGCGGGAACGGCGCAGGTGTCGGGGGAGGCCGAGCACCTGTCGCTTACGATCGAATACCTGATCGGCGCCGCGCTCGCCGTGGAGGCCGAGACGGGCAACTCCGGGCCGGTGGAGGCTCCCGTCTCGTTCGCATTCCATACTTATTTTTCCGTTGGCGACGTCCGCCGGGTTCGCGTCGACGGTCTGGGCGGCGCCGAGTACCGAGACAACGCCGATCAGGGACGCCCGAAGCGGCAGGCAGGTCCTCTCTACGTCGCGAAGGAGACGGTCGCGCTCTTCGACGAAAGCCCCGCGAGCCTCCGACTGGTCGATCCCGTGCTCGGTCGCACCATAGCCATCACCAGGAACGGCTGCGCTTCGACGGTTGTCTGGAATCCGATGGCGGCGGCGGCGGCCATGGCGGATATCCCCGCCGGCGGCGAACTCGGTTTCCTGTGCGTCGAAAGCGGAGCGGTCGGCCGTTCGGCCGTCACGCTGCCGCCTGGGGCCAAACACAGAGCGGGGGTCGAGTATCGCCTCGACCCCCTGGCTGCATGACGGGCAATGTCCCGGATCAGCCGAGCAGGCCGACGTCCAGATCGTGCAGCTGCATCGCGCGGTGTTCCGGGCCGACGTTGTTGGCGTCGATGCCGGCGAGGCGGACCACGTCCACCCAGGCGCCTTTGACGAGGCCCTGGACGAGGGCGGCGGGACCATTGGCGTCGCCGCCGGCCACGATGCGAACGCCGTCCATGCCTGCCGATCCTTTGAAGAAGTCGGTGACGTCCAGGCGATCGACGCCGATCGTGAAGTCGGTGATCGTATCGACCGAGCCGTCGGCCACGTCCTTCTTGAGGTAGGTGAAGGTATCCTCGCCTTCACCGCCGGTCACCGTGTCGCTGCCGAGCTTGGTGCGGAAGTAATCGTCGCCTGCGCCGCCGACGAAGATCGTGTCCCGGCGATCGCCGACGAAGGTGTCGTCGAGATTGGTGCCGATGATCTGCTCGAAGCTGTAGACCGAGGCCGTGTGCTGGCCGTTCATGCCGACCTTGGCCCAGTGTTGTCCAAGGTTGATCGAGAGCGGCCCGACCATGCCCGAGAAGTCGAGCGTGTCGAAACCGGTGCCGCCGATCAGGATGTCGTTGCCGCTGCTGGCGCGCACCAAGTCGTCGCCCGAGCCGCCATGCACGCGATCGTCGCCGCGGCCGCCGAACAGGGCGTCGTTGCCCCGCTCGCCCATCAGCACGTCGTTGCCGCTGCCGCCGAGCAAGATGTCGTCGCCGGAGTTGCCGTGGACCTCGTCGTCGCCTTTTCCGCCCGCGAGCTTGTCGTTGTCCTTGCCGCCCGAGATCCAGTCGTTGCCGGTCCCGCCGAGGATCGTGTCGTCGTCGACGCTGCCGTAGACTGTGTCGTCGCCGCTGTCACCGAACAGCGTATCCTGGCCGCGGTCGCCCCAGAGCATGTCGTTGCCCTTGCCGCCCAGGATCACGTCCTCGAGCTTGCCGCCGGACAGGAAGTCGTCGTCGCCGCCGTGACCCCAGATCTCGTTTTGTTGGTCGGGAGCTCCGATCAGCACGTCGGTCGCCTTGGATCCATGCAATACGTTCATGCCAAATCTCCGCTCGTTTTACGCTCATCTCCCAGGCGAACGGCCCAAGGCCGCCATCTCGCCGGGGATTGCTGCCCCGTTTCGTCTGTCTCGTGTGTTCGACAGTTCCCGTTCACACGGCATTGAGAAGTGGCCGAGGGGGATTGCGAAAGTCCTGACCGAAGTCCCTCAATTTGAAACGAATTCGTGGCAGCAGCTTCATGGGGTGGCAGGACCCCGGGGCTTGCGAGACCGCTTCACGGGCGACCTGAAAGACGCTAGAGAGGCGTCGAAAGGCTTGAATTTCATAAGGATACGAACCGGTCATGGCCGTCGTCGTCGACCGTCTCCGGGACCAGCGTGCCCCGGCAAGTTTACTAACGGGGAAAAAATCTTCGTTGGCAGGATTGGATCATGCCGGGCTGGAGCGCGCCCTGGCCGAAATCGGTGTTCCGGGGAAGCAATTGCGCATGCGCGTGCGCCAGCTCTGGGGCTGGATCTACGTGCGTGGCGTCACCTCGTTCGAGGCGATGACGGACGTCTCCAAGGACCTGCGCACGCAGATCGCGGCGGCCTACTCGCTGGAGCGACCCGAGATCGTTTCCGAGCAGGTTTCCACCGACGGCACGCGCAAATGGCTTCTGCGCCTGCCCAGCCGCGGACACGAGGCGCGGCCGCCGGAAATCGAGACGGTTTACATCCCCGAGTCGGACCGGGGAACGCTGTGCATCTCCAGCCAGGTCGGCTGCACCCTGAATTGCTCGTTTTGTCATACCGGTACGCAGCGACTGGTGCGTAACCTGGAGGTCGAGGAGATCGTCGGGCAGATCCTGCTCGCGCGCGATCGTATCGGCGACTGGCCGGGTGCGACCCCGCCCGGTGACGGCCGGTTGCTGCCGTCCGGCGACCGAAAGATCACCAACATCGGGCTGATGGGCAGGGGCGAGACGCGCGAGAAATTCGACAACGTGCGCCGCGACATGGACGGGGCCTCCGACGGCGAAGGGCTGTCGCTGTCGAAGCGACGGATCACCTTGTCGACGTCGGGCGTCGTGCCGGAGATTCCGCGCTGGGGTGCCGAGAGCGGCACGATGCTCGCGATCTCCCTTCATGCGACCCGCGACGACCTTCGCGATGAACTGGTTCCGATCAACCGCAAGTACCCGATCGCCGAGCTGATGGCCGCCTGCCGGGCGTATCCGGGTCTCTCGAACGCCAAGCGGATCACTTTCGAGTACGTGATGCTGAAGGGCGTCAACGACGGTCTTGCCGACGCGCGCGCGCTCGTGCGGCTGCTGGCGGGAGTTCCAGCGAAGATCAATCTCATTCCGTTCAATCCCTGGCCTGGTTCGCGCTACGAATGCTCCGACTGGGCCCAGATCGAGAGGTTCGCCGACCTGGTCAACAAGGCCGGGTATGCGAGCCCGGTGCGAACTCCGCGCGGGCGCGACATCCTGGCCGCCTGTGGGCAACTGCGCTCCGAGAGCACGCGGCTTTCCGCACGTCAGCGGCTTGCAACCGGGGCGGACGCCGGCGGGGACGAGGCATGATCCTGCACACGCTCGGCCGGCTGGTGGTCGTGCCGCTGGCATTCCTCGCCGCAATGTTTGTCGCCGGCTTCGTCCTGGTCACACTCGGACAGGAGCGTGTGGTTCAGGGCATGGCCGGATCGCCGGATCCGGACGCGACCATATCCGGTGCCTTCGACCTGCTTCGCATCGCCACGAAGCTGTTCTCGATCCAGACATTCTTGCCCGGATTGCTGCTGGTGCTGGTCGGCGAGGTCGGGCGCATACGCTCGGCGCTGTACTACGTGATCGGCGGAGGCGTGGCGCTCGCCTCGGTGCCTCTTCTTGCCCGGCTGAGCGAGGGCAGCCCGTTGAGCCTATCGGCGGTGGTATGGCAGGTGTTCGCCACTGCCGGCTTCGCGGCAGGCTACGTGTACTGGCTGCTCGCCGGGCGCCGCGCATGAGGCGGGAGGAAATCTAGCAGCCCGTGGTTAACTGCAGGCGGTCGAGGCCATTGTTTCTGAACGGGCATCGCGCTTTAATCCGCCCAGTGTGAGGATTGAGAGGGTTCAACCGATGATCACCCGGATCATTCGCGTTCTGTTCGGTTTCGCCATGGCCTGCATCGCAGCCGGCCTGGTCAAGGTCTTGTTCGCTTTCTCGCCGGCGGAGTTGTCCGGCATGACCCCGGACAGGGCCGCAGATGCCTTGTCCCTGACCTGGCCGATTGCCACGCACATGGGGATCTTTGCCGCTCCTTTCGCGCTCGTGGCGGTTGTGTTGGCCGAGTGGCGCCGCTGGGGAGACTGGACCTACTACGTCATTGCGGCAGTGACGATCGCGATGATCGGTTTCGCCGCGCAGTATCAGACCGAGACGGCGACACAAGGGTGGTCTGTCCTGTCCGGCAACTATCCGCTCATCGCCTTCCTGACGGCCGGGGCCGCCGGTGGTCTCGTCTACTGGATGTTCTCTGGTCACGTCCTGTCCGCCGGACAACGTCCCGTCGTGCAGGTCCAGCCCACGAAATCCTGATCGCCGGAGGTGGCCATGACCGCCGAGGTCGTGAATCTGCGCCGTCACCGCAAGCAGAAGGCGCGTGAGGATCGCCAGCGAACGGCAGAGGTCAATCGCGCTCGTTTCGGCCGCACCAAGGCAGAGCGGGAACAGGATGATCGGCTGAGGCAGCAGGCAGCGCGACGGCTCGACGGTCACGTCCAGGACCGCGAGCCGGAGGACGATCGATAGGCGATTTGGTTCGATCCGACAGACAGTTCCGGTGGAGGCGTTCGTGCGCCCGGTAAAGCGCTCCTTCTCGATTGCGGGGCACAAGACCTCGATTTCGTTGGAGCAGGAGTTCTGGCAGGCGCTCAAGGACGTCGCCTACGTGCAACGGCGACCACTGGCTCAGATCATCCGTGAGATCGACGCCGCTCGCGGCGACACGAACCTGTCGAGTGCCGTGCGGGTGTGGCTGCTGGCGCATTTTCGCCGCCAGCAGCAGGCGCCGTCCGCCGGCGGCGGAGCCGGCTTCAACGCCGAAGCCGAGTGACGATCGGTTCGATCCGGGGTGCGATCACGGCGCGCACGCCCTCAGGCACCGATAGCCAGATGCGGCGGACGATGCCGCTGGTCACAGGCACATAGGGCTTGGCGGGCTCGGCGGGCTTGGGAGCCGGCAGAGGGCGGCTGGACGGGTAATTGCCGGGAGCGTCACCCCAATGAGCAACCGGCGTCTCGCAACTCACCGCGATGTAGGTCCACCGCTTGTATTGCGACGGCGGCGCATGCGCGTCGATTGCGTCGTCGATGATCGCGATGAAGGCGCCATAGCCGAACCGGTCCTTGCGACCGATTGCTGCGCGAGCCCGCTCGACCATGGCCTGCAACCCAACCGGATCGGCCACTTTCGCAAAAACGTCATCCAGGTTTGCGAGATCCTTCCGCAACGCGATGTAATGCTCGCCAGGTCGGATCAAGCCGGAGTAGTCGCCCTCGTACAGGACGAGGGCGGTTCCCAGGCTCACGGCCTCGAAGATTTTTGGACTGATCTGGTTCATGCGCACGAGGCCGTCGTGCGACTGCACGTAACGCCGATAAACGTGATCGTCGCCGAGAGATGGATCTTCCTGGAGCGCCGACTCTACCGCATTGCGGATCGATCGGGTGTGATCCACGACGTTGGCGCCGCTCTCGGTGCCCAGAACGGCTCGGCAGTTGCCGAGGAACTCGAACCAGCGCATTCCCGTCAACCGGTCGGTCTCGTTCGACTGGATGTCGTGCGCTATCCCCCGGCTGGCGCAGGCTTCTGCCATGCGCACCGCGATCTCGTGCTTCTCGGCGGCGAGTTTTCCGTACCACACCGGTAGTTTCCGTCCTCGATAGCCGAGCCAGATCGGCCGCTCGGCCATCGCGGGCGGCGGGGTTGCCGGCAACTCGTCGGGCAGATAGCCCGTGAGACAGCGCGTAAACGAGACGCCGGGCACCAGGTGCGGCGGGTAGAAGACATGGCGATCCTGCTCCGGCGTGCACGTGAAGACGTGCTGGATGCCCAGCCGCCGGATCCACGCACAGGCGTGGGTCGGCATGTCGTACTCGTCCTGGATCATCAGGAGCTTGGCGCCCTTGAACGCCGCGACAGCCTCTGCCACGCGGGGCGAAATGTGCCATCCGAGCGCGATGCGAACCGAGAAGTGGATCACGATCGCGTCGAAGTTCTCGAGTGGACATGTGATGGTCTGATCGCCGACGGCGCTGGCGTAGTGAATGCGGTGCCGGGAATGGCGCGCGATCGATTCGAGATGCTGGCGGACATACTCCGTCGCAAGTGCGTGATGATCGTAGAGCACCAGCACATCGCGCCGTTGCGGCCGCATGCCGGGCTCACTCATCCGGGCGTCCCCTTCCGCACGGTCTCGGCACGCCAGGTGGCGGCGCCCGGCGTGGGCCACGATGCGATGCTGCCGAACTCGCCCAGCAGCTGATCGCGGGTCTCGAAATAGTAGAGCAGGTCCGACGGCCGGAAGGCCCCGCCGACGAGCGCGTCGACGAACGTCTTGCGGGCGGAGGCGAGTTGGGTCGATCGCGACAGCTCGAGCACCGCGGTTGCAGGGCAGGGAGTTCCGGATGCGAGATCGTCGAAGCTGATGCGCGCCGCGATCCCGAGTGTCGGATCCAGCAGGAGGCTCCCCGACGCGGCAGTCTCCACCATGAGGCTCTGGTGATTGCCGACGGCGCCACCGTGCCAGCCGGTGAATGCGGCGCGCGGCGGCGCGTAGTCCGGCGAACAGAGCGCGGCAAGGTGATGCACGCGATGGCCGTAGGTCGAACAGTCGAGTGCGTCGGCCTTCAGCAAGGAGGCAAGGTCGATTCCTGCCGGCCCGGAGCCGTAGGGCTTGAGGTGATGCGCGAGCCCCGTGCAGAAGAGCCAGAGCCGGGCGTCGCTGTCGAGGTCGCGCCACCCCTCCGGCAACTGTGCCGCAAGCAGCGGTTCCGCGTCGCGCCACACATCCGCGACCAACGTCGGCTCGCCACCAAGCTTGGCGCAGGTGGCCTCGTCGACGAACGGCAACGTGATCGCCGGAGCGCGCTGAGCAGGTGACCTCCAGAACCAGGTCGAGAAGGCTCGCTTCTGTCTCACAGCGGATCGGACCTCACCAGAGCGCAGCTCTGAGCATACTCATTGCAACAACGCGAAGCACAGCGTCGCCTCCGACGCCATATCCCCCACGGCGTGCGTCGCAGCGTGACTCGTTATCTCTATAGGTGCAGCGTTCGGGGGATACGCTCGGCAAAAACGCTAGACCTCGCGCCGCCGATCGCGCAATCAACTTTGAGAGAGCACAGCAATGCGCGAACGCATGTCGGCAATCCCGCAACAGGCGCCGTGCCGCGAGCGACGGATCGGACGATGCTTGTGCGTCGAAGCATTCCGCGTCGAAGGTGTCGGTCGAAAGTGTCGGAGGTGCGAACGAAAAAACGCCAAGGCGTGATCTTCGCGTATCGCGCCGGTCTGGAGCAGCGGATGCGCGACGTGCAGGCGGATCTGGTCCGGAAGCGATCCGAACTTCCTTGAGCTTTAGCGCCCTGGACCTATACGGCGTGATCGAACTGCTGGTCTCCGTACCCCACAGCAGGTCGGTAATGCGTGGCATTCGGGTGAAGGGTCCGTCAGGCGGGGCCGATCACGCACAGCACCCCGCACGGGAGGATGCGGCGTCGGCCGGCCTAGCATCAGGAGACCTCAATCCCATGGTGGAGCCGAGGGGGATCGAACCCCTGACCTCGTGAATGCCATTCACGCGCTCTCCCAACTGAGCTACGGCCCCGACCTTTGGGATTGCCCGGCGGCTCGGCCGCGGACGGTGGTTCTCTAGTTTGCGTGGCGTATTTGTGCAAGCGGCAAATTGGCGGCCATCCCCTGCCAACGTCTGCGTAGGCCCCGCACCCCACTCAGGAACCCCGGTCCGGCTTGCGTGGGCATTCGCTTCGGCGGGGTCGGCATGGACGACATGCCGATCGCTCGAATGCGAGCCCGAATAGGCACACTCGGCACTGACGAGGGCGGGCAGCAGGGGCCTCAGACGCCGATGCTGTGACGTGCTCCACCCTGGTCCAGGTAGGCGTCGAACACGGCACAGAACGACCTCACGAATGCCTCGGCGCCGGGGCGCAAGCGGAAGCCGTGCGGAGAGGCGATGAGCAGGCCGTCCGTATCCGCTTCGACGAGCGTGGCAGCTTCTTCGACCACGGGCGCCGCAGCGGGACCGAAACGGCTGGAGACATCGTCACCGTCGAAGCTGAACCCGCACATAAGGCGCTCGATGACGTGAGCCCTGACGCGGTCCTCTTGCGTGAGTTCGCGTCCCCGGACGGTCGCCAGCGACCCGGCCGCGATCCGGCTGCTGTACTGCGCCGCTGCGACGGCGTTCTGCACGTAACCTTGTGGCAGCCGGCCGATCGCCGAGGCGCCGAAGGCCAGGAGTGTCTCGGCCCCGTCCGTCGTGTAGCCCTGAAAATTGCGGCGCACGCCGTCTCGGGCCAGCGCGTCGGTCGGCTTGGCATAGTGGTCCAATCCCACCCGCCGATAGCCGGCCTGCGACAGGAGACGGGCGATACGCGAGGACTGCCCGTAGCGCTCCTGCGCGTCGGGTAGTGACGCAGTCTCGATCAGCCGCTGGTGTTTGAAGCGGGACGGCAAGTGCGCGTATCCGAACACGGCCAGCCGGTCGGGCGACAGCGAGAGGACGCGCTCGACGGTGCGGGTTAGGCTTGCGCGCGTCTGGTGGGGCAGCCCGTAGATCAGGTCGACGTTCAACGAGGCGATGCCGGCGTCGCGGCACATGGCCACTGCCCTTTCCGTCAGCTCGAACGGCTGTTGCCGGTTGATCGCGGCCTGAACGGCTTCGTCGACGTCCTGTACGCCCAGCGACACGCGCGTAACGCCGGCGCGGCGGAATGCGGAAACCTGCTCACGCGTCAGGTGCCGCGGGTCGATCTCGACGGCGAAGCGGGTCTCGGCGTCGAACGTGAAGTGCGCCTTCAGTGCATCGGCAAGGCGAATAATCTCATCGGGCGACAGGATGTTCGGCGACCCTCCGCCCCAGTGGACATCGCCGACCGCACGGCGTTCGCCGAGCGCCTCGGCCACCATCGCGACTTCGGCGAGCAGCGATGGCAGGTAACCGTCCACGGGCTTATGGCTGCGCGTGGCCTTGGTATTGCAGCCGCAGTAGAAGCACAGGCTGTGGCAATAGGGGATGTGCACGTAAAGGGACAGGCGCTCGCCCCGGGGAACCTGCGCCAGCCAGTTCCGGTAGACGCCGGCATCGACCCGCTCGTTGAAGTGGGGTGCGGTCGGATAGCTGGTGTAGCGCGGAACCGGTGCCGCGAAGCGTTCGATCAGTTTGGGCTGCATGATCGCGGGGTCTCCTGGCGGCGGCCGACATCCGGCCAATAAGGCCCGTGCCCGTCGTTTCGTTTGACCCGCGTCAAGCACGCCGGCAGGTGACGCTTTCGCCGCGGCCGCCAATGTGCGACAACTTGGCACTCGCCGTGGGGTGGAGGCGGCTTGCCCAGTGGCACTGCCACCACAACGCGGGACGCGCTCCGTCTGGCGTCAAAGTTGACGTATACGTCAACTTTGGTTATGAGGGCGCGCATATGGCGCAGGGCCTGAGCGCTGCCGTGGCTCGGCCGCCGCCGCCTTGTTTGCAGAACATACGACTTGACCGCCCAAGGAGCCTCGGAATGCCTGAGCTGGTGCTCGTCCTGATCGCCCTTGCGATCGCTTTTGTGCTCGCCGTACGGCGGGCGCCTCTCGCCGCCTACGCGCTCGTCGTGGGCATCGTCACCCTGCTGCTGCGCACCGGCCTCGTCCATGGCGAGTTCGTGCTGCCGGAGTTCGGCTGGGGGAGCGTGATCTCCTGGTTCCCCTTTGCCGCACTGGCGCTGCTTTCCGTGCCGGCCATCCGGCGGCGCGTCCTGGTCGCTCCCGCGTACGGCGCGGTACGTAAAATTCTTCCCCGTGTCTCCGAGACCGAGCAGCAGGCGCTCGATGCCGGCACGATCGGCTTCGATGCGGAACTCTTCGGCGGGCGCCCGTCGTGGGAGAAGCTTCGCGCTGTTCCTGCGATCACGCTGACCGCGGAGGAACAGGCGTTCCTCGACGGGCCGACCGAGGAACTCTGCCGGATGATCCACGACTGGCAGATCCGGCACAACAACCGCGAGATCCCGGCCGAGATCTGGGACTTCGTGAAGAAGCACGGCTTCCTCGGGATGCTGATCTCGAAGGAGCACGGCGGTCTGGGCTTCTCGGGGCAGGCGCAGTCGCTCATTCTCGGAAAGGTCGCCTCGCGGTCCCCCGACGTGTGCACGATCGTGATGGTGCCGAATTCACTGGGGCCGGGCGAACTCATCGAGAAGTACGGCACCGATGAGCAGAAGCATCACTATCTGCCCCGCCTCGCAAAGGGGCTGGAGATCCCCTGCTTCTCGCTCACCGGCCCGACCTCCGGTTCCGACGCCGCCACGATGCGCGACATCGGCACCGTCGTCCGCGGCACCTGGAAGGGCAAGGAGACGCTCGGCATCCGAACCTCGTGGGACAAGCGTTACATCACGCTGGGCCCGGTCGCGACACTGGTGGGACTCGCATTCCGCCTGTTCGACCCCGACAATCTGCTGGGTACGGGTGAGGACGTCGGCATCACCGTCGCTCTCATTCCGGCCGATCATCCCGGCGTGAACATCGGCCGCCGCCATCTGCCCTGCGGCAGCGCGTTCCCCAACGGCCCCAACTGGGGCAAGGACGTCTTCATCCCGATGGAGTTCGTGATCGGCGGCGAGAAGATGGTCGGCCAGGGCTGGCGCATGCTCATGGAGTGCCTTGCCGCGGGCCGCGCGATCTCGCTTCCCTCTTCGGCCACCGCCGGCGCCAAGGCGATGCTGCGCTCGACCACCGCCTACGGTCGCATCCGCAAGCAGTTCGGCCTGCCAGTCGCCAAGATGGAGGGCCTGGAAGAGCCGCTCGCGCGGATGGTGGAGACCGCCTACGTCAACGAGGCGGCGCGCGCGGCCACGGCCGCGATGGTGAGCCGCGGCGAGAAGCCGTCGGTGATCTCGGCGCTCATGAAGTACCAGACCACCGAACGCATGCGCCAATCGGTCAATGACGCGATGGACCTGCACGGCGGGCGGGCGATCTGCGACGGGCCGACCAACTATCTCCAGGCCGCTTATCAGGCGGTGCCGGTCGGCATCACCGTCGAAGGCGCCAACATCCTGACGCGTACGCTGATCACGTTCGCGCAGGGCGCGTTGCGGTCGCATCCCTACCTCTACAAGGAAGTCCAGGCCTGTCAGGACACGGACACCCGCAGAGGTTTGGCCGCGTTCGAGAAGGCGTTCCTGGGGCACATCGCGTTCTCGCTCTCGAACGTGACCGGCGCTCTGTTCCACAATCTCACCGGCGGTCTGTTCGGACGCGTTCCCGATCAGGCCTACGGCACCGCCGACTGGTACCGACAGCTGTGGCGCCAATCTCGCAACTTCGCGCTGGTCGCCGACCTCACGGTTGCGACCCTGGGCGGTGGCCTCAAGACCAAGCAGAAGATCACCGGCCGCCTCGCGGACGCGCTGTCGGAACTCTATCTGCTCGCCTGCGTGCTCAAGCGCTACGAGGATGACGGCCGTCCGGCGAACGATCGCCTCATCGTCGCTTTCGCGGCGCAGAACGGCCTCTACCGCTTCCAGCGCGCGTTGCTCGGCGCGGTCGACAATTTCCCGGTGGCGCCGGTGCGCTGGCTGCTGTCGTGGATCGTATTCCCGACCGGTGCGCGTCTGAAGCCGGCGCCGGATTGGCTGGGTCACCAGATCGTCTCGCTCGTCCTCGAGCCCGGCGAGGTTCGCGACCGTCTGACGCGGCACATCTACATCTCGAAGGACGTCAACGACGCGACCGGTCTGCTCGAAGTCACGCTGGAGAAGGTGATCAGGGCCGAAGAGGCGGAGAAAAAGCTCGACCGGGCGATCCGGCAGGGCGTCATCCGGCGCTATCATGGCATCGACTGGATCGGCGACGCGCGCGCCAAGGGCGTGATCACCGAAAGTGAGGCACAGTTGCTTCACGAGGTCGAAGCGCTGACGGCCCGCGCAATCGCGGTGGATCATTTCGATCCCGCCGAGGTGAAGCCGAACTACATGACTGCCGGCCACAACGCTCGCTTGGCCATGAAGCCGGCCGCGGCGGAGTAGGCCATGCGCGCCTACCTCGTCCTGGTGCGTATCGCGATCGCCATCATGTTGACGGTGTCGGCGCTGCACATGGCGCTCGGCATCGGCACGGCCAAGTTGCTCGATCCTGGCCTGCCCGACGGCGTGCTGCGAAACGCCGTCCTCGACAGCCAGGATCGCTTCTACGGTTCGGTGCTGGGCGGCATGGCAGTGCTCGGCCTGTGGGCCTTGCGTGACGTCGCCCGTTACCAGGGTGTCATCACGATCATCTGCTACACGGTCATCGCTGGCGCCTTGATGCGGCTGGTGAGCCTGCTCCAGGTCGGGATGCCCGGCGCGCCTGTTCTGCTCTTCACCGGCATCGAGCTGGTACTGCCGCTGGCGATCCTGGCCGTCGCGCCGAAGGTGGACCGGCCATGACCACGCCGACGCCGAAGTCCGCATGAGTGCGTGCTGAGAGGTCTCGAATGCCGAGCTTTCCGCTTTCAATTCGTTTCCGCATCCTCACCATCCATCCGCAGATGGTCGTTCGCGAGGCCGGCGGGGCTGTCATCGGCTACGTGCAGCAGTCGCTGTGGGCGTTCAAGGAGGCGGTCACCGTCTACGCCGATGAATCCAAGTCCACCCCGATCTATCAGATCAATGCGGATCGCATTATCGACTTCAATGCGAACTACGCGATCACCTCGGCGGCTGGTGCGGATCTCGGCCACGTTCGACGTCACGGGATGAGATCACTCTGGCGTGCGGCGTACGACATCGTGGCGCCGGGGCGGGACGCCGCCGAGTTCCAGGTGAGCGAGAAGAGTGCATTCGTGCGGCTCGTGGATGGGCTTATCGGCGAGATCCCGGTGATCGGATTGCTGACCGGGCTGTTCCTGCAGCCCGTCTACTACATCACGCGGGGCGACGGCACGCAGGTGGCGACGATGTCGAAGCGGCGCAGCCTGCTGGAGACGGACTTCACGATCGAACAGAACCAGCCTCTCGACGATGCGGAGCGCGAGAGGGTCTTGCTCGGCTTGATGATGATCATCTTGCTGGAACGCTCCCGCGGCTGAACGAAGGCCAGGATTTTCCCGGAGACACGGACATGACGACCACACTCGCGTTGCAGGAATGGCGCTTCGACGTCGATCAGGAAGGCATCGCCTGGGCGGTGCTGGATCGCGTGGGCGAAAGCCAGAACTCGATGTCCCGTCGGGTTCTCGAGGAACTCGGCGCCATCGTCGAGGCGGTCGAGAAGGGGGCGGCGGACAAGTCGATCCGCGGGCTGGCGATCCTGTCGGGCAAGGAGAAGGGCTATATCGTCGGTGCCGACGTGCGCGAATTCGAGCAGCTCACGTCCGAGAAGGTTCCGATCGACAACATCCGCGTGGTCAATGCGATGCTCGATCGCATCGAGGCGATGCCGATACCCGTCGTAACCGGTATTCACGGTTTCTGCCTGGGGGGAGGCCTTGAGCTGGCGCTCGCCTGCCACTGGCGGATCGCGACGCGCGACGAAGCCACGAAAGTCGGCTTCCCCGAGGTTCGTCTCGGCATCTTTCCCGGTTTCAACGGCACGGCCCGCTCGATCCGGCAGGCCGGGGCGCTTGCCGCGATGCCGGCGATGCTGGCGGGCAGCATGATCCGCGCAGGAGCGGCACGCGGAATGAACCTGGTGGACGAACTGGTGGACAATGCCTCCCAATTGCGTTGGGCCTGCCGGCGCGCGATCGATCGCAAGAAGCGCTCGAAGCCGATCGGCGGCTGGAAGGCACTGGTCTCCAAGTGGCCGTTGCGCGGCCAGATCGCCAGGAAGATGCGCACTGAGACGGCCAAGAAGGCGCGCGAGGACCACTATCCCGCGCCGTTCCGCTTGATCGATCTCTACGAGGAGCACGGCGGCAATCTGCGGCGGATGCAGAGCGCCGAGACCGAGGCTTTCGCGCCGCTGATGGTGTCGGACACGTCGCGCAACCTGCGCGGCGTGTTCAAGCTGTCGGAGATGATGAAGGCGCAGGCCCCCAAGGACCTGTCGTGGAAGCCGCTGCGTGTCCACGTCATCGGTGCGGGTGTGATGGGTGCGGACATCGCCGGCTGGTGTGTCGCCTGCGGCATGGAGGTCACGCTGCAGGATCTTTCCCCCGAGGCCATCAAGAAGGGTATGGACGCGCAGGACAAGCTGCTGCGCCGCAGGTTCAAGACCAAACCGCTGCGTGAAGCCGCCAAAGCCCGTTTCATCGCCGACCCGACCGGTGCCGGTCTCGCGCGGGCCGATGTGGTCATCGAGGCGATCGTCGAGAGGCTCGAGGTCAAGCAGAAGCTGTTCGCGGACATCGAGGGCAAGCTGAAGCCCGGCGCTGTCATGGCGACCAATACGTCCTCCATCATGATCGAGGACATCGCGCGGCCGCTGAAGGATCCCGCCCGGCTGATCGGCATCCACTTCTTCAATCCTGCCGCGCAGATGCCCCTGGTCGAGGTGATCAAGGGTCGCGACAGCCGCATCGAGGAGGTCGAAAAGGGTTGTGCATTCGTCGTCGCGATCGAGAAATTCCCGCTCGTGGTGAAAAGTTCGCCCGGGTTCGTCGTCAATCGCGTGCTCGGTCCTTACATGCTGGCCGCCCTCGAGCGCCTGCAGAAAGGGGAGAGCAAGGAGAAGATCGACGCCGCTGCACGGGAATTTGGCATGCCGATGGGACCGATCGAGCTTGCCGACACCGTCGGGCTCGACGTCATCACCAATGTCGGCAAGGTTCTCGGATCCTCCTCGGAAGGCACGAAGCTCGAAGCGCTGGTGAAGGGCGGGAAGCTCGGCAAGAAGTCGGGCGAAGGGTTTTATGTCTGGAAGGACGGCAAGCCCGAGAAATCGGCGCAGAAGTTCGACCGGGGGGAGCTGGCCGCGCTGGGGCGGGAGCTGATCGAGCCTCTTATCAGGGAATGCGAGAAGGTGCGCGACGAGCGGATCGTCGAGCCTGCCGAGCTCATCGATGCAGGCGTGATCTTCGGCACCGGATTCGCCCCCTTCCGCGGCGGCCCGCTGCATTTCCGTGCCAGCGAGCCCAAGAGCAACGTGACGCCCCTGCGCCCGGCGCAGCAGGCGGCTGAATGAAGTTGACCGATCAATCGTCCAGCACCCGGACAGGGACATCTCACATGGCCAATACTCTCCGCAAGGTCGCGATCGTCGGCTCGGCGCGCATTCCCTTCTGCCGCTCGAACACACTTTACGCCGACCTCAGCAACCTCGACATGCTCACCGCTGCCCTCAACGGCCTCATCGATCGCTGCAAGCTGAAGGGTGTGCACATCGACGAGGTGATCGGCGGCGCAGTGGTGTCGCACTCCAAGGACTGGAACCTGGCGCGAGAAGCGGTCCTGTCGACCAGGCTCGCGCCGTCGACGCCCGGTGTGACGTTGCAGCAGGCCTGCGGGACTTCGCTGCAAGCCGCCAACATCCTCGCCGCGAAGATCGCCTGCGGGGAGATCGAGAGCGGGATCGCGATGGGCTCGGACACGACCTCGGATGCCCCGATCGTGATCAAGCGCGCCGTGGCTCAGAAGCTGGTCAAGGGACAGGAAGAGGCCAAGCGCTCGTTCGGCGGCAAGCTCCGGCTGCTCAAAACCGCACTGACGCCGGCCGGGGCAGTAGCCCAGCCGCCCTCCACGGGCGAGCCGCGGACAGGGCTCGCCATGGGCGGCCACTGCGAGCTGATGGCGCAGGAATGGCACATCCCGCGCGCTGAGCAGGATCAGCTCGCCTACGAGAGCCACACGAAGGCTGCCGCCGCCTACGCGTCGGGTTACATGGACGATCTGATCGTTCCTTGCGCCGGGGTTTTCCGCGACAACAACATGCGCGCGGACATCTCGGTCGAGAAGCTCGCGACGCTGAAGAACGCTTTCGATAAGTCCGAGCGCGGGACGCTGACGGCGGGCAATTCGACGCCGCTGACCGACGGCGCCGCCGCCGTGCTTCTGGCGTCGGAAGAGTGGGCGGCCGCGCGCGGTCTGCCGGTGCTCGCGTATCTGACGCACTACCAGAACGCGGCGAACGATTTCGTCGCCGGCGATGGATTGCTGATGGCGCCGACCATCGCGGTTTCCAAGATGCTCGATCGCGCGGGGCTCAAGCTGCAGGATTTCGACTACTACGAGATCCACGAGGCGTTCGCCGCGCAGGTGCTCTCGACGTTGCGGGCCTGGGAGTCGCCTCATTACTGCAAACGGCATCTCGGTAAGGATGCGCCGTTGGGCAGCATCGACCGCGCCAAGTTGAACGTGAAGGGCTCGTCTCTCGCCTTCGGCCATCCCTTCGCAGCAACGGGCGCGCGTATCATCGGCAATCTCGCAAAGCTGCTATCGCAGAACGGCGGGCGCGGCCTCATCTCGGTCTGCACCGCGGGAGGCATGGGCGTGGCGGCGATCCTGGAGAGCCCCAAGGCGGCAAGCGGACGCGTGGCCATGGCGGCGGAATGAAGCCGCCCGGCGTCGCCGTTGCAGGCGGCTCGGTTCAGTCTGGCACCCGTTCGCGCTCCTCGCGGAGTGGGCGCGACAGCCAGAACGTGCCGAGACCGATCAGGCAGGCGAGTATCGCTACCGCGAACGAAGCGTCGTAGCTGCCGGTGAGTTCGTGGAGATGGCCGGAGAGCCACGAGCCGGCCCCGGCTCCCAGGCCCAACGCCATGGAAAGCGTTCCGAAGATGGCGCCGACGGATCCGCCGGCGAAGATCTTGGCGACCAACGCCACCAGGATCGGGCCGCGCGCGCCCTGCATCAGGCCGAAGCATACTGCGAACGAATAAACGAACACGATCGACGGCCACTGTGAAAGCGCGATCAGTGACGCGATGCCGGCGATGGTCGTCAGGTAGGAGATCGTGACGGTGGGAAGCCGGCCGATCCGGTCGGACAGCCAGCCCATTGCAATGATGCCGAAGGCCGACATTACACCGGTGATGCCGAAGGCGCCTGCCGCAACGAGGGGATCGTGCCCGCGCTCCACGAGATGGGCGACGGAATGAGGGAGAACCGCATAAGCGGCGACCGACGTCATGAAGTACGCGAGGAAGAGCGCCCGGAACGCACCGGTGCGAACGGCGGCAGCCAGGGGCCAAGGCTGCGCTCTGGCAGCCGCCTCGATGCCCGATTGCGGTGTCGATCGGGAACGCAGCGCTTGCCATGCATCAGACCCAGCGGAAAAGCGCGACATCGGCAGGAGAATCAAGAGGAGCGAGGCCACGAGCGGGGCCAGCCCCAGAACCGCATGGGCGAGACGCCATCCGAAGCGGTCGGTGAGAATCTGTGCCAGAGGCGGAAACACGAGCATCCCGGCGCCCACTGCCGCATACGGCAGTGCCGAGAGGAAACCCATGCCGCTGCTGAACCAGCGCGCCAGCATGCTGGAAGCGGCGACCATTCCGAGCGCCGCGGCGCCGATACCGGCCAGAACCCCGGCGCCGAGCCAGTAGACGAGGATCGAAGAGGCGGCCGACGCCAGGAGATACCCCGCGCCGAGGCTGACCAGCCCCAGGCCGTAGCAGGCGCGGGCGCCCATGCGGTCGATGATCTGGCCGGCGAAGGGCGCGGCGGCCGCATACGACAGCATGTAGATCGCGTAGGTCGCAGCGATCTGCGCGCGCGAGACGCCCAGTGCCGTCTCGACAGGCAACAGGAACACGGCGAAGGATTCCGTCACGCCGCGGCCGATTGCGTTCATCACGAAGGTCAGGCCTATGAGCGCGACGAGAAACCGCCGCGACGGGTCGGCCGTCGCCGCGCTCATCGCCCTTCGAACCGCGGTTTGCGCTTTTGCATGAAGGCAGTACGGCCCTCCGTGTAATCCGTGCTGGCGAAACAATCATGTACCGCTGCATCGAGCTTCGCCATGTCGACGGCGCCGTCGGGATGGGCGAGGGCATCGACGCACAGCTTCGCAGCCCGCAGTGACAGCGGCGCGTTCTCGGCGAGTTCGGCGGCGAGCGACAGGGTCCTCGAACGCAGGTCGCTCGGCGGCACGACTTCGTTGACGAGCCCCATGCTCAGCGCCGACGCCGCATCGTACCGGCGGGCGGTCATCAGCATCTCTTTGGCCTTGGCTGGGGAGATCAGGGCGAGGAGTGGCTTGATCCACCGCGCGTTGTAGCCGATGCCGAGCCGGGCTGCGGGAATGGAGAACGTCGCGTGGCTGGCCGCGATACGGAAGTCGCAACATGCGGCGAGCTCGCATCCCCCGCCGAACGCCAGACCGTTGACCATTGCGATGACCGGCTTGGGGCAGGCGACGAGCGCACCGAAAGCCGTATTGTTGAAATCGTCGTAGCGTCGGGCCTGCTCGCCGGTTCTCTCCGTGCCGAACTCGGAAATGTCCGCTCCCGCGGAAAAGGCTTTGTCGCCCACGCCCGTCAGTACGATCACGCGCACGGCCGGGTCCTGCGCCGCGTCGCGCAACAGCCGTGGCAGGGATTCCCACATCGTGCGCGTGTAGGCATTGAGGCGGGCCGGATTGTCGGCGATGAGCCAGCGGATGCCGTCCGTGGTCTCGACGAGGATCTGGGGAAGCGACGTCATGCGGTATACCGGGCCTGTGTTCGATCGGACATGGCGCGAACGCCGAAGTGGCAATGACACGATGGCGGGTGCACTGCTAGAGCAATACGCGGTACTCGAGCCCCCGGACAGCGCTTGGCTGGTCTGATCAACACCGCTGTCTACAGAGACGCTCTCGTCGTGCTCGGCACGGCCGCTGTGGTCGTGCCGCTGGCCCGACGCATCGGGCTCAGTCCGATCTGGGGTTCCTGGGCGCCGGCGCCCTGCTCGGGCCGCTGGGCCTGGGGAGCTTCGTCGGCGCGGCTCCGCTGCTCAAGTGGTTCACGGTGGCGGATCGGGACAACGTCACGGGCATAGCCGATCTCGGCATCGTTTTCCTGCTGTTCCTGATTGGGCTGGAGCTGTCGTACTCGCGTCTCGTGGCGATGCGCAGGCTAGTGCTCGGGTTGGGTGGGCTGCAGGTTGCACTAAGCACGATCGTGCTGTCGTTCGTCGGCGTTCTCGCAGGGCTTTCGCCACCACAGGCCATGATCGTGGGCGCGTCGTTGGCGCTATCCTCCACGGCGATCGTGCTCGAGGTCCTCACACAGGAGCAGCGCCTCAATACCACCACGGGGCGCGCCAGCTTCTCCGTGCTTCTCGCGCAGGACATCGCCGTCGTGCCGCTGCTGTTGTTCGTGTCGATCGTCGCGGTCCGTTCGGATGCATCCGTCATGGCGAGCGCCGCGATCGCGCTGGGGCAAGCAGGGTTGGCGCTCGCTGCGATCGTCGTGGTGGGCCGGCTCCTGCTGCGGCCGTTGTTCCGCCTGGTTGTGTCGGCCCGGTCCACCGAGCTGTTCATCGGTGCGATCCTGTTCGTGATCGTGGCCGCTGGCGTCGTCGCGGCCCAAGCCGGGATGTCCATGGCTTTAGGGGCGTTCGTGGCGGGCCTCCTGCTTGCCGAGACGGAGTACCGCAAGGCGATCGAGGCGACGGTCGAGCCGTTCAAGGGCCTGCTGCTCGGCATCTTCTTTTTCACCGTCGGCATGGCGATCGACGTGCGCGAGATGCTGCGGGAGCCGCTGGCGCTGATCGCGGCGGTGGCGGGGCTCGTCGCGGTCAAGGCTGCGCTCGTCACAGTGCTCGCGCGACTGTTCGGCCTCAGCTGGGCGGCCGCGGTGGAGACGGGTCTGCTGCTGGGGCCTGGCGGTGAATTCGCGTTCGTGGCGATCGGACTTGCCGCTGCGCAAGGCATCCTCGGGGCCAGTACGGCGAGTTTCATCCTGGCCGCGACATCCCTCGGCATGGCTGCGATCCCCTTGATGTCGGCGGCGGGCAAATGGGTCGCGAGGTACCTGGCTTCCCGACGTGCACCCGATCCCGACCTCCTTGTCCGCCCCGCTCCCGATCGCAAGCAGGCCATCCTGGTCGGCTATGGCCGCGTCGGGCAGATGGTGGGGAAACTGCTCGAACAGCATCAGATCGCGTACGTGGCGACCGACGACAACACGGCTGCGGTGCTGCGCGGGCGAAAGGCCGGCAAGCCGGTATTCTACGGGAATGCGACCGACGAGGCGTTCCTGCGCTCGTGCGGGATCGATCAGGCGACCAGCGTCGTCATCACGATCCACGACCGCGAGGGCATCGATCGGGTCGTGGCCCTGGTGCGCCGATTGCGGCCGGACCTTTTGATCGTTTCGCGTGCGCGGGACGCCGAGCACGCCCGGCACCTTTACCGAACGGGCGTTTCGGATGCCGTTCCCGAGACAATCGAGGCGAGTTTGCAGCTCTCGGAGGCGACGCTCGTGGGCCTGGGCGTTCCCGCCGGGCCGGTCATCGCCTCGATTCACGAGGAGCGCGACGTGGTTCGCCGGTCTCTCCGGGACGCGGCCGCGTCGGTCGGCCGAGACGGCGGTGCGCTGGGGTGCGACAGTCCACCCGCCCGGGGGGCTGAAACTGAGTTTTCCCCAGATATCTCCTGGGGCGTGCATGCAACGCATGGCACCTCTTGGTCGGCACACTGCGAGACGGCTTGAACTGGCGCGCGTCAACCCTTATTTTGGTTTCGTAGCCCGATTGTCGATTCCCGATGTGCCGGCGGCAAAGCTTCGGCACGCGGCATCCCCGACGCGATGTGACGCGACGGTTGTAGTCGGGCGCGAACGGTCAAACAAACCAGGACCAGCATGAGCGGTTTCAAGCTACCCGATTTCGCCGATCGCCGATCGGCTTCTGAGCAAGCCCGTAGGAAAGCCCTCGACAAATACAAAGCGATGCCGAAGCCCGGTGATCCGGAGTTCGAGCGACGCCAAGCCGAACGTCTCGCGGCCGCCCGTCAGAAGGCGGAACGTGAAGAAGCGGCGCGCACGGCCAAGCTGATCAAGGAGGCCGAAGAGAAGGCCGCCATCGAGGCGAAGCTGGCAGCCGAGCGTGCGGCCGAAGAGGCCCGGATCGCAGCGCAGAAGGCGGCCGAAGAGGCTGTCTGGCAGGAGCGCAAGCGGGTCGAGGCGGAGAAGGAAGAAGAGATGCGGCTGGCCCGCGAGGCCCGCTACGCAGAGCGGCGCGCCGCGAAGAAGACCGGCATGCCGCTCAACCTGCGCGACGTCCGCAGCTGAAGCGGCCCGGTTCGCGCCGGCCGTTAGGAAGCGCTTCACCCTATCGTGGCATAAGGATCGAGCGGGCCGGACAGCGGCCCGCTCGTTTCGCGTCGGTAGGGAGAAGCCTCGGTGTCGCGCGTACTCGGCCCGGCGTTCCGGGCAAGGTCCGGGGTTCTCCTTCCGCTCGCCTTGCCGCTGCTCTCGGCGATCTTTCTCGCCTCTTGCGCCGGCTCGGAGTCATCGGGCCAGGAGCGGCGCTACGGCAGGCCGTCCCAGCCGTTTGCGCAGGACGCTACCTCTCCCCGCGCACGCGACTACAAGCTCGGCGCCCCTTACACCGTGAGTGGCATGGTGTTCGTGCCTCGCCACGAGCCGGCCTACGACCGTGTCGGCGTCGCATCCTGGTACGGCGGCAATTTCAACGGCCGTCGAACCTCGAATGGCGAGATCTACGACATGTGGCGGCTGACCGCTGCCCATCCAACTTTGCCGCTGCCCTCGTACGTCTACGTCACGAACCTCGACAACAGCCGCACGATCCTCGTCCGCGTCAACGACCGGGGGCCGTTCGTCGGCGGACGGCTCATCGACCTCTCGCGCTACTCCGCCCGCGTACTCGGCATGGAAGGCCGCGGGCTCGGCCGGGTCCGGGTCCGGTTCGCCGGTCTGGCTCCCCTCGACGGCAACGACCGCGCGGAACGCCAGTTCCTTGCCGCCCAGCCTTGGAACCGGCCGCCGGCATCCAGCGGCGTCTATGCCGGCTGGCCCGGACGCATGGGCCTTGGGCTGGGGCGTAGTCTGCCGTCGAACTGAGCCTCGGTCGGTGGGCACCGCTCAAGCGCGCGGTCGGCTCGGCAACTCACGCGCCTGTCGAAGACACGCACGGAGCCCCTCGAGGTCCTCTATCTCGCGTCCGGCCGATACGGTGGTTCGCACGACGTGTCCGCCGCTCTCGATGATGGCGATTTCGATCATGAGGTTCTCCGCGAGTCCGAAATCCTCGATCGCCACTTCGGCGCGATCGCCGTCACGCCAGCTTCCAACCGAGCCGCGGAAACTGCGGACGCGATCGCGATAGTCCGGCGTCACGTTGGTGTAGCCCAGAACAGGGCGTCCGAGCGCGCGCATGTAACCGACCTCGAACGCGGTGCCTGCGTCCATGGAGACGCCGCGGAACGGCGTGAGGTTTGCGATCAGCACATCGCAGGAGGCCATCAACGCCTCGTTGGCGAGCGAGATGCGGCGGGCCTGCTCCGTGGGCGCCAGGCCGGCGAGGTCGAGCGCGGCGTCGAGTGGGTAGCACCCTTCGAAGCCTTCAGCGGCGCACAGCTGCGTCTTCGCTCGTCCGGCCGCGATCGGATCGGGAAGGAACACTTCCGGCCCTGCCAGATAGACACGTGGCCGCGCTCCGGGATTGCGCACGCTCATGGCGTCGATGCCAGCTCGTCGAACGCGACGATCATTTCTTGCCGGCCGCGTTCAGCGCGTCGAGCCGCTTGCGCGCATTGTCCTGAGCCCAGGTCGCGATGCGGTCGCGGTTGGGCACCGATAGCGTCTGCTCGTAGGCGGCGCGGGCCGCGGCGATGTCGCCGCGCCTCTCCAAGATCGTGCCGCGGCTGTAGTGTGCCGCCGCATACTTGGGGTCTATGCGCGTTGCCTGCTCGTAGTCGGCCAGAGCCCGCTCGTCGTTGCCCAGTTCGACCCACAGATCGGCGCGATAGTCGTAGGATTCAAAGTTATTGGGGTCGAGATCGAGCGCGCGTCCATAGTCCTGCAGCGCGCCTTGCAGATCCTTGCCGCGATGTTTCCAGTAGCCGCGGATGGCGTGGATGATTGCGCGGTTCTTCGTCGAGAGGCTCCGGCGGTCCAGCACGCGCGTGCAGGCCGCGATCCCCGGCGCGATGGATTTCTCGTCCTTGTAGGCGTCGGAATGCGCCCGTTCACACGTTTCCAGTTCCGTATCGCCGGTTTTCTTCTGCTGCGCCACTGCCCCGGTCGTGAACAGGCAGGCCAAGGCGATCGAAGCAATGCGCAACAAGAGTGTCATGGAGTCACCGCGATCGCGAGCATCCTTATGAAATCATCATGCAGCGTGCACCCCGATCCAAACGAAAGCAAGCCTCGTCCGGTTGCACCCGGGGGCGACGTCCCACCCGCACGCGGTTGCGTCCTCAGATGGGCTCGACCTTGGCCTTCGTCTTGCCGAGTTGCGCAAGGCGCCCCAACTCCGTCTGGACACCGGGTGTGACCATGCCGGCCGAGATGATGATCTTGGCTGCGTCCTCGACCGACAGATCGATGGGGATCACGTTGCTGCGAGGCACGAAGACGACGAAGCCCGAGGGCGGCAGGAAGTGGGTCGGCATGAACACCGAAACCAGCTCGTCGCCCGGCGCTACGGTCCGGATCGCCGCCGCCGCCTCTCCTGTGACGAATACGATCGCCCAGATTCCCTTGGAGGGAAACTCCATCACCGCGACCTTCTGGAAGGCCTGCTGGCTCTGGGACGACGCTGAGACGAAGCTCTCGAAAATCTGCTTCGTGGCGCGGTAGACGTTGCGCACCACCGGCATGCGCCCGAGCATCATCTCACTCGCCGAGATCAGGGTGCGCCCGATCAGGTTCGCTGCCAGCGCGCCGATCAGCGTCAGGGCGACGATCGCGAAGATCAGCCCGAAGCCCGGGAGCTGGAACGGCAGATAGCTGTCGGGATTGTAGATCGCCGGGATATAGGGCTTCACCCAGCGATCGACGGCGTCGATGACGTACCGGGCGATATACAGCGTGATGGTGACCGGGCCGACCACAACGAGCCCGGTCAGAAAGTAATTGCGCAGCCGCGTTCCCAGACGGACCGGCGGCGGGTTGTCGTCCTCGGCGATCTTGACCAGCTCGGCAGCCAGTTCGCTGCCCGTGGCGGGATGCCTGTCGCGGTCGCTCATTCGTCGGTTCTCATGCCCGCGTCACAGAGGCGTCGGCGCCAACACGGTAGCGCCATTCTGGTCCATTCTGGTCTATGAACCATTATATCAGGGTTTCAGGCAACGCGATGGGAGCGATCGGCGTCCTAGCGCCTCCGCCCCCGCCGATGCCCGCCGGCTCGGCGCCAATGCACCCGGGTCAGCGCGTGACCGCGACGCAGTCGAGGCCCGGCCCTTTGAGGCGCGTGCAGGCAGTCTGCGCTGCTTCCTGAGTGGCGAAGGGCGCCACGCGGACCTGGAAGAACGAGCCCATCCCGCCGAAGGTGACCGGCACGACCTCCGGCTCGCGGGCTTCCAGGGCGGCGCCGAATTCCTTTTTCAAGCGAGCGACGAGGGCATCGGCCTCTTGCTTGGTGCGGACCAGCGCAACCCTGGCGCCGAAGCGGCCCTGTGCCGCCGGTGTGGCAGGCTGTGCACCCTTTGCCGCGGTCGCTGCAGAGGCCGTGGTCACCGGCGACGCGGTCGCCTGCGGCTCGCCGGTACGCCCCTTGACCTCGGTCTTGGCCGACCAGGTCGGCGCAGGCGGCGACGAAGTCTTGGCTGCCGGAGCCGGCTGCTGGGCCGGCGAGGCTGACGGAGCCACGGCCGTCTTTGCCGAAGCGGCGCGCACGGCAGGCTGGGTCGTGGCGGGCTCTTCCGCCGCTTTGCCGGCCGGGGCCGCGGCGCGGGCGGATTTGCTGTCGGTGCCTTGGTCCGGCAACCCCGCTTCCCGGTAGGCGGCCGAGCGCTGTTCCATGGCGTCGGCGCGATCCTGATCGGCGAGCCCGCCCTTCAGCCACAACGCGCTGGTGAAATCCGAGATCGCCTGCGCGGGCTTCTGCGTCCGCCGGTAAGCGATCCCACGGTGGTAGAGACCGCGGGCCATCACGGCCGCCGGAAGGTTACCGCCGGCGATCGCTGCGCTTATCGTCTGTATGGCAGGCTCGTTCTTGCCCGACTGCAGGAGCTTGATGGCGTTGTCGATCTGGCGCTGGGCTTCCGCGGGATCGCGGCGCTTGGCCGGAGCCGCCGCCGGTGCACCATCCTCGTCCGCATTCTTCGCAGCGGCTTTCGGCGCCGCTTTCGAGGCTTTCGGCTCTGCCTTGGTGGCAGCCTTTGCAGGCGCGTCCTGAGCGAAGGCGGGCATGGCGGGGGCAAAGCTGGCCATGGCTGCGGCACACAGTACGGCCGCCGAGGCCACCACCGTGGTTCTCACGCCTGTCGACATTCTCTGCGCTGCCCCTCCCGGGACAAACGTCTTTGGCATCTGCCTATACCCCTCGAGACCCCGATCCGGCGCCTTTGTGGCCCGTACCGATTCCCTGGTGAGGCTAGAACAGGCGACGACATTGCGGCAAATCCACGACAGCGATCGGCCGTGGTTTTCCCGGCTATTCCACAGTTACGGACTTTGCCAGGTTGCGCGGCTGATCGACGTCGGTCCCCATCGAGACGGCCGTGTGGTAGGCCATGAGCTGGATCGGGACCGCATAGATCAGCGGACTGGTGAACGGATGCGCCTTGGGCATCCGTATATGCGACAGCAGCCGGCAGCCGGCCCGTTCGCTCGGGGCATCTGACACCAGGACGATCTGGCCCCCTCGCGCAGCGACCTCCTGCATGTTGGAGACCGTCTTGTCGAATAGGTCGTCCTGGGGAGCGACCACGATCACCGGCACGTTTTCATCGATCAGCGCGATCGGGCCGTGCTTGAGTTCGCCCGCCGCATAGCCTTCGGCGTGGATGTAGGAGATTTCTTTCAGCTTGAGCGCGCCTTCCATCGCGATCGGGAAGCTGATGCCGCGGCCGAGATAGAGCACGTCGCGCGCCTTCGACAGCT
>CAYMEB010000023.1:0-36849 GCA_964389095.1 uncultured Hyphomicrobiaceae bacterium
ATCCAACTTGCATCCATACGCATCTTCCTGCGATCAATTGAGTCCACGCCCTAGATGAACCCACCCGACCGGGCGCTGGTGCTGTGCGTCGACGAAAAGAGCCAGATCCAGGCGCTCGACCGCACGCAGCCGGGTTTGCCGCTGAAGCGCGGGCGCGCGGCGACGATGGCGCACGACTACAAGCGGCACGGCACGACGACGCTGTTCGCCGCCCTCGACGTGGCGAGTGGTCTGGTAATCGGAGACGTGAAGCCGCGTCATCGCGCCAAGGAGTTCCTGTCGTTAGTGCGCAAGATCGACCGCAGCGTGGGCCCGAGGGACCCGTAGTCATTCCGCGACTGCTAACCATCATGTCGAGGGTAGAGCTGCCGACCAAGGAACAATTTGGTGATTGACGGGCGGTCTCAGAGTGCGATCGCCACAAGGTCGGCGGCCTTGCAACGAGTGCTGAACTCGACGGTCGCTCCCGGGGCTATCGCGTCGTCGTGCATGGTGCGAGTAGTGCCAGCAGGCTGAGGCCCTCCGCCTCAGAGGTTTGGGACTTTCCGAACTAGCCCGCTGCAATCCCATGCAATCCTGCAATTGGTTTGGGAACGCTAAGTGTTTGATCCGTCAGGATCGTCACCCTCCTGCCGGGCGCGCCATCTGCGAACAAAACTGCGAACCCCGGGTATGGGGCCTCCGTTGGCCAAAACGGCCTGTTCGAGTACCTCCTTGCGACCCTTGATCCGGATCTGGCCGTCGCCGACCTCGACCCGATCGATGAGGGCGCCGAGGTAGGCCCTCGCAAACGGGCTGACGTCCGCAACGGGGTGGCCGTGCCTCGAAACGCGCCCTACAGGCTCGTGGGGAGCGCGCGGACATCGAGCACGCCGTCCCTCGGCATCACCCACCCAGGATGCTCTCCCCGCAGGCCCACCGTCTGGCGATGATTGTAGAGATAGATCCAGGGCGGATCCTGCTGCAGTCGGCGATAGCATTCCCGATAGAGCGCCTCGCGAGCGGCGTCGTCCGTGGCGCGGCGCGCAAGATCGATCAGCGCCTCCACTGCGGGATTGGCATAGCCTTCCCACCACGATCCCCTGACACGCGAGTCGATCTTTTCGTGCAGCACCCGGAAGGTGCTCATCGGGCTGGAATCGAAAACGCACAGATCATGGATCTGCTTGAGGCGAACCCGATTGGCGTATCGAGTCCGATCGGCTTCGAGATGAACATTGAAGCGTACGCCAAACACTGACAGTTGCGCTTCGATTTCCCGAACCAGCCGTCGAGCCTCGTCCGGCAGACGCGTCGGGCAATAGACCTGGAGCGTGATGCCGTCGCCGTAACCTGCTTCCGAGAGGAGGCGTCGCGCCTCGGTACGGTCAGGCCGAAACTCCGGCGCCCCTGGGTCCGAGCCGAAATGAACCGGACTGACGAAGCCGTGCAGGGGCTGGCCGGCGCCGGCGAGGACGTCACGAACCAAGGCTTCGCGATCGATGCCGAGGTTCAACGCTCTTCGGACCCGGGAGTCGGCGCCTGCGCCTCGCGACGCGTCGAACATCAAGATGATGGCCGTCGGCGCCAGAGCGTTCACCGACGTGAACCCAGGAAGTGCCCGCAGGTCCCGAGCCTCGGCACTTCGCAATCCCATGGCGATGTCGGCGGCGCCGCTGCGAAGCATGGCGAGGCGAGCCGCAGGGCTCTCACCGCGAACCCAGACGATCCGCTGATGCGCGGGCGGGCCGGCATGGTGCTCGGGATCGGCGCAGGCACAGATGCGTTCGCCGGGCACATACTCTTCCAGGCGGTAGGGCCCGGTCCCCACGGCGCGTGCCGCAAGATCTTCCCCGGCCGCTTCGATCGCACGCGGCGAAACGATATGACCGGCGACGAGGATATCGAGAAGATCGGCCAAGGGCTCGGCCAACGTCACGCGGACCTTGAGGCGGTCGAGGATCTCGACGCGCACTCCGGCGAGATACTGCGCGTAGACGCCGGGCGCCCCCAAGGTCGCGCCCATGTCCGGTCGCGCCATGCGCTCGATCGAGCAACGCACGGCTTCGGCATCGCAGATATCACCGTTGTGGAATCGGATGTCGTTCCTCAGTGAAAACGTGAAGCTCCTGGCATCGTCCGAGACAACCCAACCCGTCGCCAGCGCAGGCACATACCGGCCGGATGCGTCGCGCCTGACCAAAGTGTCGAACAGCGCACCCATTGCGCACAGAACGTCGCCGGAGTCGGTGCAGGCATGCGGATCGTCGAGCGCCACGCGTGCCTGGGCGATCGTGATCTGGCGCGACATGATGCGGGACCTCCTGTCGGGTGAGTGAAACGCCGGGGCTCCGGGATGTAGAAGACAAACAGCCGATCCGTCGACCACCTTTCACTGAGCCCACCGCCGGCACGACGACCCCGCGATCGTCCACGTCCCAATGTCCGTGGGATCGTGCGACATGTGAAGAGCCGATCGCTTGCCGCCCCGGATACCGGGCGGGAATCGCGGCGTTGCTGCAAGGCTTGAGATCGCGGGGAGATGATCGCACAGTGTGGGCTCGCCCTGACCGCAGCCGAGACGGAACACATGAAACTCTACAACCTGAAAGCCGGCATGAATCCTCGGCGGGTGCGCATCTTCCTCGCCGAAAAGGGGATCGCGCTCCCGATCGTCGATGTCGACATGGAGGCGGGCGAGAACAGAAGCGCAGATTTTCTCGCCAAGAACCCGCTCGGCGGCCTGCCGGTCCTCGAACTCGACGATGGCACGATCCTGACGGAGTCGATTGCGATCTGCCGGTATCTGGAAGAACTGCATCCCAGTCCAGCGCTGTTCGGCAAGACGCCGCTCGAGCGGGCCAAGATCGAGATGTGGAACCGCCGCATGGAGTTCGAGATCGTCGCCAATACGAGCAACCTCTTCCGGCACAGTCATCCGTTCTGGGAAGGACGGATCGAGCAGGTGCCGGCCTATGGCGCCTGGTGCCGCTCGAGGCTGATCGAACGCATGGCCTGGCTCGACCGGGAGCTGGCGACCAGGCCCTACATCGGAGGTAACGACTACACCGTCGCAGACATCAGCGCACAATGCGCCTTCATCGTCGCAAAGGCCAACAAGGTCCAGCTTGCCGACGAAACACCACATCTCGCCGCCTGGTTCGCCAGGGTTTCCAGCCGTCCCACAGCACGGGCATAAGGACCTCCCGATGAGCAAGACCGTATGCCTCGTCATTGGTGCCGGCGACGGCACGGGAGCGGCCGTTGCAGAACGCTTCGCTGCCGGCGGGTATGTGGCCTGCGTCGCGAGGCGCGACGCAGACAAGCTTCGGCCCCTGGTCGAGAGCATCCGCAACAACGGCGGTTCAGCGCACAGCTTCGGGCTCGATGCGCGTGACGAAATCGCCGTGGATACGCTCTTCGACGACATCGAACGAACGATCGGACCGATCGGCGCGTGCGTATTCAACGTCGGGGGAAATCAGCGCATTCCATTCCTCGATATGAGGGCCGAGACATACCGGAGATTCTGGGAGCAATGCGCCTTCTCGGGGTTTCTCACGATGCGCGCAGCGGTGCGGCACATGGCGCCGCGCGGCAAAGGTACGATCATCGCCACCGGAGCGACGGCCAGCACGCGCGGCGGAAACGGATTCGCCGGCTTTGCAGGAGGCAAGAATGCCTTGCGATCGCTGGCACAGTCGGTCGCGCGTGAATACGGTCCTAAAGGCCTCCATGTCGCCCATGTCATCGTCGACGGCGTCATCGATTCGCCGGCGGCCCGCGCGCGACATGCCGAAAGAGCAGCCAGGTACGGCGATGCCGCGTTCATCCCGCCGAGCGAGATCGCCGAACTCTACTGGTTCCTGCACAATCAGAAGCCGGGCTGCTGGACGCACGAATGCGACCTGCGTCCGTCGATCGAGACTTGGTAGGGCGGCCAGCCGGGGACACCGACTGCGCCGCGCCGTGAAGGAGATGCGAGGCGGATCCCAGAGGCCGAGGCGCTCAGGCTTCGTCGCGGCCCGCCATGTGATCGGCCATGGCGCCCTCGGCCAGCGCCAACTCCTGAGGCGAGCCCACGTGCATCCACAGCCCCTCCATGCGCACGCCCAGCGCGCGGCCGGACAGAATGGCGCGGTTCCACAGGAGGTTCATGGAAAACGGACCGGTCTGGGCGTCTTCGAACATGCGCGGGTGAATGAGTTGCACGCCGGTGTAGACGAACGGCACGACCTCGCCCTCGCGCCGGCGACGCAGGCGGCCTTCAGAGTCGAGTGAAAAGTCTCCCCGGCCGGCATAGCCGACGCTGGCCGCCGATAGCGCCAACATCAGAACGCAATCCAGACGCTGCCCGCCGTCCCAGACGTCGAAGAGCTTTTCAAGATTTGGCTCGACGCCTTCGATCCAAACGGAGTCCGAATTGTGGACGAGGAAGGCGTCCGAGGTCGCCAACAGCGGCAGAGCCTTGCGGGTTCCCCCGCCGGTATCGAGAAGCTGCTCACGCTCGTCCGAGACGGTGATGAGCGGAGCCTGCCGGGACGACAGGTGCGCCTCGAGTTGATCCGCCTTGTGATGGACATTGACGACCGCACGCGGCACGCCGGCGGCGGAGATGCGATCGAGCACATGATCGATCAGCGGCCGACCCGCCAGCGGCACGAGCGGTTTGGGAATGCGGTCGGAGAGTGGGCGCATGCGGGTTCCGAGCCCCGCTCCAAGCACCATCGCCACTTCGGGCCGCCATCGCGTATTCTTCATCATTGCCGCTAGATAGTGCAGTTCGGCGCGGCGGAAAAGACGACCCGGGCACGGTCCTTACGATCAGGCCGTCCGCCGGAGTTGCGCCGAGCGGGCAAACCCTTCGGCCACCGGCTGGCGCCTACTGCCAGTTCATTTGCAGATGCGGATGTCGCCGTTGCGGCCGTGCCGCGCTAGATCCATATGAAAGTGATCCTGGTGATAGGCGTCGGCATTGGGACCCAGGACAGTCGTGAATGTGTCACACGCGCCCTGGTGGACTGTACGCAGGAAAGCCTGTTCCTGGGGTGATCCTCTCCAGCCCTGCTTGACCGAAACCGAGCGGCCGTCCGCGAGCTGGAACACGGACACGTCGAGAGCGTTCGCATGGCCATGCTCCGAGAGCTTGGCCCCGAAAACGTGGTTCATGGGACGGCAGGCATAGGATGCCGCCACTTTGATCTCCACGACGGGCACCCCGAAGTGCCGTCGCGCCGCCGGCTCGACGACGCCGTGGACCCAGCGCTCGACTGCCGGAACCATCGGGCAGCGCAGCATCGCGGCCGGGCGCATCTGCACCCGTCCGGCCGCCGCGGCACTCATTTCGAACGGCTGCAGGGCTCCGCAGACGCCCGGTCCGCCCAACGCCGACCGGGTGGTGACGAACGGACTGCGGGTCGCCACGCCGGAAGCAAGGCACGAGCGCTCCTCGTCCGCGCGCCAGGGCTCTTCCTTGGCGACGAATTGAGGCTGCTTGCCGCAACCATTGAGGAGCAGCGCAGCGAGGGACAAGGCGGCAGCGACGCGGAACACACGCATGACCGTGCGAATCTAGCGGGAGACTCTTCAGATTCGGTTAACGATAGATTCGGTTAACGAAGTGCTACCGCCCGCCTGTGGCGTGGATTTGCGTGCGATGCGGCCAGATCGGGGCAGCCGGTCCTCAGCGTTCCGGCCAGAACCGGCCATCCATGTAGCGCCGCCACAACTTTTCCCCAATCATGCAATCGATCCGCGGCGCCTCGGGCTGAGCGCCGTCCTGTATCCGGATGAGGGGGAGAGGCGGTTCGCGTCCCGCCACCTCGAGCAGGATCTTGCGCCTGATCGCCGGCTGAAACTCTTCGATCGACTTCACCGAGATCGAAAACGACCCGGGACCGCCGATGACGCAGTCGGCATAGTAGATGTCGAGATCCTTTAGGTCGAAGGCCGAGCCGCCGGTCTTCAGGACGAGCGGCAGGCCGTTGATCACGATCCCCTGGTCGACCAATCGGTCGCGGACGTCGGTGACTGGAGGCCCGTTGTTGTTGGGGCCGTCGCCGGAGATGTCCAGAACCCGGCGGACGCCACGGAACGGGCTTCGGTCGAATTGCCGCTCGGCGAAGAGCATCGCGCCGGAGATCGACGTGTAGCGGTGGCGAGAAATCGGCGCCCGCTCGATCTTGTCGGCCAGTGCATTCGCAGCAGCTTCGCTGTCGACCAGCTCCCAGGTGGCGATCGGAAGCTGGATGCTCTGCCCGGCCCATTCGAAGTAGGTGACGGCGATACGACCCCGCGGCCCGCCGAGGATCGCCTTGAGAACTTCAGGGTCGCGCAGCGCGTTCGCGTAGCCGGAACGCTGCACCCGCAGCTCATCCATGTCCATCGATAGCGAAATGTCGACCGCCAGCACCAATTCGAGGTCGACTGCATTGTCCGGCCCGGTCTGCGCCGGCCGCCAGCCTTGGGCAAATGGCGTCGCGGTCGCCGCTGCGAACCAGGCGACGAGACACAGTGCGGCAAACAGTGTGTGGACGCGCATCAATCGCTGCATGGGGAAAAGATGACACGGGCCTCGACGCGGGTGAAGAGACCTCGCGAGCCCTCGTCGGCCGTCGGCGATCACGAGCGCGTGTCCGAGCGGCCGGCCGTCAATGGACGGCCTGGGAGACCACCGGAGGCCACACCGCCACTTCGTCGTCGCCGATCGTTTCGGCCGGCTCCTGGTGATAGCCCTCCACGGCCCGGGTCAGGACCGCACGGATATGGGCGGGATCGCCCGCCGAAATGGCTTTGGCCAGCTCGGTCAGGTGCTGCTCGAGCTCCGCGGCCGGCAGGAACGGCTCGCGCGCCTTCTGGATGCGAGGATGCTCGGTGCCCGAGGTCAGATCGCCGATCAGCAGTTCCTCGCGCAGCTTCTCGCCCTGGCGCAGGCCGATATAGGCGATCGCGATGTCGCCGCCGGGATGCTCCTGGTCACGCACTTCCAGTCCCATCAATCGGATCATGGAGCGCGCCAGATCGTCGATGCGAACCGGCTCGCCCATGTCGAGCACGAACAGTTCGCCGCCCCGCGCCATGGCCCCGGCCTGGATCACGAGCGAGGCCGCCTCCGGGATCGACATGAAGTAACGGATCATCTGGGGGTGCGTGACCGTCACGGGGCCACCCGCCTCGATCTGCTTGCGGAAGCGGCGGACCACCGACCCGGAGCTGTCGAGCACGTTCCCGAAACGGACCATCGTGAATACGGTGTGGGCTTTGGTGGAGGCCGCACGGGCCTGCAACACCATCTCCGCCAAACGCTTGCTGGCGCCCATCACGCTCGACGGGCGCACGGCCTTGTCGGTCGAGATCAACACCACGCGTTCGACGTTGGCCGCTTCGGCAGCATCGGCGAGCGTTCGTGTGCCGAAGGTGTTGTTGACGAGGCCGGCCTCCGGCTCGCGCTCCACGATGGGAACGTGCTTGTAGGCGGCCGCGTGATAGATCGTTTCGACCTCATGCTTCTTCAGCACATCGTCGAGCAGGCTCCTATCGAGCACCGAGCCCAGCACCGATACGATCTCGGGCCTGACCGGCGCGCGTCCGAGATCGGTGCGGGCTGGAAGCCCCTGCACGATACCCGAGACCTCCGTCTCGATCTCGTAGAGCGCGTTCTCGGACATATCGAGCAACACCAACTTCCGCGGCCCCTGCCGCAGGATCTGGCGCACGAGCTCCGAGCCGATCGAGCCGCCGGCGCCGGTCACCATGACGGAGCGGCCAGCGGTCGTCCGGGCCAGAAGTTCGGGATGCGGCGGCACGGGATCACGGCCCAGCAGGTCGACAGCGTCCACCGGGCGCAGATCGCTGACCGTCACCTTGCCCGTCGCGATTTCCGAATATGTCGGAAGCGTTCGCACCGCGATCTGGAGCTTCTCGAGATCCTTCAGGATCGCGGCGCGCTCGAGCCGCGTGATGTCGGTCAGCGCGAGCAACACTTCCTTGACGCCGTGACGTTCGACGAGCCCCGGCAGCCGATCCGGCCGATAGACCTTGTACCCCCCGATGTACTGCCCCCACAGCGACGGTGTCTTGTCGACGAAGCCGAACGGCTGAAAGCGGTCCGAGCGCTCCAGCGCACCCGCCAAATCCAATCCGCGAGGCCCAGCGCCATAGATGATGACCGGCAGGCGGTTCTCGTCGTTCGAGACGATGATCTCCACGCCGACGCGCTTCAGCAGGGCCCCGGCGATCTGCCGGGTTCCCCAGATTCCGGCCGTTCCCAGAACGGCATAGATGAACAGGCTCGCGCGCGGCACACCCTGGATCCCAGAGAGGAATACGACCAGGGCCCACAGCAGGATCGACAGGCACATCGCAGCGCCGATACGGCTTATGGTCCGCGTCCCGATGTAACGCGTGACCATGCGATAGAGGCCGAGCTGGAAGAACGTGAAAACGCCCAGGAATGGCGCGACAGCCATCAGCAGCGCGAATGCCAGTGACGGCGGCACGTAGAGTTCGCTGTAGCGCAATGCGAAGGACAGCCACAGACTGGCAGCGAGCACGACGATGTCGTTCGCCACCAGCATGGCGCGTTTGGGATAGCGGCCCATCGAAACGAGCCGGCGCATGGCGGCGCCGGCGCTGCGCCGCAGGTCGAGCAGCAGCGAGGGGCGATCGGGACTTGGAGAGCCACCAGGGGCGTCAGAAGGGGTCATCGAGGAGCGGATCGGGGAGCGCGGACGACAAGCCCGGATGTCATGCGCCCCGCAGCGCGCTATCCGCACACCGCGAGCCGCGGCGACCGCCCGGCAAGCCGCCTTTCTACAGGGGCCGGCCGGCTCTGTCACACTGTTCGCTGGGCCGCCGGTTCCTTGGCGGCGACGACGCCGACCCGCCGATAGGCAACCCAAACAGCGATCAATCCGGCAGGAATGGCTCCGAGGACCGTGCCGGAGAATGCGCCGATCGCGCCGAACCAGTGACCGCCCAGCCACACGAAGGGAATCGTCCCGATGGTCGCCCGCCCCCAGTTGAAGGCGGTGGCGTAGGTGGCCGCGCCCAGGACATTGAAGACGGCATTGGCGACGAACAGCATGCCGAGGAAGCCGAACGCCGGCGAGAACCAGAGCACCGACACCATCACGAGCCGGGCGGCATCGCCGCCGACACCGAGGGTGCGCAGCATGAACGGCGTGCCGACCAGCAGCGCAAGCCAGCCGACGAGACAGAAGATCCAGTTCGCCTTGAGCGCCTCGGTGATGGTGTCCCAGACGCGGTCGTAGGCGCGCGCGCCATAGTTCTGGCCCACGATCGGACCGATTGCGGCCGTCAGGGCGAAGATCGCCCCGAACGCCACGGGATTGAGGCGTCCCCACAGCG
The DNA here is from genome assembly GCA_964389095.1 of uncultured Hyphomicrobiaceae bacterium. Classification (GTDB taxonomy): domain Bacteria; phylum Pseudomonadota; class Alphaproteobacteria; order Rhizobiales; family Hyphomicrobiaceae; genus JABFRJ01. The sequence continues at coordinate 9,349 of CAYMEB010000023.1, forward strand.
CAGAGGCCGCGACCGCGGCGTCACCGAACTGGGCGATCTGACCGGTGGCGAAGGCGTGAGCGAACGGTGTCGCCACGTTGGTGAGGACCGCCGGGATCGCCACGCGCGCGATCGCAGGCGCATCGACCATGAGGGTCGCGACCGCAGGAAATCGCCACGCGCGGTGGCGTGCGGAGATGGCCCACCAGCCGACCCCGGCTGCGGCCGTACGTGCGAGCGCGGTCGCGATCGCCGAACCTTCCAGGCCCATTCCCAGGGTGAAGATGAAGATCGGATCGAGCGCGACGGCAACGACGGCGCTGACCAGGGTGATGCGCATGGAACCGGTCGCGTCGCCGAGCGCGCGCAAGACGGCGGAGGCGCACATGGCCAGGGACAGAATCGGCAACGACGGGATCAGCACCCATAGATAGCGCGTCGCCAGTTCGTGGCTGCGACCGCTCGCGCCGATCGCCGTCATGATCGGCGAAATCAGCGGCAGGAGCACGATCACGAGCGCCACGGTCGAGAGGAACGACAAGGCCAGCGCGCTGCCGACGAGCCGTATCGCCCGCTCGAGATCGCGGGCGCCGACAGCGGGTGAGATGACGGCCGTCGCTCCAACGGCCAAGCCGATGCCGACCGAGGTCGTCAGGAACATCACCGGCCCGGCATAGCCGACGGCGGAGATGATATCGAGATCCCCGAGCAGCCCGAGGAAGACCATGTTGACGAGGTCGGCCAGGAAAAGCGCCATCAGCCCGATGGCCCCGGTGCCACTCATGACCAGGACGTGGGGCAGAAGCGGGCCGCGCACGAAGCGCGGATGCGCGGCGGCGTCCTTGGCCTTCGGGGCGCCGTCGGCGGACATGTCACTCTCCTCGGCAGCGCATCCCCCGCCCCCGATCGGGGGTGCCGACGAACAGGACGGCATCGACGGGACGCTCGGGGGACAAAGCACGCACGACTACGGCGCCGGCGCGACGGCAATTCGAGGCTGGACCTTAATGGCGACAGGCTGGCAATTCCAAGCCATTAGCGGTTAGGCGCACGGCAGGTGTGCGGCCAGAGAGTCCGGCCGCTCGACACACTCCTGGAACTGCCTGCGTGGACCGGGCCGAAGGCGCGCGCCCGGCATGCGGGGCCGATCACGTCTTGACCTTGAACAGCTCTTTCTGGTCGGCCGCCTTAAGGTCCACGGCGTGCCAGGGCAGGCCCTGGTTGCCGATCTCGTCCATGAACGGCTTGGATGGGAGCTGCTCGACGTTGTAGACGCCGGGCTTGGGGCCCCAGTGGCCCTTGAACAGCATCATCGCGCCGACCACGGGGGGCACGCCCGTCGTGTATGACACACCCTGCGCGCCGGTCTCCTTGAAGGCGTGCTGGTGCTCACAGACGTTGTAGATCATCGAGCGGCGCGCTTTGCCGTTCTTGCCCGTGCCCGTGAAGATGCAGCCGATCGAGGTCTTGCCGGTGTAGTTCGCGCCGAGCGACGACGGCGGGGGCAGCAGCTCCTTCAGGAACTCCATCGGGATCACCGGCGTGCCCTTGTACATGACCGGATCGATCCGGGTCATGCCGACGTTCTGGAGCACTTCGAGGTGCTTGATGTAGTTGTCGGAGAAGGTCATCCAGAAGCGGATCTGCTTGAGGCCCTTGATGTGCTTTACGAGGCTCTCCTCCTCCTCGTGATAGATGAGGTAGCTCTTGCGCGGGCCGACCTCGGGATAGTCGATCATGCAGGAGATCGAGAGCGGATCGATCTCGATCCACTTGCCGTCCTTCCAGTACTTGCCCCGCTGCGTAACCTCGCGGAGGTTGATCTCGGGGTTGAAGTTGGTGGCGAACGCCTTGCCGTGGCTGCCGTCGTTGCAATCCACGATGTCGATCGTCTCGATCTCCTCGAACATGAATTCCTGCGCATAAGCACAATAGATGTTCGACTGACCCGGATCGAAGCCGCAGCCCAGGATCGCCATGATGCCGGCGTCCTTGTATTTCTTGTGGTAGGGCCACTGCCACTTGTAGGTGAACTTGGCCTCGTCGCGCGGCTCGTAGTTGGCCGTATCCATGTAGTGCACACCGGTCTCCAGGCACGCATCCATGATCGGCAGGTCCTGGTAGGGCAGCGCCATGTTGATCACGAGGTCGGGCTTCGTCGCCTTGATCAGCTTGGCGGTAGCCTTGACGTCGTCGGCATCGACCTGATGGGTGTGGACCTTGCCCTTGCAGCGCTGGGCGATCTTTTCGCAGCTCTCCAGGCGCCGCGAAGCGAGATGGATCGTCTTGAAGACGTCGCGGTTCATCGCGCACTTCTGCGCGACGACCGAACCGGCAGCGCCGGCGCCAATGATCAGGACGGTGTCCATCGATTGTCCCCAATGAATCGGTTCGTGCCGGCGCGGTCGGATCGCCGCAGCCTCAGCGGCGAGATACGGCAGGCGCGCCAGGATAGCAATTGTCACGCAAGGCGTTTGGTTAGGTTCCCGAGCGGAATGTCCACTCGATAGACGCAGGATCGACATTGCGGTCGCGTCCGCGCGCGTCAGATGGTGCCGGCCGCGAAATCGTCGGTGCCCTGCGGATAACGACCCCGCGCCCGTCGCAGGCCGGAAAAGCGAGCGCGGCGGCAAGTGCCAAACCCGCGTACGGCCCGTTCGCTTGCTTGACGGGACCGGGGCTCCGGGCCAAAAGGCCGCCACGGTGGGTCTTGGAACGGGCGGCAAAATGTCGATAGCATTGGTATTTCCGGGGCAGGGCAGCCAGGCCGTGGGCATGGGCAGCGATCTCGCGAAGGCCTTCCCCGAGGCGAAGGCGGTGTTCGACGAGGTCGATGCCGCGCTCGGCCAGAAGCTCTCCCAGATCATGTGGGAGGGGCCGGCCGAGACGCTGACGCTCACCGAGAACGCGCAGCCGGCGCTCATGGCCGTGTCGCTTGCCGTCATGCGGGTCCTGCAGGCACGGGGTGTCGCCTTCGGCAAATCGATCAAGTTCGTCGCGGGCCATTCCCTCGGCGAGTATTCGGCTCTCGCCGCCGCAGGGACTTTCTCGGTCGCCGACACCGCCCGGCTGCTCAAGCTGCGTGGCCAGTCCATGCAGAAGGCCGTTCCGGTCGGCCAGGGGGCCATGGCCGCACTGCTCGGCGTGGGGCTCGACGTCGCACGCAAGATCGCCGCCGACGCTGCCCAGGGCGACGTCTGTGAGGTGGCGAACGACAACGAGCCGACCCAGGTCGTGCTTTCGGGTCACAAGTCCGCCATCGACCGGGTCGGCGAAGTCGGCAAGGCTCACGGTCTGCGCAGAGCGCTGCCGCTTCCGGTGTCGGCTCCCTTCCACTGCGCCCTCATGAAACCGGCGGCCGACGCCATGGCCGAGGCCCTCGCCCGGATCGAGATGAAGGCGCCTGCGGTGCCGGTCGTCAGCAACGTGGTGGCCGCACCGATCGCGGATCCGGCCAACATCCGCAAGCGCCTCGTCGAGCAGGTGTGCGGCACCGTGCGCTGGCGCGAATGCGTGCTGGCGATGGCCGCGGCTGGCGTCACGCAGATGTTCGAGATCGGCTCGGGCAAGGTTCTGACCGGCCTCGCCGGCCGGATCGACAAGTCGCTCAAGGCCCAACCCGTGGGCTCCCCCTCAGACATCGAGGCGGCGCTGCCGCTTCTGCTCGCATAAGGACCAGATCATGTTCGATCTCGCAGGCAAGACGGCGCTCGTCACGGGCACAACCGGTGGCATTGGCGGCGCCATCGCGCGCGCCCTGCACGCGCGCGGCGCTACCGTCGCAATCTCCGGCCGTCAGGCGGAGAAACTGGAAGCTCTCAAGGCAGAGCTCAAGGAGCGGGCCGTCGTCGTCCCGTGCGACCTCGCCAACAAGGAGCAGGTCGGCAAGCTGATCGACGAGGCCGTAAAGGCGCTCGGGGGCCGGCTCGACATCCTCGTGAACAACGCCGGCCTGACCAAGGACAACCTGTTCATGGTGATGAAGGACGAGCAGTGGGACGACGTGATCGCCGTCAACCTGACCTCGACATTCATGCTCATGCGCGCGGCGGCCCGGCACATGATGCGTTCGAAGACGGGCTACGGCCGCATCATCAACATCTCGTCGGTCTCCGGCATCATCGGCAACCCCGGCCAGGGCAACTACGCCGCCTCCAAGGCCGGCATGATCGGCATGACGAAGAGCTTGGCGCGCGAGGTCGCATCCCGTGGCATCACCGCCAACTGCATAGCCCCGGGCTTCATCAAGACGGCAATGACGGACGTGCTGACCGAAAAGCAGACGGCCGACATCATGGGCGCGATCCCGGCGCAGACCTTCGGAACGCCTGAGGATATCGCCGCCGCAGCCGTCTATCTGGCGAGCCAGGAAGCGCGCTACATGACCGGTCAAACGCTGCACGTGAACGGCGGTATAGTTATGATCTGATTGGAGAATCCAAGCTCACGCCGAGCGGTTCGGACCGCCGCGCGGACGCTACCGCGGGGCTCGTCGCGGCGGCTGGCAATGCGAATCGAAGTGTGTTAACGAGCCCGAGGATCATTCAGACACGAGCAGCGCGGCGCGAACAGCGTTCTCCGCGGGGTTCGGCTCTGGAAAACCGCTTCGCTGCAGGCTTCAACGCTGTCGGGCTGCCGCGACCCAACGAATTCACGAACAGCACCGGACTTGAGAGATTCAGGGGACAAGAAAATGAGCGACGTCGCCAGCCGCGTGAAAAAGATCGTCATCGAGCACCTCGGCGTCGAGGCCGAGAAGGTCACGGACAACGCGAGCTTCATCGACGATCTCGGCGCGGACAGCCTCGACACCGTCGAGCTGGTCATGGCCTTCGAGGAAGAGTTCGGCTGCGAGATCCCGGACGATGCGGCCGAGCAGATCCAGACCGTCGGTGACGCCGTGAAGTTCCTGGAGAAGCAGCAGAGCGCTGCCTGATACCAGCGGGCCGCGCCCAGGCGCGGCCCTACGTGCCGGGAGCACAACCCGGAGCGTGCGGAAGGCAAGGGCGCCTCACCTCCAGTTCCCGGCAGGTCATCCAAAGAATTACCTCTACGGGGATAGCGGATGCTGCGACGGGTTGTCGTCACGGGACTGGGCATGGTGACGCCGCTCGGGTGCGGCGTCGAAGCGACGTGGTCGCGCCTTCTCGAAGGCAAGAACGGGGCGAGGCGCGTCGAGGAATTCGACGTCTCCGACATCTCCTGCCAGATCGCGAACTTCATTCCTCGCGGATCGTTGTCCGAGGGCAAGTTCAATCCCGACGATTGGATGGAGCCCAAGGAGCAACGCAAGGTCGACGACTTCATCGTCTATGCGATGGCCGCCGCCGACCAGGCCCTGGCCGACGCCGGCTGGAAAGCCGACACGCGCGACAAACAGGAGCGCACCGGCGTCCTGATCGGTTCCGGCATCGGCGGCCTCTCCGGCATCGCGGATACCTCCCTGCTGCTGAAAGATAAGGGCCCGCGCCGCATTTCTCCTTTCTTCATTCCCGGGCGCCTGATCAACCTCGCAGGAGGATACGTGTCGATCCGGCACGATCTCAAGGGCCCGAACCATGCCGTCGTGACCGCATGCTCGACCGGCGCGCACGCGATCGGAGATGCGGGCCGCCTGATCGCTCTGGGTGACGCGGACGTTATGGTCGCGGGTGGCACCGAAAGCCCGATCTGCAGGATTTCCTTGGCCGGCTTCGCCGCGTGCAAGGCATTGGCGACCGCCTTCAACGACACCCCGACCAAAGCTTCGCGGCCCTACGACAAGGACCGTGACGGGTTCGTCATGGGCGAGGGCGCCGGCATCGTGGTGCTCGAGGAGTACGAACACGCCAAGGCGCGTGGAGCCAAGATCTATGCCGAACTGATCGGCTACGGCCTCTCGGGGGATGCCTATCACATCACGGCGCCGTCCGAAGATGGCGACGGGGCCTACCGCTGCATGCAGGCCGCGATCAAGCGCGCGGGCATCCAGGCGTCCGACATCGACTACGTGAACGCTCACGGCACCTCGACGATGGCCGACACGATCGAACTCGCCGCGGTGGAGCGGCTGTTCGCGAACACGGCGGCCCGCGTCTCGATGTCGTCGACCAAGTCCTCGATCGGCCACCTGCTGGGCGCGGCCGGTTCGGTGGAAGTGATCTTCTCGATTCTGGCTATGCGCGATCAGATCGCGCCGGCCACACTCAATCTCGACAACCTCTCGGTCGAAACAGCGGTGGATCTCGTGCCGCATAAACCGCGCAAGCGTGACATCAACGTGGTGTTGTCGAATTCGTTCGGGTTTGGCGGGACCAACGCGTCGGTCGTCTTGCGCCGTCACGCCGTCTGACGGTGCGCGGCGACCCCGTGTTGCTGCGCCATCTGACGGTTCGGCTGGCTTTCGCCATATTTTCCGTTAGTTTCAGCGTGTGGTTCGGTCCTGCGTCGGCGGCAGCGACTGGCGCCGCGGAGTAGCTGATGAGCAATCGCCGCCCCAGCAATGAAACGACGAGGCCTCCGGCCGGTAATGGCACCGCGCTGCCCGCTCCACCGGCGGTGGCGCTGCGGCCGGCTCAGAATGCGCCGCGCCGCGCCTCGCGCAGCGCCATGGAGCGGGTCAAGGCGGATGAGCCAAGGAAGGCGAGGTCGGTGCTCAAGCTGCTGAACACGATGCTGACCGTACTGGTCGCTACAATGGTCGCCCTCGCAGGCGCCACGTATTATGTCCTGTCATCGCTCGATGTCGCGGGGCCGCTTGAGCAGAACCGCATCGTGGCTATTCCGCGCAATGACGGCTCACTCGCGATCGCCGAGCGACTCGAGCGCGAAGGGGTCGTGTCCAGCCGCCACATGTTCCTGCTCTCGTACTGGTTGGTCGCGAGACAGTCGGCCTGGGCCGGTGGCAAGCCGGTCCAGCTCAAAGCAGGCGAATACGAACTGAAGCAGCAAGCAAGCCTGCGCACCGTAATCGACACGCTGGCGGAGGGCCGCACCGTCCTTATGCGCGTGACGATTCCTGAAGGCCTTACGAGCCACCAGATCGCGGAACGAATCAAAGCGGACCAGAGCCTGACCGGGGACCTGAAAGACGTGCCACCCGAAGGCACCCTGCTGCCGGAGACATACTCACTCCCGCGGGGCTCTTCCCGGCAGGCGGTGGTCGACATGATGCAGAGTTCGCAGCGGCGTGTTCTCGAGCAACTGTGGGCGGAGCGCCAGGAGGGGCTGCCGCTGAAGTCGCCTCAGGAGGCGCTGATCCTCGCGTCGATCGTCGAGAAGGAGACCGGGCGCAACGACGAACGAGACCGTGTCGCCGCGGTCTTCGTGAATCGCCTGCGCCAGAACATGAAGCTCCAGTCCGATCCCACGATCCTTTACGGGCTGGCACAGGGGCGGGTGCAATGGGGCAAGCCGATCCTGCGCAGCGAGATCCAATCGAACACCGCTCACAACACCTACGTGATCCCGGGACTGCCGCCGACACCGATCTGCAATCCCGGCCGCGCGGCCATAGAGGCGGTGCTCAAGCCCGCGCAGACGAAGGAGCTGTTCTTCGTGGCCGACGGCAAGGGCGGGCACGTGTTCGCCGAAACGCTGAAAGACCACAACGCCAACGTCGCAAAATGGCGCGAGATCGAGAAGAACATCCAACAGCAGCGCGCCGCCGGCGCTGCCGCAACCCTCGCGCCGGCAACCACCATCAACGCGAAGGGCGCTGCGCCGGCGACCCCGCCAGCCAAGCCAGCCACCCCGCCGAAGGCGGTGGCGCCGGCCGCGGCCGCGACGGCACCACCGCCTGCTCCAAGCCAACAGCCGGTTGCTCAGCCCAAGCCGCAGAAAGCCCCTTCGCAGTAGGGGCTTGCGGGCGGGACGCCATCTTGCGGGCGGGACGCCATGCGGCGTCGATCAGTCCTTGGCTTCGCGCCGCGCCTTGAGGATTTCGACCATCCGGCGGTCGACGTATTCGCCGCACACCTTCACGAGGTCGTCGATCTTGTCCTCGAAGAAGTGGTTGGCGCCGGGCACCACCGCGTGCTCGAGCTGAATCCCGCGCTGAACCTTCGTCTTGACGGACATTTCAGCGACGGCCGCTGTCGGCACGACGCGGTCCTTCTCGCCATTGACGAGCAAGCCAGACGACGGGCAGGGCGCGAGGAACGAGAAATCGTAGAGATTGGCGGGCGGCCCGACGCAGATGAAGCTGTCCACCTCGGGGCGCCTCATCAGCAACTGCATCGCGATCCAAGTGCCGAACGATACGCCGGCGATCCAGCACACGGGCGAGTCCTGGTTCTGCAGCTGTAGCCAATCAAGGGCCGAAGCGGCATCGGCCAACTCGCCGGGGCCGTTGTCGAAGTACCCCTGGCTGCGTCCGACACCGCGGAAATTGAAGCGCAGCGTCGAGAAGCCCCGCTCCACGAAAGCGTAGTACAGTGCGTACACGATCTGATTGTTCATCGTGCCGCCGAATTGCGGATGAGGATGCAGGATCATGGCAATCGGCGCGCCGGCACGCGCTTCGTGATGGTAGCGCGCCTCGATCCGTCCGGCGGGACCGTTGATCATCAATTCGGGCATTTCAATCGTCGCCTTTCGTTAGACATCGTGCGACCGCCGATCGGCCGCACGCGCGGACGGCCCGCGCCAGTGGCGTTCACCCCGCCGGATTCCGGAGCCCCGTTCGATCTGCCGCACTTGGTACCTGCTCCGGCACCGAAGATACTTGACTAGAGCGATCGGAATTCCCATATACGGTCGGGCTTTAGAACTGTTCGAAACTATCCCTCGCAGCCGGCCGCGTCCGGAGCCGCGCCTACCGACTGCCGCCGTGGCGGTCGGGCGGCGTTCTTAGCACGGGCCGGGTATGCGAGATCAAGCGGTGCGTGGCGGAACACACTCCGTCACGATGCAGTTGGTTGCGGAGTCGGTGACGTGGAACTCACGACGAGAGGCCGATATGCGGTGATGGCGATGGCCGACCTCGCCAAGCACAGTGTTGGCCAGGACGCAGTTCCGCTGTCCGCCATTGCCGAGCGGCAAGGCATCTCGCTCGCTTATCTCGAGCAGATCTTCATCCGCCTGCGGCGTTCGGGGCTGGTCGAAAGCGCCCGTGGGCGCAGCGGTGGCTATCGGCTCGGACAAGAATCGGGGCGCATCACGATCGCCGAGGTTATGCGCGCCGTGGACGAGGACGTCCGCATGACCCGCTGCACCGGCGAGCAGCCCACCGCATGCGTCGGCGGACAGCGTTGCCTGACGCATGGACTCTGGGACGCCCTGGGCGAACGGATCAACAGCTTCCTGTCCGGCGTCACGCTGGACGATGTCGTCAACGGCTCGCTGGCGCAACCGCGCCCGCGCCAGGCGCCGGCACTGTTCGACGGCGGGATGACACGCTGATGTCTGTGGAGCGCATATATCTCGATTGGAACGCGACGGCCCCGTTACTGCCGGAAGCTCGCGTCGCCATGACTGACGCGCTCGATCTGCTGGGGAACCCGTCTTCGGTCCACAAGGAGGGACGCGCGGCGCGCGCCAGCCTCGAGCGCGCACGTGACAAGGTTGCTGGACTGCTCAAGACCCGCCCTGCGGACGTGGTGTTCACCAGCGGCGCCACAGAAGCCAACAATTGCGTCTTAGCCGCCGGCTGGGACGTAGTCGCGCTCAGCGCCCTCGAGCACGACAGCATTCGCGAGCCTGCGCGGCGCCATGCGAGGTCGCTCGTCGACCTTCCGCTTCTTTCGAGCGGCGTCATCGATCTTGCCACTCTGTCGGAGCGACTGTCTCGCCACGACAACGGGAACAGGCTGTTCTGTCTTCAGCTCGCCAACAACGAGACGGGCGTGATCCAGCCGACGGCCGCAGCGGCGGCGATCGCGCGTGCCCAGGGATGGTCGGTCCTGTGCGATGCTGTTCAAGGTGCCGGGAGGATCGACCTCGGCTCGCTGGCGGATGACGCAGACTATGTCGTCGTTTCCGCGCACAAACTCGGTGGCCCGAAGGGTGCCGGTGCTCTGGTCGCTCGTGCGACGGCTCGCGCGCGGCGAGCCTCGGGGGCGGCCAGGAGCGGCGCCGCAGATCCGGGACGGAGAATGTCCCCGCGATCGCGGGTTTCGGAGCCGCCGCGGAAAGCGCCGGTGCGCGACTGGGTGCCATGGAATCCGTCAGGGCGATGAGAGAACGCCTCGAATCCGGTCTGCGGGCCGCAACGCCTGCGGTGCAGATCGTCGGTGAGGCGGCGCAGCGTCTTCCCAATACTTCATGCTTCGCCCTGGCGGGGCTGCCTGCCGAACTCGCCATCGTCAAACTGGATCTGGCCGGGTTCGCTGTCAGCGCCGGTGCGGCATGCTCATCGGGCAAAGTCGCACAAAGTACGGTTCTCACCGGCATGGGCTTGCCGGGCGAGGTCGCACGGTCGGCGATCCGCGTGAGCATCGGACCGACCACGACAATGGCCGAGATCGACACCTTCATCGGCGCATGGCGGAGCATTTCCGCCTCCGACGCCATAGCCGCTTGAGCGGGAAAACGGAGAGAACGGCAGATGCCCGCAGTGCAACAGACGATCGATCAGGTCGCACAGATCGACGTCGACCAGTACAAGTACGGCTTCGAAACAGCGGTAGATTCGGTCCTCGCCCCGAAGGGCCTCGACGAGGACATCGTCCGCTTCATCTCGGACAAGAAGCGTGAGCCGGGCTGGATGCTCGAGTGGCGCCTGGAGGCGTTACGCCGCTGGCGCGTGATGACCGAGCCCAACTGGGCCAAGGTCAGCTATCCCAAGATCGATTTCCAGGATCTGCACTACTATGCGGCTCCCCGTGGTGCGGAAGCGCCGAAATCGCTCGACGAGATTCCGAAAGAGATCAGAGAAACCTACGAGAAACTGGGCATTCCCCTGGCCGAACAGGAACTCCTCGCCGGCGTCAAGGGCACGCGGGTTGCGGTCGATGCCGTGTTCGACAGTGTCTCGGTGGCGACCACCTTCAAGAACGAGCTGAAGAAGGCGGGCGTCATCTTCTGCTCGATCTCGGAAGCGCTTCGTGAACACCCCGACCTCGTGAGGAAGTACCTCGGCTCGGTCGTGCCGCAGTCGGACAACTACTACGCCGCACTCAACTCCGCGGTCTTTTCCGACGGCTCGTTCGTCTACATACCCGAGGGCGTGCGCTGCCCCATGGAATTGTCGACGTATTTCCGCATCAACGAGAAGAAGACCGGCCAATTCGAGCGGACGCTGATCATTGCGGACAAGGGCAGCTACGTCTCCTACCTAGAAGGTTGCACGGCCCCGATGCGCGACGAGCACCAGCTGCACGCGGCGGTGGTCGAGCTGGTCGCCCTGGACGACGCCGAGATCAAGTACTCGACCGTCCAGAACTGGTATCCGGGCGACAAGGACGGCAAGGGCGGCATATATAACTTCGTGACGAAGCGCGGTGACTGCCGCGGCAGGAACTCCAAGATCTCCTGGACGCAAGTGGAAACCGGTTCAGCCATCACCTGGAAGTATCCCTCCTGCATCCTGCGCGGCGACGGCTCGCGTGGTGAATTCTATTCGATCGCAATCTCGAATGGCCAGCAGCAGGTCGACAGCGGCACGAAGATGATCCACCTCGGGCGAAACACGTCGAGCCGGATCATCTCGAAGGGCATAGCCGCAGGTTACTCGCAGAACACGTATCGCGGCCTGGTGTCGGCGCACCGCAAGGCTGCCAACGCCCGCAATTTCACGAACTGCGACAGCCTGCTCATCGGCGATCGCTGCGGTGCGCACACGGTCCCTTACATCGAGGCCAAGAATGCATCGTCGCATTTCGAGCACGAGGCGACGACTTCGAAGATCTCCGAGGACAAACTCTTCTATTGCAGGCAGCGGGGGCTGTCCGAGGAAGAGGCTGTCGCGCTGATCGTCAACGGCTTCGTGCGCGACGTGCTGCAACAGCTGCCCATGGAGTTCATGGCGGAAACCCAGAAATTGATCGGGATCTCTCTGGAGGGGTCGGTCGGCTGAAGGAGACGGGAAGAGACGGAGCCGGGGCCAACCCGGCCAGAATCGAGAACTGGAAACGTCGAGGAAAACGGACCGCGAGAGGGGGCTCGCGCGATCCGTGCGGCAGGAGAGTTAGATGCGTGATGCGGCAACAGTATTGGGTAGCGTGAAGACGGCGAGGCTGATGCGGGCGATCGGTGAAAGCGAGGCGAAGCAGCGCAATGCACTGTCGCGAACCAAACCGGGCTTCTCGCTGAGCGAGGGCGCCGTCGTGACGGTCGTGGAGACATTCGACTCCGGTTCCGCGTTCCTGGTGGAATTCACCAAGGACGCTAAAGCCAAGAAGGATACGTGCGACTGGATGGGTGTGCTCTACCCCTCCGAGATCGAGGTCGTCGACATCGCCTCACGGGCCTGACGATCAAGCATGCGCGCGCACTGGTCTTCGCGATTGGCCGAACCCGGCCGCTCGAGTCGAGCAGATGCGCCACTGAATGAGCCTTTCGGGCTCCATGAATTGCCGCCAGCGACCGTCACCTCGGCGGTCGTTGTGTGGCGCGAGAGAGTTAGCGCGTGACGCTGGCGGCGGGCAACCAGGAGTTTCCCGCTACCGGGCAGCTCGTAAGACAAGAAAATGCAACGGGATCGCGCAGAAGCGATCCACTCAGAACGAAGTGAAGTGGACATGCTCGAGATCAAGAACCTGCACGTGAAGATCGCCGAGGACGGCACAGAAATCCTCAAGGGCATCTCGTTGACCGTGCCCAGCGGCGAGGTCCACGCGATTATGGGACCGAACGGGTCGGGCAAGTCGACGCTGGCCTATGTCCTGGCCGGCCGAGAAGACTACGAGGTGACCGATGGCGACATTCTCTGGAACGGGGAATCGATCGTCGGCATGGAACCGGACGAGCGCGCCGCGAAAGGCGTCTTTCTGGCGTTCCAGTATCCGCTGGAGATCCCCGGCGTGGCGACCATGACTTTCCTGCGCACCTCGCTCAACGCAGTGAGAAAAAGACGCGGGCAGAAGGAATTGACGACGCCGGAATTCATGAAGGTGGTGCGCGAGAAGGCTGCCCGCCTCGGCGTCAAGGACGACATGCTGAAGCGCGCCCTCAACACCGGTTTCTCCGGCGGCGAGAAGAAGCGTATGGAAGTGCTCCAGATGGCGCTTCTGGAGCCGACGCTCTGCGTGCTGGACGAGACGGACTCGGGCCTGGACATCGACGCCATTCGGATCGTTTCGGAAGGGGCGAATGCTCTGCGTTCTCCCGATCGCGCAATGCTCGTCATCACGCACTACCAGCGGCTGCTCAACTACATCGTGCCGGACAAGGTTCACGTTCTGGCGCACGGACGTATCCAGAAGTCGGGCGGCAAGGATCTCGCGCTGGAGCTCGAGCGGACCGGCTACGCAGAGTTCAAGGCCGCGGCGGCGTGATCAGGGCATCGGGCAGATGCCCGGCATCGTAACGAGCCCCGTCCGGCATCGCCCGGACCGGAGACACGGATATGGCATTGGCTGTGATGAAATCGAAAGCTGAACAGGGCATCGAAGCCGAGTTTGCGACAGCCGTCGATCGGCTGCCGGGCAGCAAGGCCGTGGCGAGCGAACGCCGCCGCGCCTTCGCAACATTCGCGGAACTCGGCTTCCCGCATCGGCGGGTCGAGGAATGGAAGTACACCGACCTGCGCGCGAGCATGCGCGAGGCCCTTCCCATCGCGGTCGTCGCCGAACGTTCGATTTCGGCCGACCAGCTCGACAAGGCGCTCGGGGCTTTCGCAAATTTGGATGCCACACGGATCGTGATGGTCGATGGTTTCCACCGGCCGGAGCTTTCGAGTGTGCATCGGGCCGGCGAGGTCGAGGTCACCTCCCTCGCCACTGTTCTGACCACAGCGCCGGATTCGGTTGCGGCGGAACTGATCCGTCCGATCGGACCGGCCGGAGAAAGCGTTGCCGCCCTGAACAGCTCCCTCGCAACGGACGGCGCGATCATCAGGATCGGCGCGAACGTCCGCTTGCAGCGACCGGTCATGGTGGTTCACCTCGAGACCGGGAACACCCCGCGCCAGTTCGCGATCCGGAATTCCCTCGTTGCCAAGTCCGGGGCTGCGGGGACGGTGATCGAAGTCTTCGCGTCGGTGCACCCTTCAGCCTCGAACGCAATGAATGTGGCAACCGCGGTCAGCATCGGCGACGGCGCGACGATCACGCACGTCAAGACTGTCCTGGGCGCCGGCAGCCACGTTGCGACCCTGGTCGCAAGAATGGGCAAGGATGCGATGTATCGCCCGTTCCAGTACACGGAGCGCGCCGGCCTGGTCCGCAATCAGTCGTTCGTGACCTTCGAGGCGAGCGGCACAAAGCTCGACCTCTCCGGGGCGGTGCTGGGGTGCGACCGCGAACATGTCGACACCACTCTAACGATCGACCATACCGCGCCGGGCTGCGAGAGCAGAGAGCTCTTCAAGGCCGTGCTCGACGGCTCGTCCAAGGCCGTGTTCCAAGGCAAGGTGGTGGTCCGCCAAGCGGCACAGAAGACCGACGGCAAGCAGATGGCGCAGGCCATGATGCTTTCGGAGGATGCCGAGTTCGACAGCAAGCCCGAGCTGGAGATCTATGCCGACGATGTTGCGTGCGGGCATGGCTCGACTTGCGCACAGATCGATCCGTACTCGTTGTTCTATCTGCGGGCCCGGGGTATTCCCGCGGCGGAAGCACGAGCCCTGCTCATCCGCAGTTTCATCGGCGAAGCGATCGAAAAGGTCGAGGACGAGGCCGTGCGGGAAGTTCTGATCGAGACTGCGGGTCGGTGGCTGCTCAGCCGCACCTGAGCGAACCACGGACGGACAGCGCTGGAAGAAGGCGGAGCGGGGATGCAGGACTTGAAGCCGGTGCACATGGCGGAAGGCTACGACGTCGACGCGATCCGCGCCGAGTTCCCGATCCTCTATCGGGAGGTGCACGGGAAGCCGCTCGTCTATCTGGACAACGGCGCCTCGGCCCAAAAGCCGCGCCCCGTGCTAGATGCCATCGACTACACCTACAAGATGGAGTACGCGAACGTGCATCGCGGCCTCCACTACCTCTCGAATGCCGCCACCGCGCGATTCGAAGAAGCTCGCGAGATCACCCGGCGCTTCCTCAACGCACCCTCGCTGGAAGAGATCGTCTTCACGAGGTCGTCGACCGAAGCAATAAATCTTGTCGCGGCATCGTTCGGGCTCGCCAACATTCGCGACGGCGACGAGATCGTGCTCTCGATCATGGAGCACCACTCCAACATCGTGCCGTGGCACTTCCATCGCGAGCGGCGGGGCGCGGTCCTCAAGTGGGCTCCGATTGCCGACGACGGAACGTTCCTCATAGACGAGTTCGAGCGGCTGCTGACGCCCCGCACCAAGATCGTGGCGATCACTCACATGTCGAACGTGCTGGGAACGGTCGTCCCGATCAAGGAGGTCATCGCTAGGGCGCACGCGAAGGGAATCCCGGTCCTGGTCGACGGTAGCCAGGCGGCCGTGCACATGAGTGTCGACGTACAGGACCTGGACGCCGATTTCTATGTCTTCACCGGCCACAAGACCTACGGCCCCTCGGGCATCGGCGTGCTCTACGCCAAGCGCAAGCACCTCGACGCTTTGCCGCCGTTCATGGGGGGCGGCGAGATGATCGAGAGCGTGCACGTCGACAGCGTCAAGTATGGACAGCCGCCGCACAAGTTCGAGCCGGGCACACCGCCTATCGTCCAAGCGATCGGGCTCGGCGCGGCGCTGAACTTCATGATGCAGATCGGGCGAGACCGCATCGCAAATCACGAGGCCGATCTTGCCAAGTACGCCCATGCCCGCCTCAGCGAGCTCAACTGGCTCAAGATCCACGGTACGGCAGAGGGCAAGGGAGCGATCGTCGCCTTTTCGGTGGACGGCCTGCACCCGCACGACGTCTCGACGATCATCGACCGCTCGGGCGTGGCCGTACGTGCGGGGCACCATTGTGCGCAGCCGTTGATGGAGCGCCTCGGCGTGACCGCGACCTGCAGGGCTTCCTTCGCAATGTACAATACCCGCGCGGAGGTCGACGTTCTGGCAGAATCCCTGATCCGAGCCCACGATTTCTTCGCGTGAAGCGATGAGCATAGACCTCCTGCAAGACACGAGCATGCCATGATGGACGACGCGAACGCAGCATCGGAAACGGACGTGGCGGCAGCCGACCTGGCAGCGGCGCCGGCACGTGAATCGCCCAAGAGCGTCGCCGACGGCGGAACACCGGTGCCGGGCTCCGCGCTGTCCGCGGAAGAGCTCGAACAGCTCACGGCGGACATCGTCGCCGCACTCAAGACCGTCAACGATCCCGAGATTCCAGCCGACATCTACGAACTCGGGCTGATCTACAGGATCGACATCGCTGACGACCGCCTCGTGACGATCGACATGACGTTGACGGCTCCGGCATGTCCGGTGGCCGGCGAAATGCCGGTCTGGGTCGAGAACGCCGTCTCGGCGGTGCCGGGTGTTCAGGGCTGTCGGGTCAACCTCACCTTCGATCCCCCGTGGGACAAGGATCGCATGAGCGAGGAAGCCAAGCTGGCCGTCGGCATGTACTGAGGACGCCGGCCGCACGCGCACTGCGTACGCACCCCGTCCAATGGTCGACCAAGGCAGATCAGCCCCGCCTGATCGTCATCCGGTCCAGCGCATCGCGCAGGCGCAACCAGGCGAACACGCCCGGCATGAACCATGGCCGTCCATCATAGAACGGCACCGCTCGAGGCGGCCGGAAATCGAGCGCGGACGGCGTCGATCGAGGGTCGAGGATCTGCATGGCGGCCTTGCGGCCCGCCCACGGCGCCCACACGACGCCGGAACCGCAGTACCCGACCGCGTACTCCATGCCACGGTTGGTGAACACGCGCGGGATCATGTCCCGGTTCATCGCCACGTGGCCGTACCAGGAGTGCGTGACCTCGACATCCTCCAGAATGGGAAAAACCTGCAGCAATCCGCGACGCAGCACCGCCGTCGCTTGCCTGCCTTGTCCGGTGATCGCACCGTCGCGTCCGCCGTAGAGGATGCGCGTGCCGTCCGGCGAGGGGCGGAAGTAGTAGTGCAGGCGCCTCGTGTCGCCGAGCATCATCGCCTTGGGCATGAGCTGCCTCATGAGGTTGTTCGACAGCGGGGCGGTGGCGATGATGCGGCTGCGCACGGGCACGAGCCGCCGGCGCAGCCATTGATCGACGCGGTCGGTGTAACCGTTGGTCGCCATGATCACGGCGCCTGCGTCGGTGACACCGCGCGCGGTCGAGACACGGAAGCGCGCGCCGTTCGGCTCGACCGACGCAACTGCGGTCTCACCATGGACGACAGCGCCCGCGGCGAGTGCCACTTTCATCATTCCCGCATGCAGCTTCGCGGGGTGCAGCCCTCCGATGTCCGTACGCGCCAACCCGCCATGATAAAGGTCGGTGCCGACATAGTCCTGCTGCTGGGAGCGCGGAATTGCACGCGCTTCGATGCCGAACTCACGGACCAGCATCTCGGCATCCTTCTCGAGCCGAGAAAACGCCGCCGGGCTGTCGGCACCCGTAAACCGGCCGGTCAGTGCGAAGTCACAATCGATGCCTTCGTCTTTGATGAAGCGGGCGAGATCCTCGCGTGCCAGCTTGGCTTCCATCAACACGCCGCGTCCGCGCTCGGCGCCAAATTGACGTGTGAGTTCGCCTAGCCCTGGACGCAGGGATCCGCTGGCCATCCCGCCGTTGCGCGTCGAAGCGCCCGCGCCGGGCAGTTCGCGGTCGAACACTTCCACGCTGCGGCCCGCGCGGGCCAGCGTGATGGCGGCGCTCAATCCGGTGTAACCGGCCCCGACGATGGCGACGTCGCAGCTGCGGGCAACCGGTTGCTCAGGGCGACGCTGTGGAGGCGCCTCATCCCACCAATAGGGTATCGGACTGGGAAACGGTCTGTCAGCCATGTCGACCTTGCTGCATGAATGCGGTTTTCCGGACCATGATAGGCCGATATAGCCATGTCGGATGCCGAAACGCGATCCGGGGGGGTGCATGTCTGCGCGACAGGGAGGGAGGGGCAGACGATGGACCGCGCCCCGGGCGAAGGCATGACTGGGCCCTCGACGCCAGTTCCGACCTTGTTTTGTTGCGTGTGACTTTTCACCGGATCGGGCGGCTGCCGGGTCCTTTCCCAACGTCGTCCATTCCTTTTCGGTGAACCTTGGCCTTTCAATTCCTGAACGATCCCTGGTTCTATGCGGTCGCCTTGCCGGCGGTCACATTGTTCGGTTTGTCGAAGGGCGGGCTGGCGGGCGTCGGCCTGCTATCCATGCCGCTGATGTCGCTGGTCATGTCGCCGGTCACGGCAGCCGCAATCATGTTGCCCGTGCTCATGATGCAGGACGTGGTGACCGTTTGGAGCTGGCGGCGCACCTGGGATCGCCAACTCGTCCGCCACTTGCTTCCGGGTGCCCTGGCGGGCGTGTTCGTCGGCTGGCTGACCGCGAGTCTCGTCGACGATGGACAGGTGCGCCTGCTCGTGGGCCTCATCGCGGTTGCGTTCGGGCTGACCTGGGTCTTCGGGTCGGCAGGGCGCGGCGAGCCCAAACCGCATGCCTGGGGACCGAGCACCTTCTTCGGGCTGCTCGGCGGCTACACCAGTTTCGTCATCCACATCGGCGGACCGCCCTTCAACATCTATGCACTGCCCAGGAAGCCCGACAAATCGGAGTTCGTGGGCGCCTACGCAATCCTGTTCGCGATCATCAACGTGGTGAAGCTGCCCGCCTACATCGGCCTCGGCCAAATGAGCAGCGCGACGCTGTCGGCCTCGGCGATCCTGATGCCACTCGCCATCGCGTCGAACCTGGCCGGGGTTTGGCTCGTACGCAGGCTCCCGACGGAGCTGTTCTTTCGTGTCGTATATGCCCTGACGCTGCTGGTCGGGCTGAAGCTCATGTTCGACGGTGCGCGAGCCCTTCTTTGAGTCGCACCAGCCATGCACCGAGTACATACAAATCACGGACTTGTGTGTGTTGCAGGTGCACAAAGGGTCCGATGCTGATTTCAAATCTGTCCGATTCCCAACTTCTATCCAGGTCCGGGGCATGTTGCCGGCCGACGCCATAGCCAAGTCACAGTTCGGTAACCATATAAACTTTAAACGGAATGTGCGGCGCAACGCGGGACGGAACTCCCGCTGGTCAGCTCTCGCGCGGGGGTGCGGCCAGTCAGAGCCCGCGAGACCGAGGCGGGTGTGACGCGACAGCGAGAACTTGCGACGGGTCGACGCGCACGGAATCGTTATTGCGATGCACAATGAACCAGGATAACTGACGCGGCCGCCGGGCCGGCACAGCTCACGGAGCAGGCGCCGAGGTCGGAATGAGCGGGTCAAGGAAGAGCATGTCACAGACCGTCAACGCGCGGGATCACCGGATCGATTGGCTGCGGGGCCTTGCCCTGGTCTCGATCTTCGTGAACCACATGCCGGGCAACCGGCTCGAGAACTGGACGTCGAGGAACTTCGGCTTCTCCGATGCGGCCGAGGTGTTCGTGCTCCTGGCTGGCGTCGCGGCTGCCTTCGCCTATTTCCGCAAGTTCGAGACCGGACATACCCGTTCGATCGCCGCCAAGGCGCTGCGCCGGGCCGGCAAGCTCTATGCCGCACATCTGGCGTCGACCGCCGGTGCGGTCGCCCTGTTCGCACTCGCTGCCTATCACTGGGCCAATCCGGATTTTCTCGACCTGATCGGCGTCGCGCCGCTGTTCACCGTGCCCCTGCCCGGCATCGTCGGCATTCTCACGGGCGGGCATCAGTTGGGTTACTTCAACATTCTGCCGATGTACGTCGTGCTGCTCGCCGCACTGCCCGCGATGCTCTGGCTCGCCGTGCGCGACCTGCGCCTCATGCTAGCGGCTTCGCTGGCGCTCTATCTGGCGGCCCAGTTGGGTTCCTGGCAGATGCCGAACTATCCCGCGGATGGCGGCTGGTACTTCAACCCCTTCACTTGGCAGTTGATCTTCGCCATCGGCATCAGCCTGGGCGTGCTCAAGATGCGCGGCCAGAGCGTGCCGTACTCGAAAGTTCTGTACTTTACGGCGGCCGCCTACGTCGCTTTCGCGGCGGTCTGGATGATCATGAGCCTGGGTGGTCGGGTGACATATGGCGCCCTGCCGCACTGGATCGACACCTTGCACAAGTCAAATCTTCCGCCGACGCGACTTCTGCATGTGCTGGCGCTCGCCTACCTCCTGGTACACTCGCCTCTCTGGCAGTTCATGCTGCGCATCGGTCGCAGCGACATTCTGGCGACCCTGGGACGGAACTCACTGCCGGTTTTCGTCGCCGGCTCGCTGATGAGCATGGTGGGCTACATCGTACTGGTGCAATCCGGGCCGAGCATCGTGCTTGAACTGGCGCTGTTCGCCATCGGGCTTGCCGTCATGACGGGTACGGCCTGGGTCGCCGAGCATGGCCGGCAGCGCGTCCTGGCCGCATTCGCGCAGTTCGGCGCGATGGCACGATCCCGTCTGCCAGGGGTGCCTCACTGACGGTATTCGGTGCAGTGCCGACCTGATCACTCCGCGTCGGCAGACCGTGCAGCAAATGCGAGCGGCAGCTCCGTGGTGTACTTGATCTGCTCCATGGCGAACGTGCTCGAGACCTTCGCCAGCCCGATCCTGCCGATGAGCCGCTTGTAGAAGGCGTCGTACGCTGCAATGTCCGGCACCACGACGCGCAGCAGGTAATCGACCTCGCCGGACATGCGGTAGAATTCGGCCACCTCGAGAAACTCGACCACCGCGGCGTGAAAGCGCTCGAGCCACTCCAGGCTGTGGTTGTCGGTCTTGATCGACACGAAGACCGTCACGCCGACATTCACTTTGACCGGATCGAGCAGGGCGACGCGACGGCGGACAACACCCTCTGCGTCCAGCCGCTGAATTCGCCGCCAGCACGGCGTCGTCGACAAACCGATCTCCTTGCCGATTTCAGCCACCGGACGGGTGCTGTCGCGTTGCAGTGTGGAAAGGATTTTCAGATCCATGCTGTCGAAGCGCATCGGCCATTTACTCCCGGGGGCGGAGACGATGGAAAACGGTACCTCACGCTTGAACCACACAGCAATCCCTTTCTTCGTTGCGCGCTAAACAGTAGTTCTCTGTAGTTTCTTTTTCTCGCCTCCTAGCGATTCGGGGCCGTCTTCGACTACATTGTCGTCTACCGGCAGGCGAAGACGCGGCCAGGAACGGCGGGTTCTCACACCATGGAAAAGATCGTCTATCTGACACCGCAGTTCGCGGTCACGGCGGCGCTCGGTCCTGAAGACTTTGCCGAAGTGGGGCGGCTGGGCTTCGGCGCGATCCTCTCCAATCGCCCGGATGGCGAGGAGGA
The DNA here is from genome assembly GCA_964389095.1 of uncultured Hyphomicrobiaceae bacterium. Taxonomy (GTDB): domain Bacteria; phylum Pseudomonadota; class Alphaproteobacteria; order Rhizobiales; family Hyphomicrobiaceae; genus JABFRJ01. The sequence continues at coordinate 30,716 of CAYMEB010000023.1, forward strand.
AGGGCAATTGGAAGCCCGTCGCGAGGCCGCGTTGGCCTGGAGGGCCGGCCTGAAGTTTCGTCACGTCCCCGCCTCCAAGCACGAGCTGTTCACGGACGAAGTGGTGGAGGGCATGGCCGATGCCCTGGCTTCGCTCGGGGGGCCGGTGCTCGCCCACTGCAAAACCGGTCTCCGTTCGGCGATCGTGTGGGCTGCGGCAAGCGCCCGCGGGCAACCCGTGGACTGCGTGCTCGAGGCATTGAACAAGGCAGGGTTCGATCTCGACTTCCTGCGCGACGACCTGGAGGCCCAGGCGGACCGCAAACGTTGGCTCGGCACCGCCAAGGCACTCGACTGCGACTGCGACGTCACCGTGCTTCCCCGCGCCGAAGCCGCCGCCTGAACCACGGTCGAAGCAACAGCTCGCTCGAGCCCCCTAAGTCGTACCTCTTGCGTTGCTCCCAGGACGTCAGACACGGCGCTGGCGACACTTCCATCCCGCGTGCCGACGGCGCTAAGTTTCGCGAGCGGTCGCCGGCACGCGCGCTGGACCATGCCGGTCCAGCCGCCACGAAGCGGCGGCGGAGCGAGGGTGCATGACGGGATCGTCCTTCAGAGGCCGGATCGGCAGAACAGTACACGAGTCGGTTCCGCACTGGCCCGAGCAGCCCCGGCCGCGGGATGGGGCGCCTAACATTCTCGTCATTCTTTTCGACGATGTCGGGTTTGCGCATTTCGGCTGTTACGGATCGACGATCGAGACACCGAACATCGACCGGCTCGCGTCGAGTGGCCTGCGCTACACGAATTTTCACACGACCGCCCTGTGCTCCCCAACCCGAGCAGCACTTCTCACCGGGCGCAATCACCACTCCGTCGGCATGCGCGGGCTTGCGAACTGGAACACCGGGTTCCCCAACTGCACGGGCAGCGTCGCCAAGAGCGCGGGGACAGTGGCGGAAGTGCTGGGGCCGCTGGGCTACTCGACATTCGCCGTGGGCAAATGGCACCTCACGCCGATGGAAGAGACGTCGGCGGCGGGACCCTTCGACCAGTGGCCCCTCGCGCGCGGCTTCGATCGCTTCTACGGCTGCATGCAAGGCGAGACGGACCAGTTCGCGCCGGAACTCTACTGCGACAACCGGCCGATCGATCAGCCCAAGGCCGCCGAGCAGGGCTATCATCTCACCGAGGATCTGATCGATCAGGCCATGTCGATGATCCGCAGCCAGAAATCGGCGGTGCCGGAAAAGCCGTTTTTCACCTATCTCTGCTTCGGAGCCTGCCACGCGCCCCATCAGGCGCCCCGCCCGTATCTCGACAAGTATCGCGGTCGCTTCGATGCCGGCTGGGACGTCGTGCGCCAGCAATGGTTCGAGCGTCAGAAGGACCTCGGCATCATCCCTCCAGACACTGAGCTCGCGCCCCGCAACCCGGGCGTCGAGGCTTGGGAAAAACTGAGCGGGGAACAACAGAAGCTGGCATGTCGCCTCCAGGAGGCCTTCGCCGCTTTCCTCGATCACACGGATCAGCAGATCGGAAGGCTCATCGAATTCCTGGAGGAGATCGGCGAGCGCGAAAACACCCTGATCCTGCTGATGTCGGACAACGGCGCCAGCCAGGAAGGAGGTCCGATCGGCGTAATCGACACGTTCAAGTACTTCAACGGCATCCCAGAAACGATGAGCGAAATCATCGCGCGCATCGACGACATCGGTGGACCGCATTCGAACACGAATTACCCCTGGGGCTGGGCGCAGGTCGGGAACACCCCTGGCAAACGCTACAAGCAGAATACCCACGGCGGCGGGATCCGCGATCCACTCGTGGTCAACTGGCCCAACGGCATAAGCTCGGCCGGCGAGATCCGCGATCAGTTCCACCATGTCACCGACATTGCGCCGACGATCTTTGAGGTGGTCGGCGTCGCGCCGCCCGAGCGTGTCAAGGGCGTGGCGCAAATGCCGATCCACGGCACCAGCCTCGCCTACACCTTCCCGGCAACGGCCAAATCCGAGCGGACACGGAAAGCCGTGCAGTACTTCGAGATGTGGGGCCATCGCGGGATCTGGGCCGACGGCTGGAAAGCGGTCGCCTACCATCCCTCCGGGAAATCCTGGGACGATGACCGCTGGGAACTCTATCACCTCGACCAGGATTTCTCCGAGTGCCGCGACCTCGCCGCCGCGCAGCCCGGGAAGCTCCGCGAGATGATCTCGCTGTGGTGGGCGGAGGCCGGCCGCTACGGCGTGCTACCGCTCGACGACCGCCGGGCGGAGGCTTGGCGTCCGAGCCCGCGCAGTTTCACGCCGCGCAACCGGCGCCGCTATGTGCTCTATCCACCCGTCGCACACATGTCGGGCGAGGCGTCGCCTTCGCTGGGAAACCGGAGCTTCATCGCAACGGCGGAGATCATGCGGCCCTCCGCGAACAGCGACGGCGCGATCTTCGCATTGGGCTCCAGCCACAATGGAATGGCGTTCTATGTGCTGGGTGACCGGCTGGTGTTCGACTACAATCTGTTCACAGCACACCACAAAGCCGTATCGGACATCCCCGTGCCGGTCGGATCGGCGACCGTCAAGGTGGAGTTCGAGAAGCGCGGCGAGGCGGGACGAGCAACGATTTTCATAAATGGCATCGCGTGCGGGAGTTGCGAGGTCCCGCGGGTGCTACGCATGATCTCCGCCAATGGAATGGATGCCGGACGAGACGCCGGTTCTCCCGTGGGGGAAGGCTACACTCCGCCGTTCGAGTTTAAAGGCAAGATCAGCCGTCTGGTCTTCGACCTGCCGGAGCGAACGAAGCGCGACGAGCAGGCGGCGCACGCGGTCGAAGCCAAGGTCGCCATGTCGAAACAGTGAAGCGTCGCGCCCAAAGTCGGAGCTGCCCTCTCCGGAAGCGATCCTTACGAGCGGCCCGCGGTCTTCCGCTCCGGCGCGTCACATCGAGGCGGGGCTTTTGTGCTGGCTCGTGCGCTGCCGCCGGGCCAAAAGAGCGTGGAGACGGAAGATGGGCAAGACGCCGGGACATTGCTGCGGCCCGCAGATCGAGCCCCTGACCGACCCGAACAGCGCCGGGGATGAAACTCGCGCATCCATCGGGTCGCAAAGCGGACACGACGACGACGACATGGTCGTCGTACCCGAGGGAACCTTCCTCTACGGCTGCGACCTCAGGGAAGGCCATCCCGCCGATGGTGAAGGGCCTGCTGTCAGAGTCGAGCTGCCCGCATTCCGCCTCGATCGCTTTGCCGTCAGCAATGCGCGTTTTGCGCGTTTCGTCGCTGCGACTGGTTACAAGACGTGCGCGGAGCGCGCGGGCTGGTCTTTCGTGTTCGCGGGGTTGCTGCCCGACGACTTCGAGGAGACCAGGGGCGTCGCCGGCGCACCCTGGTGGCGCCAGGTTTATGGAGCTTCATGGCGAGCGCCGGAGGGGGCCCATTCGAGTGTCACCGGGAGGGATGACCTACCGGTCGTTCACGTCTCGCATGACGACGCCCTGGCCTTCTGCTCCTGGGCAGGAAAGCGGTTGCCCACCGAGGCGGAGTGGGAGAAGGCCGCCCGGGGCGGCCTCGAGAGCCGTCGATTTCCATGGGGCGACGACGAGGCTACGGACGACGGGGCCAGGTGCAACGTCTGGCAAGGCTCCTTTCCAGACCGCAATGATCTCGACGACGGATACTATGGCCTCGCGCCGGTCGGCGCCTTCGCCCCCAACGGATATGGCCTCTTCAACATGTCAGGGAATGCCTGGGAGTGGTGTGCGGACTGGTTCTCGCCGCGACGCTTCGCGCCACACTCTGGTCGCAGCACAACCATTCGAGGGCCACGCGGCCCTGCCGACGGTGAGCTGCGCGTGATGCGCGGCGGCAGCTTTCTGTGTCACCCATCATACTGCTGGCGATACAGAAACGCTGCCCGTTCCGCCTCGACGCCCGACAGCAGCACCGGCCACATCGGCTTCCGTTGCGCCCTGGACGCCCACTGAACGCGGTCAGATCTTGGACGCCTCGAAACTTTTCCCGCCGAGGACGGTTCCCCAGACCCGAACGTCGCGCAGCCGCTCGCCGCCGATCTCGGTCGGATCGTCACGAAGGACCGCGAAGTCCGCTCGCTTGCCTGTCTCGATCGAGCCGACCTCGCCATCCATGTGGAAGGTATAGGCGGCGCCCAGCGTGATGGTACGCAGCGCATCCTCGACCGAGATGCGCTCGTTCTCACCCAACGTCCGTCCGGATGCCGTCTTTCTGTTGACCGCGCACCAGGCGGTAAAGAGCGGCCCCAACGGCGTCACCGGCGCGTCCGAGTGAATGGCAAAGGGAACGCCCGTCGCAAGCGCCGTGGCGCATGCATTCATCCGTTCCGCCCGCTCCGGCCCTACCGTCAGCGCATAGTGCTGGTCGCCCCAGTAAAAGTGATGATTGGGGAATAGATTGACGCACATGCCGAGAGCCTTCATGCGCCGGAATTGCGCGGCGTTGGCGAGCTGGCAATGCTGCAATGTGAAGCGATGATCCGCAGCTGGCTGCTTCTTCAGAGCAGCCTCCAGCTTGTCGAGCACCAGTTCCGTGGCCTCGTCGCCGTTCGTGTGGCAGTGGATCTGCACACCCATGCGCAAGCCATGATCGAAGGCCTCCGCGAGATGCTCCGGCGTCACATACCAAAGTCCGGCCGGAGCGCCGTTGTAGTAGCCGGGCCACCGCAACCGCGCGGAGAATCCTTGGATCGATCCGTCGACGACGATCTTCACGATGCCGAGCCGCAAGCGTTCGGTGCTCTTTCCGGCGAGCCCAGCGGCGTGCTTCACCACGTCTGCCGGCGCTGCCGCGCGCATTATGCGAAGGGAAACGATCCGTGCGGGAAAGCGCGCTTCGCCCGTCACCTTCAACATCATGGAAACGGCATCATCGGGCAGCAGGTTCGCCAGATCGGCGGCAGTCGTGACACCGGCTCGGACACAGAGCCGCGCGAATGCCCTCAATCCCGGCTCGTCAGACGCCAATGCACCGCGATCGAGCCCAACGTGCGGACCCAGCGGCGTCATCGCATCCGGTCCCTTCATCTCGCCCGTCGGCAAGCCATCGCTTCCGAGGGGGACACCTGGATGATTGAGCCCGGGGCGCAGCATGCCGGCGAGTTCGAGTGCCTTGGTATTCACGTTCATGATGTGACCGCTGGCGTGCATGACGCCGATCGGGCGGTCCTTGGAAACGCGGTCGAGGTCGTGGCGGGTCACGCGGCGATTGCCATAGTAGATCGGATCGAGAGACCAACCGGTCAGCGGCGCGGCGGGGTCGGTGATCTTCGCGTTGGCCTCGGACAGGCGCGCCACCACCTCATCGACGTTCTTCGCACCGCTCCAGAGCTTTCCGTCGGGATCCATGCGATCGAAGAACCCGCAGTAGACGAACCGCCAGAACACGCCTTCGGAGACATGGCTGTGGCCCTCGACGAAGCCCGGCATCAGCACCATGTCCTTGAATGAGGTATCGAGCTCGTAGGCACCCCAACCCTTGAGTTCGTCGAGCGAGCCAGCACCCAGAATTCTGCCCTCACGGACGGCGACGTGCGTCGCCCTGGGGCGCGACGGGTTCATCGTAATGATCTTGCGCGCCTGATAAATCGTCGTGGTCATCGTCGTTCCCTGGGTCGTTCCATTGCCGTTCAGCCTAACCCAGGTTTGCGCACCTGACAGGGACCTCCCAACTCCACCGCCTTGCAGGTATGCAGCACGCGGGAAACTCCGGCACCGGTCGGCCCCCGGGATATCCCACTGGCGGCAATCGCGCGGATGGGGTAGTGCACTGCGGTCGCCGCGCTCCGGACGCAGGCCCGGTCTCGTAGCTCAACGGATAGAGCACTTGGCTTCGAACCAAGGGGTTGGGGGTTCGAGCCCCTCCGAGACCGCCAATCTCGTCTGGACTTCAGCCAGCCGACGGCCCGTCAGAACGACCGCGGCAGGCCCAGCACGTGCTCGGCGACGTAGGACAGGATAAGGTTCGTCGAGATCGGTGCGACCTGATACAGGCGGGTTTCGCGGAATTTGCGCTCCACGTCGTACTCGCAGGCGAAACCGAAACCGCCGTGGAACTGGATGCAGGCATTGGCCGCCTCCCAGGACGCTTTCGCGGCAAGGTATTTCGCCATGTTTGC
>CAYMEB010000024.1:0-36839 GCA_964389095.1 uncultured Hyphomicrobiaceae bacterium
CAGATTGAGGCGCCGCTGGCGGATGCCTACGCGGAGACCTCCGAGATCATGGTTCGCAACATGCTCGCTGACGACGCCGTCGAAGGCATCTGCGCATTCCTGGAGAAGCGCCCCCCGAACTGGACACCCTGATTCGGCGAGCACCCTGAGCCGCGGGACGCCCCGGTGGGCGACGACGAGGAAAGAATGCCTCGGCGCTTCAAAAGAGTAACATGCGATAGCCGTTCGCCCGCCGATCGGCTCTCCATGGATCGGACTTGGCCTGCTGGTCGTTCCGACGCGGCATGAGCACCATCCAACGCCTCGCACGCCACAGAAACTTTTCAGACTATCTTCGGTGTTGTGAACATGTATTCACCGCCACGCCGTGTTTTGGACGTGTCCGGAGCTGATATGATCCACGATGGAATCAACCTCCAGGAGTCATCATCCATGACATCGCTGAAAACTCCCACCTTCGGTGCTCTTTTCTCCGTCGCGGCCGCGATCGCATTGACAAGCGCCGCGTCCGCGCAGCTCGCGCCCAATCAGCCGAAGGCTGGTGCGACCCCTCCTGCTACGACGGCACAGCCTGCTCCGGCGGGAAAAGCCGCAGCCCCCGCGAAGGCGGCGAAGGGCGCAGCCGCGGCTTCGCCCTGCAAGGGCCTGGATGAGAAAGCCTGCAAGGGTGATACGCAGTGCGGGTGGGTCGTGCCCAAGAAGGTCGATGCCAAGACCGGCAAGGCCGACAACCCGTACTGCCGCAAGCTTGCGGGCGTCGCCAAGAAGGCAGCCGACAAGAAGGCAGCTGCTACGCCTGCCGCAGGCGCTGCTCCCGCAAAGGCTGCGACGCCGCCAGCTGCCGCGGCCGGTACACCGGCGAAGAAGAACTGACTCTGAATCGTCAGCGTTCAAATGCTCGAGGCCGGTCGCCATGGCGGCCGGCCTCGTCGTATCCGCCTGATCGATTCGGCCCTGCCTACCAGCGTAGCGACGGCAGGGCCGCCAGCGGAACCGTGCCCGTGTATCCCTCGAACGCATGCGTCAGCGACGCGGACGTCAGCGCCCCCTCGAGATGGACGGCACTGGCGATATAGACCGATGCCAATCCCGCATTCGATGCGCCGAGGATGTCGGTCCTGATTCCGTCACCGATCGCGAGGACGCGCGCTGGATCCACCGGCGCTCCACGAAGCCGCTCGGCCGTCATCAGCGCCCGGCGATAGATCGGAGCGTGCGGCTTGCCCGCGTGCTCGACTTGGCCGCCCAGCAGTTCGAACAATTCCGCCAATGCACCAGCGCACCACACGATCTTAGCGCCTCGCTCGACCTTGATGTCGGGATTTGCGCAGACGAATGGAAGCCGCCGCCGCACGATGCGGGACAACTCTTCACGATAGTCTTCGGCCGTCTCGATCGTATCGTCGCGCAAACCGGAGCACAGCACCAAGTCGGCCGCTGCCTCGTCGACGACCTCGACCGTCAGTCCGTCGAAGATGCCGTGATCGCGCGCGGGGCCGATATGATGCAGCTTGAGCGGTGTGCGACGGGCGATTGCCTCGCGCGTCACATCGCCGGAAGACACGATCGCATCATAAGACGCCGGATCGACACCGATGCCGGCAAGCTGTCTCGCGACAGCCATGTCGGGCCTGGGCGCATTGGACACCAGTATCACCGTGCCTCCGGCTGCACGGAATGCCTTGCAGGCCGCGATCGCGTCCGCGTAGGGGGCGAGGCCATTGTGGATCACGCCCCAGATATCGCAGAACCATACGTCCGCAGTCTCGGCCAACGGCCGGACGCTCTCCCAGATCGGGATGTCGGCAATTCGCGTGCTACTCATGCACTCGCAGTCCAATCCGCGGCGACCAACGACGCAGGCATCAGGCAGCCGAGGCCGCATCACTCAGGACATCGGCCCGTACCGGCCTGGGAGCGCCGAACAAGGTTCCCTGGCCGAACAAGGCCCCGAAACCCATCACTCTGGCAAGGGCCCACTCGTCTTCGATGCGCGACACGATCAACGTCAGCCCCTGAGACGACAAGTGGCGAAAGATGTCCACCGCCGGGATCACACCACCGGGCGAAGGCAAGCCGTTCAGGAAGACGGAAGCGTCGAGCTTGATGAACTCGAAGCCCACGGACTTCAGGCGGTCGAGATCGAGATCCAGCGTGTACACCTGATCCAAGGCGAAGCGAATGCCGATGTCCGCCATCGCTTCGAGCGTCTGCCAGTGGACCCGGCCGAAGGCGCGGACATCGGCCTCCGAGAATGTGAAAACGACCCGGATTCGGTCGTTGCTCATGAGTTCCGCCGCAAAGCGATCGATAAACCCATTGTCACCAAGGCTCTCGCCCGCAATCGAAGCCAGAACATCGGCAGGACGCCCTCTGCTTCTGACACGGCGCGCAACTCGCAGGACGCGCGGCAACTTCACCGCATCGAGCTTGGGCAGCAGCCCCCCGGCGCGCGCGATCTCTGCCACCTCGTTCGCGTTCATCTCGGATCCGAGCGCATCGCGGAACCGTACACTGACCTCGAAATGGTGGGGCTTGCGGTCTCCCAAACCCTGGATCGGTTCGAGATAGACCTCCACACGCTCTGCTTCGAGGGCTTCGACCAGGCGCGACTGGCGCGGATCAGAACGCGCATGAGCAACATCAAGCCGCTGCAAGGATGGCTCCGCATGCCGATCCACGCGCAGCGAGCCTGCGGTCGCGTGCAAAGCCGGTGATCCGGCCCCGCCGGCGACGTTCGACAACGCCGAGACAGCGCGGTCCGTCATCTCCTCGCGGGCGTATGCCGCATGCGTGCCCGGCAAAGACGGCCATAGATCGGGATCGGACGTGGCCGCCTTCGGGCCCCCCACTGACGTCGCAAGCTCCTTGATCAGTTCCTGCAAGCGATCGAACTCTACAGCGGACTTGGCGGACCCGGCGGCAAGATCACCGCGTTCCGCAACCAATGTCACTTGCTGCGGCATCGCCTGGATCGATGTCTCCTGCCGCGCAACGATGCGTGCTGGCCGGCGGAACGTGTCGGGCGATGGCTGCTCGTACGGCGCCTCCGCGGGCTCCGGCCACGGCGGCAACTGGGGCTCCGCCGCACTCGCCGCTTCTGCGCCGCCGGAGGCCATCTGAGAGAGCGCCGCCGGTCCCGCCGGCACCGCGTCGGGCGGCACACCGAACTCCTTCGCGGACTCGGCGAAGGCTGCGGCGTCGCGAGCCAACGGTCCGCCGGACGTCCGGCCGCGCAAATGCTCGACCTCATCGCGCAGGCGCGCCACCTCGCCCGAACGCCGCATCGCGACGTGCGCGAACAACAGCGCGACATACGCCGACAGCGCCGTCACGATCGCGAGCCAGAACGTGAGACCGAACTGAAGATAAAGCCCCAGGCCGAGCGCAAGCGCGCACAACGTGATCGATCCGACCACCATCGCATCGCGCAAATTCTGTTGCCGGTCGGGTGAGCTCGGCAGTTCGGCGGCAGTGCTGTGGGCCATGGATCGTCCCGGAAGAATCTGATTCGTTTCCCGGGGATCATGCGCTCATCGAGACCGGCGGCAACTTTCAACGCTGCGGTATCACCACTTTTCCGAAGCGTTCAGGCGGCTGACGATTTTGAGGACTCATCAACCGCGAATCTCGCCGCCCGTCGATTTCTTCACTTCGGCGATGATCTTGGCCGACAGCGCCTCGATTTCCAGATCGGTCAGGGTCTTTTCCGTCGGCTGGATCGTCACCTCGATGGCGAGCGACTTCTTGCCGGGCGGCAACCCCGTCCCCGTGTACAGATCGAAGACGCTGACGTCGCGAATGAGCGCCTTGTCGGCTGCGGCGGCGGCGCGGATGACGTCACCGGCCGGCACCGCATCGTCCAACACGAAGGCAAAGTCTCGCCGCACCGCGAGCAGGTCGGCGGCCACCATGGCCGACCGCGCCCGCGACTTCCGCTTCTCGCGCGGCAGCGCATCGAGATAGACTTCGAATGCGGCGACGGGGCCGGCGATATCCATCAGCTTCAGCGTGGCCGGATGCACCTCGCCGAAATGCGCCAGGACCGTCTTGGGCCCCAGGCGCAGCGCTGCCGACTTACCGGGGTGGAACCAAGACGGCACATCGCGCGAGATCTGCGCCTTGCCTGCCTCGAAACCAGCCGCAGTCAGAACGGCCACCACGTCCGCCTTTACGTCGAACAGGTCCGCATCGCGTGCGCCATCACGCCAATGCCGCCCAGAGCCTCCGACACCGGAGGCACCCACGCGCACACCGCTTGCAGCCACGAACTGATCGGTATCCTTGTCGCCGCGATAGGCTTGGCCGACCTCGAAAAGCGACAGATCATCGAACCCGCGATTGCGGTTGCGGGAAGCCGCCGCAAGCAGGCCCGGCAACAGGCTCGGCCGCATCGTCGTCATCTCCGACGAGATCGGATTGGCCAGCTGCAGAGATGCGGCACCGCCACCGAAGTGCTTCGCCTCGTCGGCCTTGATGAAGGACCAGGTTATGGCTTCGACCATACCCCGCCCGGCAAGACTGCGACGCGCGCGGCGCACGCGCTTCTGGATATCGGTCAGCGTCGCCTTGGTCACGCCGCTGGACAGGCGCGGCAGCGGCGCGGCCGGAACCTTTTCCAGCCCCGCGATGCGCGCGATTTCCTCCACGAGATCCGCGGGGCCATGCACGTCCGGCCGCCAGCTCGGCGCCGTGACCTTGAACACCGGTCCCTTGCCGGAGAAGCCGAAGCCCAGAGCCTCGAGAACCTTCCGCATGTCCTTCTGATCGAGCTTCAATCCCATCAGCTTCTCGACACGATCGAAGGAGAAATCGACGGCGAAGGGCTTCACCAGCGGCTTGCCGGCGATCCTGCGCTGCGACGGCTTCCCGCCCGCGACTTCCATCATCAGATGCGTGGCGAGGTCGAGTCCCGGCTCGATGAAAGCGGGATCGACGCCGCGTTCGAACCGATACCTGGCATCGGTCTGAACGCCGGCCTTGCGGCCTGTCTGCGCGGTGCGCAGCGGATCGAAGTAGGCGCACTCGATCAGGATGTTCTGCGTCTTTTCGGTGCAGCCCGTATCCTCGCCACCGAGGATGCCGCCGAACCCGAGCACGCGCGCATCGTCGGCGATGACGCACATGGCCTCGTCGACCGTGTAGGTTTTGCCGTCGAGCCCCAGGAACGTCTCGCCCGCGTTGCCGAGGCGTGCACGGATCGCGCCTTTCAGCAGATCGGCATCGTAGACGTGCAGCGGCCGGCCGCGATCGATGGAAACGTAGTTGGTCACATCGACGACGGCATTGATCGCGCGCTGGCCGACGGCCTTGAGCCGCTTCTGCATCCAGGCCGGAGAGGCACCGTTCCTGATGCCCCTGACATAGCGTCCGGCGAAGCAGGAGCAGGCCGCCTCGGCGCCCGCGGGAAACTCGAGCCGAATATCGACGGGACACTCGTAGTCGCCCTCGACCTTGGAAAGCTTGGGCTCAGGTTTGAGCGTTCCCAGACCTGCCGCCGCCAAATCGCGTGCGATGCCGCGCACGCCGGTGCAGTCGGGCCGGTTCGGCGTCAGCTTCACCTCGATCACCGGATCGTTGAGGCCGAGCACGTCGACGTAGCGCTCGCCGACCTTGTCACCGAGCTTGGCCTCCAGCTCGACGATACCGGTGTGATCCTCCGAAAGCTGCATTTCGCGTTCCGACAACATCATGCCGTTGGAGACGACGCCGCGAACCGGCTTTTTCTCCAGCGTGATGCCCGTGCCGGGAATGTACGTCCCGAGAGGTGCAAACACACCGACGAGGCCGGTCTTGGCGTTGGGCGCGCCGCAGACGACTTCGACGGCCGGCTTTCCCTTTTCGATCTCGACTTGCAGCACCTGCAGCTTGTCGGCGTTCGGGTGACGCTTGGCCTCGACGACACGCGCGATGGTGAACCGCCCGAGAGCCGAGGCGGGATCGTCGATGCTTTCGACTTCGAGGCCGATGCTGTCGAGCGTGCGCTTGATCTCGTCGAGCGAAGCGCCCGTGTCGAGATGATCCTTGAGCCAGGAGAGGGTGAACTTCATTGTCTATCCGTACCGAAACCGGCTTGCTTCAGCTGCTCATTCCACCCGCCAACGTCGGGACGTCGAGCGGCACGAAACCATAATGCTTGAGCCAGCGCAGGTCGGCGTTGAACATGTCGCGCAAATCGGGAATGCCGTACTTCAGCATGGTGATCCGATCGAGTCCCATGCCGAACGCCCAGCCCTGATACTTCTCGGGATCGAGGCCGCAATTGGCGATCACCTTGGGATGCACCATGCCGCAACCCAGGATCTCCAGCCACTGTCCGGGCTTGCCGATCGCCTCGGCTCCGACGTCGACTTCGGCCGAAGGCTCCGTGAACGGGAAGTGCGAGGCGCGAAACCGCATCTTCACTTCGTCGACCTCGAAGAAGGCTTTGCAGAACTCCTCCAGGCACCACTTCATGTGGCCGAAGTGGGTGCTTTCGTCGATCACGAGACCCTCGATCTGGTGGAACATCGGAGTGTGCGTCGCGTCGGAATCCATTCGATAGACGCGACCCGGCGCGATGATCCGGATCGGCGGCTTCTGCTTCATCATGGTGCGGATCTGGACCGGCGAGGTGTGCGTGCGCAGCACCAGCGGCGCCTCGCCCTTCGCCTCGCGGTCGGGCGAGCGCAGATAGAACGTATCGTGCATCTGCCGGGCGGGATGCTCGGGCGGGATGTTCAACTTGGTGAAGTTGAGATCGTCGCTCTCGATGTCGGGTCCCTCGGCAATCGAGAAACCCATGTCGGCGAAGATCTCCGCGATCTCGTCGAACACCTGACTGACCGGATGGATCCGGCCCTCCGAGAGGCCGCCCGAACGCACCGGCAAGGTCACGTCGGCACGCTCGTTGGCGAGGCGTGCCGACATGGCCTCGGCCTCCAACGCGGATTTGCGCGTCTCGAGCGCTGCGGTGACGGCCGCTTTCAGGGTGTTGACCGCAGCGCCGTACGCCTTGCGTTCCTCGGCAGGCAGCTTGCCGAGCTGGCTCATCAATTCAGCCACCCTTCCCTTCTTTCCCAGTGCAGAGACGCGGACCTGCTCGATCGCTGCGAGGTCGGCAGCTGCGGCTACCGTGGCGAGCATCTCACGCTCGAGTGCCGAAAGATCGGTTCCCGACATGCGGGAGCTCCTTCACAAATACGAGCAAGCCGGAAGAGCGCACTCTCCCGGCTGCACCGCGCGGTTCCAACGATTATGGCGTGTTACGCCGCTGCAGCCTGGGCCTTGTCGATTAGGGCCTTGAAGGCGGCGGCATCGTTCATCGCGAGATCGGCCAGCATCTTCCGGTCGATCTCGATGCCAGCCTTGTCAAGGCCGTGAATAAATCGACCATAGGTCAGTCCGTGCTCGCGGACAGCGGCGTTGATGCGCTGGATCCAGAGAGCGCGGAAGTTGCGCTTCTTCACCTTGCGATCGCGATAGCCATACTGCATGGCCTTCTCGACCGCCTGCTTGGCGATGCGGATCGTATTCTTGCGGCGGCCGTAGTAGCCCTTGGCGGCCTTGAGGGTCTTCTTGTGCTTGGCGTGAGCGGTGACACCGCGCTTGACGCGAGCCATAGGAGTGCTCCGGAACTATGTGGACTGGTTGAAGGGGGAAGCTCGCCGGCGCTCAGCGCGCGTACGGCATGTACTTCTTCACGATCTTGGCGTCACTGTCGTTCAGCACCATGGTGCCCCGCGCGGTGCGGATGAACTTGGCGTGCCGCTTGATCATGCCGTGCCGCTTGCCCTGGGCTGCGGCCTTCACCTTGCCGGTTCCGGTCATCTTGAAGCGCTTCTTGGCGCCGCTCTTGGTCTTCAATTTGGGCATTTTGCTCTCCGTTCGTCTCACAGGCACCAGCCCGAGGCGTATCGCCAGGGATGGCCCCCCTGCATGGACAGGTGACGAACCAGCGCCGTTGCGCTCGGGAACCATCGGTGCCCGCGTCGTCAGCCGAAGAACTGCCCTGTCGGGAGGTGCTTTGCCCGTGAATAGGGTTCAAAGCATTAGGAACCGCCACGGCATGCCCTGCCGGGCGGCTCTGGGCAACTTATAGGCTGAAACTGAGCCAGTTCGCAACCCATCCCCACGCGGTTCGCTCGGGTTGCATCGGCGCTTGTTCGTCGAGGTGGCCGCGATCAATTCCGCCCCTCCTCCATCCATTGTTGGACATCATTCAAATGATTGAGACTCCGAGGACAATTCAATCTGTAGTTGTCCACGATTCCGTCGTGGTCCAGCCATGTGTCCGACCGGAGAATCGGGCACAGGCAAGTCATGTTGAGAGCATTCGCCATCTCGATCCCAGTCGTCGCTGGTCTGCTCGGCGCGGCTTGGCACTTCGGACCGGTCCGGGGCGTGGGAGCCTCGCTGGCTGGCGCAGGAACCCTTCTTCCCGCGGTCACTGACGAACTCACCGGCGAAGCCAGTGTGATCGATGGCGACACGATCGAAATCGACGGACAACGCGTGCGGCTCGAGGGCATCGATGCCCCAGAGGCCGCCCAGCGCTGCACCGCCAAGTGGGTCGGCACCTGGCCCTGCGGGCGGGAAGCCACCCGCGCGCTGATGGACTTGTCCGAAGGCCGTGTCCTGACCTGCCGCCGCACCGGTACGGATCGTTACGGCCGATTCCTGGGGGTCTGTTTCAAAGACGGGCTCGACATCAACGCGGAAATGGTGCGGCGCGGGCTCGCCTGGGCTTTCGTGAAGTACTCCAGCCGCTACGTGGGGGGCGAGGAAGCCGAAGCTCGCGGCAAGAAAATCGGCATCTGGCAGGCCAATACGATGCCGGCCTGGGACTATCGGGCCAACACTTGGGCGCGAGCGGCAGCGGGCGGCGTGACAAACGCCGAGTGCGTGATCAAGGGCAACGTGACCCGCCATGGCCGTATATACCATATGCCTTGGAGCCCCTGGTACGATTCGGTGAACATGGCCGAGGGCAGCGGAAAGTGCTGGTTCTGCGACGAGGCCGAGGCGCGTGAGGCCGGCTGGCGGCCAGCGATGGGATCTTGAGGAAATTCCTCGGAAATCAGCCGCGCTCGGGCAAACAGTCTTTGAGCGATTGACCGCGGCCGCGCGGAACCGTACGCCACTGCTGCGCCGGGATGCCCCTCGGAGCCGAACAATCACAGGCAGTACCCTAGATGTCCCTGCGAGACGATGAACCGGCATCGGATGCGCCTGCTGGCCGATCCCCGCATGCGAACTGGTTGTGGGGGCCATTCTCGCCGCTGGGGGCCTGGACCGCGCTCGTGACCTTCGCGCTCGACCAGTCGCACAAATGGTGGATGCTGCTGATCTACAGAATCCATGAACGAGACAAGGTTGTCGTCACGCCATTCCTGGACCTCGTCTTCGTGATCAACCAGGGCGTGAGCTACGGCATGCTCACCGGCGACGACCAGAAGTGGCAGTTCGCCCTGGCGGCGTTCGCTGCCATCGTCTCACTCGGGCTGATGATCTGGCTGGCTCGAGGCGTCGATAGCAGCCTGCTGGCGGCCAGCGTCGGGGCCATCGTCGGGGGGGCCCTGGGCAATGCGCTCGACCGTATCCTGTTGGGTGGCGTCGCCGACTTCTTCTCGCTGCACGCGTTCGGCTACCGTTGGTACGTCTTCAACATAGCGGACGTGGCCATCGTTGCCGGGGTTGCCGGGCTGTTGTACGACTCGTGGCGTTCGAACCGCGGCGGGGCCGGCCACGCCTGAATCTCGGCGCAATCTGGTCCCAGATGCCGATTTGGCGCGGACAGGCTTCGAAGCCAAGTCCCTCAGGAGGTCATCATCCATGACGGGTCTACCAAGTGGCAGAAGATCGGGAGTTGCGGATGCCCTGACCGGGGCGACGCTCGCGGTCGCTGTCCTGGCGCTGTCTGGCTGCGCCGGCGATACCGTCGAGCTGAACGGCAAGATCTTCGACTGGATGGGCGTCAGCGATTCCGCGAAGGCGGCCGCGCGCCGTGAGCCTCGCCTGGAGCCGCGTACCGGGATCGTGCTGCCGCCGGACTCCGCCCGCCTGCCCGAGCCCGGCTCAGGTACGGACGTGGCCGATATCAATGCCCAGATCTCGGACCCGGACCGCAAGCGCGCCATGGCGCAAGCGGAGCGTGAGCGACTGCACAAGGCCTATTGCAGCGGCGAAAAAAACTGGAAAGAGCGCGCCCTGTCGAAGGACGACGGGAAGGCGCCGACCAGTCCATTCGGCCCCTGCTCTGCCTTCGGCGCGGCGCTCAAGCAGGATTGATCTGGCGACTGCCGCCAGGCCCGACACCTTTCCGCGTTGTCATTTGACTTCCCGCGGCCGAATGCCGACATCTCGTCGTGCCGAAATCAGCCTGCTTGCTCGCACCTGCTGCGGCGGCGGGCCGGCCCGGACCCGTCCGGGAAAATCCGCCGGTCTGCTCCACAGGAGCCTATTGCGATGTACCGCAAGGTCCAACTCATGCCACTGAGCCGTCGATCGATCCACGCGGCCTTCTGTCTGGTGATCCTCATGCTCGCCGAATCCATGACTGCCCTCTCGGCCCAAGCCGCCCCGAGGGTGAGCGAATTTCGCCTTTCGAACGGGATGGACGTGGTGGTGATCCCGGATCGCCGGGCCCCCGTGGTCACACACATGGTCTGGTATCGCGTTGGCGCCGCCGACGAGCCGCGCGGCGTTTCCGGCATCGCCCATTTCCTGGAACACTTGATGTTCAAGTCGACCGACAAGATTCCGGTCGGCGAATTCTCGAAGATCGTCGCCCGCCTCGGCGGCCAGGACAACGCGTTTACAACGCATGACGCGACAGCCTACTTCCAGCGCGTCGCGAAGGAGCGCCTGCGAACCGTCATGGAAATGGAGGCGGACCGCATGGTCAACCTCAAGCTCGACGAGAAGGAAGTGCTCACGGAGCGCGACGTCATCCTCGAGGAGCGACGCTCGCGCATCGAAAACAGCCCGGCGGCGATCCTCGACGAGCAGATGTCGGCGGCCCTGTTCCAGAACCATCCCTACGGCATCCCGATCATCGGCTGGATGCACGAGATGGCGAAGCTCAGCCGCAGCGACGCTCTATCGTTCTACAAGCAGTACTACGCGCCCAATAACGCAATTCTGGTTGTGTCCGGCGATGTGGAGCCGGCCGAAATCCGAACCATGGCCGAAAAGATCTTCGGCCCCATCAAGGCCAATCCTGCGTTGGTGAAGCGCCAGCGCGTCCAGGAGCCGCAGCACCGCGCACCGCGGCGTGTCGAACTCAAGGATCCGCGCGCGGGCCGCACGACCGTTTCGCGGGCCTATCTCGCACCATCGTACAACACCTCCGAACCCGGTGAGGCCGAGGCCCTCGACCTCCTGATGAAGATCGTGGCGGGTGGCGCGACCAGCCGGCTCTATCAGAAATTAGTCGTCGAACAGAAAGTGGCATCGAGTGCCGGGGGCTACTATTCCGGCTCCGGGCTGGATTACGGAAAGATCATGTTCTCCGCTGCGGTCGCCGACGGCGCCACGATCGAGCAGGTCGAAAAGGGCTTCGAGGCGGTTCTCGGCGAGGTCATGCGGGACGGCGTGACCGCGGAGGAACTCGATCGCGCCAAGAAGGCGTATATCGCCGAGTTCATCTACGAAACCGACAACCAGATGACGCTGGCGCGGCGCTACGGCTGGGGCATGGCATCGGGACGCACCATCGCCCAGATCGACGCGTGGCCGTCGGATATCTCTAAGGTTACCTTGGATCAGCTCAAGGCCGCCGCGAACAAGCATTTCGTTCTGGCGCGCTCGGTGACTGGCACGCTCATACCGGTAGCTGCGGAATCGCCCCCAGCGGCTAACACCAACGCTCAACCTGCGCGCCGTTCGTAACCCTATGAAGGAGCAGCCTCAGATGGCCGCGCCGACGTCTCGCAACCGCTCTCTCTTTTCAGCACTCCTGCTTGCCTTGGCTGTTGCCGTGGCGGGTCTGCTCAACCATCCGGCACACGCCATGAAGATCCAGGAAATCACCACACCAGCCGGAATTCGCGCCTGGCTCGTGGAGGAACGCGCGGTTCCGCTTATGGCGATGCGCTTCGCGTTCGACGGGGGCAGCGCCCAGAACCCCGCCGGCAAGGAAGGTCTGGCGAATTTCATCACCGGCATGATGGATGAAGGTGCTGCGGAACTCGACGCGCGCGCATTCCAACAGCGTATGGAAGAGCTCGCCATGCGCATGTCGTTCGAAGACGGGCGTGACCAGATCTACGGTTCGTTCGAGACATTGACCCAGAACCGGACCGAAGCGATCGCGCTGCTCAAGCGTGCGATCAACAGCCCCCGTTTCGACACCGATGCCATCGAGCGCGTGCGGGCCCAACTCCTGTCGGCACTCGCCGCCGCCGCACGCGATCCAAACCGGATCGCCAGCACGCGGTGGGCAGCCTCGGTCTTCCCGTCCCACCCTTACGGCCGTCCGAGCGACGGTACGCCCGAAAGCGTACGCGCGATCGCACAGGCGGATCTGAAAACCTATCATGCGCGCACTTTCGCTCGCGACACGCTGCGCGTCGTGGTGGTCGGTGACATCGCCGCAAAGGACCTCGTACCGCTGCTCGACGACGTGTTCGGAGCCTTGCCGCAGAAGGCGGAGCTGTCTCCCGTGCCGACGGCCGCGCCCAAGGCGGCGGATAAACTGCAGGTCGTCGAGTTCGACGTGCCGCAGTCCGTTGCCGTTTTCGGCGGCCCCGGGCTCTCGTTCGACGACAAGGACTTCATGGCCGCTCAGGTCCTGAACAACATCCTGGGCGGCGGCGGTTTCTCCTCGCGGCTCATGCAAGAGGTTCGGGAAAAGCGCGGTTTGGCTTACGGAACCGGGACGGGTCTCACCGCGCTACGCCGTGCCGCGTATTTTTCCGGGAGCGTCGCCACCAAGAATGATGCGGTCGCTCAATCCCTGGAAGTGATCCGCTCGGAAATCCGCAAGATCGCCAAGGAAGGCCCGACAGACTTGGAGCTCAAGCACTCCAAGGATTACCTGACGGGCTCCTTCGCGCTCCGGTTCGATACGAATGCGAAGATCGCCAACCAACTTCTGTTCTACTTCGTGGAAGGATTCGGGCTCGACTACGTCGAACGCCGCAATAAAGAGGTCGAAGCCGTCACGATCGAGGATGTCCGTCGCGTTGCGAAGCGGCTGTTCGACAACGACGACTTCTTCGTGACCGTCGTGGGCAAGCCGGAAGGGCTCGCCCGCAAGGGTGGATGAGCGCGCAATCGCCCGCTTACATCGTGGCGCCGATCACCCATGGGACATACTCGGCGTCGCCGTAGCCCAACTGCTCAGATTTCGTGTGCTCGCCGGAGGCCGTACGCAGAACGGCCTCGAAAATCTCGCGCCCCTTCTCTTCGATCGTGACGCCGTCGAGGATGTCGCCGCAGTTGATGTCCATATCGTCGATCATGCGGCGATAGATGTCCGAGTTCGTTGCGAGCTTCAGCGACGGCGTCGGCTTGCAGCCATAGGCCGACCCGCGACCGGTGGTAAAAGCCAGGACATTGCAGCCGCCCGCCACCTGCCCCGTCGCGCTCACCGGATCGTAGCCCGGCGTATCCATGTAAACGAAGCCACTGGCCGTCACCGGTTCCGCGTAGTGGTAGACGGCACGCAGTGTCGTCGTCCCGCCCTTCGCCGCGGCGCCTAGCGACTTCTCCAGGATCGTGGTCAACCCTCCCGCCTTGTTGCCGGGCGACGGATTGTTGTCCATGCTCATGCGCGCCCGCGCCGTGTAGTCCTCCCACCACTTGATGATACCGACGAGCTTCTCGCCCACGTCGCGGCTGGCAGCCCGCCGCGTCAGCAGGTGTTCGGCTCCGTAGATTTCGGGCGTCTCGGACAGGACGGCGGTGCCGCCGTGCTTCACCAATTGATCGACAGCAGCGCCGAGCGCGACGTTCGCAGTGATGCCCGAATAGCCGTCCGACCCTCCGCACTGCAGCGCCAGCATGAGCTCCGAGGCGGGAAGGGTTTCCCGGCGCGCCCGCCCGGCGACCGGCAACATGGACTTGATGGCATCGACACCGGCTGCGATCGTCTTCCTGGTTCCCCCGGTGTCCTGAATGGTCATCGTCCGGAACACGTCGGATTCCTCGATGCCATAGGCCTGCTTCATGCGACTGATCTGGAAGCCTTCGCATCCGAGCCCCACGACCAGGACACCCGCCATGTTCGGATTGCAGGCATAGCCCCACGTCGTCCGCTTCAGTACTTCGAACGTCTCGCCGTCACTGTCGATCCCGCACCCCGTCGAGTGCACCAGGGGGATGACACCGTCGATCGTCGGGTGGTCCGCAAGCATCCCCGAACGGTTGACTGCTTCCGCGATGAAGCGCGCGACGGTCGCCGAACAATTCACGGACGTCACGACACCGATATAGTTTCGGGTTCCCGAGCGCCCATTGGCCCGCCGGTAGCCTTGGAACGTGGCGCGCTGCTCCACGGGAAGGATGTCCTCTTCCCGCGCATCGGCGCCGAAGGCGTAATCCCGCTCGAAGGTGGCGAAGGCGCAGTTGTGCGTGTGGATATGCGCACCGGGCAGGATGTCCTCGCTGGCGAATCCGATGATCTGCCCGAACTTCAGCACCGGCTCCCCTTTCGCGATTCGCGCCGTAGCCATCTTGTGGCCCCGGGATACGCGTGCCGTCGCCGTGATCCCGGCGACGGTAGCGCCTCTTTCGATCACGTCGACCGCTACGACGAGGTTGTCTTTCGCATTCAGCCGCAAACTGCGCGGCCCGCCATTGGAACTCATGTTCTTCTCACCGGTACAAGTAGGTGGGCACGGCCAACGTCAGCCATGGAAAGATTGATATGAGGACGAGTACGCCGAGCAGCGGCACAAGGAACGGTGTAACCGCCTTCACCGTCTGATCGAACGGGATCTTCGCCACTCTCGAGAGCACGAAGAGCACCATGCCTACCGGCGGGGTCAACAAACCGATCATCAGGTTCAAGACCATGACGACGCCGAACTGCACCGGATCGATGCCGGCCGCCAAGACTGCCGGCATCAGAACCGGCACGAGGATCGAGATCGCCGCGATCGTCTCCATGAAGCAGCCGACGATCAGCAGCAGGATATTGATGATCAGGAGCAGCATCAACGGATCGCGCGTGATCGAGAGGAGCGCTTGCGTGATCGTCTCGGTAACGCGGGTCGTCGTCAGCACCCATCCGAAAAGCGAGGCAGCGCCGACGATGATGAGTACACCGGCCGTGGTCTCGATCGTATCCAACGTCATCTTGTAGAATTGCTTGAGCGACAACGACCGATACAGCACCGCACCAAGAAACAGTGCCCAGGCGCACGCTGCAATCGCGGCCTCGGTGGGCGTAAACCAACCGAACGACATTCCGCCGATGATCAGGACGGGGGTCATCAGCGCAGGAAGCGCGCGCACGAAGGAGACACCGAGTGTCGACAGCCGGAAGGCTTGGTCGCGGCCGATGCCGTGCCGGCGTGCGTACCAGGTCGTGTAGAGCATCAGAAACGCAGCCATCAGAAGGCCGGGGACAAAGCCCGCGGCGAATAGCTGCCCGATCGAGACGTTGGCCATGACGCCGAAAATGACCATGGGCAGTGATGGCGGAATGATCGGCCCGATGGTGGAGGAGGCCGCGGTAATGCCCACAGCGAAGTCGGTCTTGTATCCATGATCCCGCATCGCCTTGATCTCGATGGTGCCGAGCCCGCCAGCATCGGCGACGGCTGTGCCCGACATCCCCGCAAAGATCACGGAACCCACGACATTGACATGGCCGAGCCCGCCTCGCAGCCATCCGACTGCGGCCACCGCGAAATCATAGATGCGATTGGTGATGCCGGCAGAATTCATGAGATTGCCGGCTAGAATGAAGAACGGGACGGCAAGCAGTGGAAAGCTGTCCACGCCGCCGGCCATGCGGTGAAGCACGACGAAATCCGGAATGCCCGCGATGAAGTGCGTGTAGAGCAACGATGAGGCAGCCAGGGCGATGAATATCGGCACCCCGAACAGGAGCATCACGAAGAAGGCGATGAACAGCAGGCTCATGGCGGGTCCTCAATCGATCATCATGCCTTCACCGCGACGCGCCGCAGCCGAGCGCCAGCCGTCTCGGGCATTGCGCATGAATAATGCGAGTTCGCGAAAAAGCATCAGGAAGCAGCCGACAGCGATGCCTCCGTAGACGACACTCATGGGCAGATCGATGATCACCATGCGCTGCCAATGCATCCGTTCGACGATCTGCACCGAGAACAATGCCAGAAGCGCAATGAAACCGAGCTTGACCGTATCGACGGCGGCGAGAAGAAGCCGCGCGGGGGCCGCAGGCAACTTCAGCATCAACACCTCGACGGCTATGTGGGTGTTCTTTCGAACCACGATCGCCGCGCCGATGAAGGTCACCCACATCAACCCGTAGCGCGCAATCTCCTCGGTCCAAGCGAGCGAGTCGTTGAGAACATAACGGGTGAAAAACTGGACGAAGACGATGACGGCCAGTCCCCAGAAAAGCACAAAAGCGAGCCAATCCTCGGGGTGATGCTCGATCACCACGTCGGCATCCTCGGCATGAATCAGGGGCGCGGCGCCGTCAGAGCGCTCCGTCGGCTTCGTGGTCATGAACGAGATCCATTATTGAGAGAGCAGGGGCCGCGCCGTGATGGCGCAGCCCCATGACTTGGCCTCACTTGAGTGCCTGCAGCGCGTCGTACTGCTCCTTGGTCCAGAAGGCGAGGCCGTCCGGCCCCAGATGCGCCTGTTGGGCGATCTTCATGAACGTCGCGCGATCAGGCCTGGTGACCTTCTTGCCGAGCTTCTCGAATTCAGCCGGCAGCTTCTGCTCGGCGTCGCGGATCGCAGCTGTGGCACGGCTCGACGCTTCCGTCAGAACCTCGGCGAATATCTTCTTCTCATCCTCGCTCAGCTTGGCCAGCGTCGGCCGACCGACCACGGTGACGAGCGTCTCCGTGATGTGTCCGGTCAGATGGATGAACTGCTGAACCTCGTAGAACTTCTTTGCCAGGATTGTCGGAAGCGGGTTCTCCTGCCCGTCTACCGTGCCATTCTGAAGTGCGAGATAGACTTCCGCAAACGCGATCGGCGTCGCATTGGCTCCATAGGTCTTGGCAAACATGACATAAAGGGGCGCCTGCGGGACGCGCAGCTTCATACCCTTCATGTCGTCCGGGCCTTTTAGATCCTTGTTCGAGGTCAGATGTCGCTCGCCGTAATACGTCATGGCGACGATGCGGTGACCGGTCTTCTTCTCATATTCTCCCGCGAGGTCCTGGAAGAGCTTGGAGCCGCGATATGCCTGCCAATGCGCGAAGTCGCGGAAAATGTAGGGAGCATTCGATATGGACAGCGGCCTGTGGACGCCGCCGACGAATGCTGTGCCGGTATAGATGATATCGACGGTGCCCAGCCCGAGGCCTTCATTAATCTGCGGCTCGTTGCCGAGCTGCGAGGCCGGGAAGACTTCGATCTCGAATTTCCCGTTCGTCCGCTTCTTGATCTCACCTGCAGCCCAAACCGCCTCCGTATGATATGGCTCGGCAACCTCGTAGACGTGGGCCCATTTCAACTTGGTCTGCGCGGCTGCGGGCAACCCAAACGACAGGGCGGCAGCCATGACTGCTGCGGCAGCAATGAAACGACGTCGCGACATCGGATTCCTCCTGGTCAGTGCCGCCTCCGTTCTGGAGGTCTCAAGTCCCGCGCGAGGGACGGCCTACTGTGGCAAGAGGTATGATGTATGACAAGCGTGGTGTTTGCGAACAGCCTCCTCGGAGCCCTCTGCCACAAGGCCAGCTGCCCAGTCGGGACGTGTCGGCTGGGGGCGCTCCGGTGACGCCGCTCCTGAGAATCTGGTTCATCGGCTCGGCGGCGCTCCTCGGCCTCGTGGCGATGTACGAGTATGCGCCGATCCTTCTGCCCTTACTTGCGGTCGCGGTCATTCTCGGCGCTGCGACCTGGGCGATCACGGCGCTTGCTCGTCGGTTGCAGCGCACGCGTGACGGCGATCCAACGGACCAGGAAGCAGGAAAATCCCAATGACGCAGCCCGCCCCCACTTGGCCCGATCTCGCCGGACGAATCCTGCCGGCCAGCGATGGGCGACGGCACATTCTGCCGATCCGGGTCTATTTCGAGGACACCGACTTCTCCGGACTCGTCTACCACGGCTCCTACGTGCGCTGGTGCGAACGCGGGCGCTCGGACTTCCTCCGTCTGCTCGGCAACGATCATCGCGGACTGATCGCCGGCGAGGGCGGACGCGAGCCGGCTGCGTTCGTCGTGCGCCGCATGAATCTCGAGTTCCTGAGGCCCGCGCGTATCGACGACGTCCTGGAAGTGGTGACGTGCGTGAAGGAGATCGGTGCTGCGACCCTCGTCCTGGACCAGCGCGTTCGACGTGGCGGCGCCGATATCTTCCAAGCCGAGGTCATGGTCGTTCTCGTCTCGCAATCCGGCAAAGTCCTGCGGCTGACGCAGGTCCTTCGCGACGCGTTGAGCCGCGCGTCCGCGGAGTGAAGCCACGGCCGGAACGGCCCGGGCGCCCGACCCGCACGGCCTCAGGCGACGGGAACCACGTATCCGTCGCGGCGGGGATCGCAGCCCCCGGTCTTCGCACCCGTGGCAAGATCGATGGCAACGGCATGCATGCCGCCGACTTTCATCGTCCACTGTCCGCCGTCGAGAATGCGGTGCCCCCGCTTGCCCAAGGCATCGACGACCGCGGGGTCGAGCCGCGTCTCGATCTCGACATCGGCGCCGTCCCAGAGACGGGCGCGCGGTTGCTCGATGGCGTCCTGGGGTGCGAGCTTGAAATCGACGTGCTGGACCATCGCCTGCACCTGTGTCTGCAGGATGCCGTAGCTCCCGGGCGTGCCCAGCGCCAGCGCCGGCTTGCCGTCTATGGTCGAGACGCTCGGCGACATGCACATCGGCAGAGCGTCGCCCGGCCGCGAGCGGTTCGGACTGCCCGGCTGCACATCCGCCCCATACAGGAAATTGTTCAGCGTCAGCCCGGTTCCCGGAACGATGACACCGGAACCGAAGGGCGATCCGATACTCTGAGTGACGCAGACCAGATTGCCCTCCTTGTCCGCGATCGAGAACGAGGTGGTGTGCTGCTCAGGACCCGACGCCGATGCGGCCGGGAGCCATTGCTCTGTCGGCCCGACGACGGGCTTGCCGTCGCGGACGCGCGCGCGAAGGCGAGCGACGTTTGCCTCCGACATGATCTCGGCGAGCTTTGCCGGAGAAGGATTGTTATGGGCGATGCGCTCTCCGGCTGCGAGGCGTATCGCGCGCCACACCAGATCGAGATGCTCGACGCCATTATGAGGCAACGCACCGATATCGAAGCCGTCAAGGATTCGAAGCGCGAGGAGATACTGGAAGCCTTCGCAGCCGGGCGGCGGCACATTGATGGACAGACGACGAAACTTGCCGGCCAGCGGGTCCCGCCACTGTGGCTCGAAGGACTCCAGATCTGCGAGCGTCAGGTGTCCGCCCCCAGCCCCCAGGTGCCGCACCACGCTTTGTCCGAGTTCTCCGCCATACAGCAAACCGACGCCTTCTCGCGCAATCCGTTCGAAGGTCCGCGCGAGATCACCCTGCTTGAGTATCCAGTCAAGGGCGATCTTGCCGGAACCGTCCGTGTAGATGCGTGACCATGGATCGTAGAGGCCGTCGAATTTTCGCAACTCCGGCCCCGTCAGATTGGTCTCCTCGACGTTGAACTCCGTCACGGGATATCCATCGCGCGCCAGGGCGATGGCCGGCTGCAGGCAGTCCCCGAGGGGCAACGCGCCGTAGGTCTTGTTGAGAACGGCCCAGCCCGCGAGGTTGCCAGGCGTGCCAACGGAATGCGCGCCGCGCTGCAATTGATCGCGCCGACTGAACCGTTCGGTGGGGAACTTCGACGGAATCCGCGGCACGAAATCCAGGCAGCGTATGCGCTTCTCCTTGGCGATCCAGCACGTCGCCAGACCCTGCCCGCCAAAGCTCGACATGAAAGGCTCGACGACATTGAGCGTCGAAGCTACGGCGGCCACGGCATCGAAAGCGTTGCCGCCCGATGCGAGAATGCGTGCTCCGGCTGCCGCAGCTTGCGGATGCGCGGCGGCGACGATACCGCCAAGGGAGGAAACTGTCGGGCGTTTGCCGTGCATCGGCGACTCCTGGGCTGGACGACGTCAGTAATCCTGACGGCGGTCCGGCGCCAAAGTCAAAGCGCAAGCGCGTCGAGCCGCTCTGCAATTCGTGCAATCTCGGGCGCGTCGGAGTTCGCGAATGCGAAACGGATATGCCCCGCCTGTGATGCGCTGCCGAAAAAGGTCCCGGGCAGTGCAAGCACGCCGAGGTCCGTCGCGAGGTGGCGAGCGACCTCCTCGGCGGTCCGGCTCGGGTACGGGTGACGAACGTAACTGAAATAGGCCCCGATCGACGAGATGGACCAGCCGTTGCTGCCGGCCAGAGCCGACCTGAATGCCGAGGCCCGCGCGAGGATCTCGCCGCGGCACTCCTCGCGCCACGACGCGAGCGCATCGATCGCCCAGGCGAGAGCGATCTGACCCGCTCGCGGCGCGCAGATCTGCAAGCAATCGAGCACCTTGGCGATCTCGGCCATCATCGAGGCCGGGGCCAGCATGGCTCCGACTCGGTATCCCGGGATGCAGTACGACTTGGAGAAACTGTAGAGCTGGATGATGTTACGGCGAAGGACGGCATCGGCGAACAGATCGTGGGGCCGCGCTTCTCCATCAGACAGGAAATCTCGGTATGTCTCGTCGAGGATCAGCCATAGGCGTCGCTCGGCGGCCATCTCGGCGAAAGCGCGGATCACGGCCGGCGGATAGATGGCACCCGTGGGATTGTTCGGGCTCACGAGAACGACGGCTCGCGTCCGTGCGTCGACGAGCCGGAGCGCCGCCCCGACATCCGGAACGAACCCGTCCTCGGGGCGACATGGGAGTGGAACGGGACGCAAGCCCAGCATCCGCAGAGTCATTTCGTGATTGAAGTACCAAGGTTCCGGCAAAAGGACCGAGTCGCCGGCTCTCGCAACCGCCATGATGGTTGCCACATAGGCAAGATTGCAGCCTGCAGTGATGGCGATCTCGGTCGGAGCGATTTCGGCGCCGTAGGTTGAGCTGCAGTGCGCAGCATACGCCTCCACCAGTTCGTGGTCGCCGAGTATTCGCCCATAGGCGGTCGCATCCGACCCGGCGGCTGCAGACTGCAAACGCTCCAGCATCTGCGCTGGCGGGGGACTGCCCGGAGCGGCCTGGGACATGTTGATCGCCCGCCCGAACTTTCCGGAGTATTCGGCGAGCCACGCGCGCGCGGCGGGTATCGGTGGCGTGCCCGTATCGACCAGATCAGGATTGACGGCAGGCAGAAGCGACACGTCGTATGGATCCTCGATCGCCAAGCTGTGCGCCCGAACGCGCCGGATCAATAGAACAGTAAGACCGCAGCGGCCGCCAGCCCCCATGCCAGCCACCACAGGCGTCGCCTTTGGAGCCGCACCCAGGCTGTCATTCGGCCCGGAATCTCGCTCCAGCGGGTGCGGGTACCCCATCCGAGCGCGACCCCGGACACGAGACCGACCGTCCACTGACTCGACGTCGCGGCCGAGAAGGTAGGGTCATCACAACTGACATAGGTATGCGCGGCCAAAGCCGAGGCCAGCCCCAGTGCCAGCAGCGTGATGAAGCGCAACAGCCGTCCCAGGCGCGTCGCGCCATGCTCTGCAGCTGTCGCGGGAGCCGCCTGAGGAGGGGTTCCCGGCGTGCCACGCGAGGCCGCGCTGGTTGCCGTCGAGGTCAAAACAGTCATCGCCAATCCGCAGAAAGTCGATATCGACGCTCGCACGTGCTGGCGAAGATTCCGTTAACGACTAATCAACCATGCCGGTTGGAGCGAGAGCAGACCCTGCGAGCGCTGCTTGAGGCGAAACCGCCGAACAGCGGGCTTGCCGCCCGCTCGTCCCGCATGCCCCTCACGCCTTGGGCTTCACGGTCTCGACCGGCCCGCCTGCCTCTCGCCACGCCTTGAACCCGCCGATGATGTGGGCGACGGGCTTGAGCCCCATGTCCTGCGCGACTTTGGTCGCCAAGACCGATCGCATCCCGCCGGCGCAGAAGAAGACGAATTTTTTGTCCTCGCCGAAAATCGGCTTGTAATAAGGGCTCGCAGGGTCGATCCAAAACTCGAGCATGCCTCGGGTCGCATGGAATGCCCCAGGAACCTTGCCTTCACGCTCGAGTTCGCGCGGATCACGAATGTCGACCAGGACCACGTTGGGATCCTGAGCGAGCCTGATGGCATCGGCAGCGGTGATTTCCTCGATCTGGCGACGGGCTTCCTCGACCATCGAGGCGGCCGATTTCGTGATGTTCTGGGGCATGCGCTTCCCTTGCTCACAGGAGATCATTCTCAAGTCGAGGCGGCCGGCACCGATGCCGGCGCCTTCTTCACTTGCAGCTGTAGCTCACCCCCATCGCCGTATCGACATCGCGCACCACCTGCCAGTGCTGCTTGTAGGTGATCGGCATGAAGGTATCGACCGAAGGATCGTTGTTCTTGAATTCCGCCAGGAGGGCCGAGCCTTCCCAGGCGAACGTGAAGAAGGCCTCTCGCACCTTGGCAGCGAGTTCAGGCTTCAGGTTGTGCGCGGTACCGTAGGCCGTGGAGGGGAACGAGTCCGACGAGTAGATGACCTTGACCTGATCGGTCTTCACGGCGCCGCGGGCGATCATGCGCTTGAGGACGGAATTGGCAACCGCTGCTGCCGGGTAGTCCTTGTTCGCAACCCCAAGAATGGAGTTGTCGTGTTTGCCGGAGAAGGCCGGCTCGTAATCGGTTTTTGGGCTCAGTCCAAACTTTTCGCGCAGGATCGCGGCGGGAGCCTTGTAACCCGAGTTGGACGTCTCGGCGGTGAATGCAAGCTTTTTCCCTTTGATGTCCGCGGGCTTGTCGATTCCCGATCCCGGATGGGTGATGATCTCCATCCTGTAGCCGAACTCTCCGCTTTTGGTCGCCATCAATGTGAAAGGAACGAAGCCGGCGCAATTGACCGCGAGCGGGGTCGCACCCGTGTTGAACCCCGCGACATGGAGGCGTCCTGCACGCATCGCCTCGATCTGAGCGGCATTCGACTGCACCGGAAAGAACTGCACGCGCTTGCCGGTGGTCTTCTCCAGATGCTTGAGGAAGCCGTCCCAGACCTTCGCGTAGACTGCGGGGTCCTCGACAGGCGTATAGGCGAAGATCAGCACCGGCGGATCGACCAGTTCCTTGGCATCGGTCGGCACGTCGGCGACAAGATCACCATCCGCGTCCTTGTACCGGTTGTCCATGGCGGCGGCCGGAATGACGGCAAGCACCGCTGCGATGAGCGCGCTGGTAATCGTCGTTCGCATGGTCGGATCCTCAACCCCTCTCTGCTCCGGCGGCGACAGTCCCGCCGATGTCCGTCCGGCCCCGCTCCGCGAGCAGGGACTTGGCCTTTTCTACAGCAATGAACCCGTTGGAAGCCAGAACCACCCGGTTTTCACGAATGAAGCCGTAGCGATGCAACGCTGCGCGCGGCTGGCTCTGCAGTCCGGACATGATGATGCGGCATCCGTGCTGGCGGCAACTGCGCGCGAGATCCTCCAGAACACCGATCGCGGTCGCGTCCACGAGCGGTACGTCGCGCATACGCAAGATCAGGACGTGCGGCCAAGGATCGATCTGCTGCAGGGCATCGAGCATGCGGGAGGATTGGCCGAAGAACAATGGGCCGTTGAAGTCGAGCTGGCGCGCGCCGTCCGGCATCGGCTCCCAGCGCCACGGCAGGCCTTCACCGGCCCGGTCGGCATCCATGGGAATGGCGGGCGGCTGCTGAACCCGCTCCCGAACGGTCGCCTCCGTCGCCTCGGCCATCCGATGCATGAACAGCAACGACGCCGAGACGACCCCGACGGCGATCGCGACATTCAGATCGACGATGACCGTCAGCACCAGCGTCGCGGCCAGAACCAGCGCGTCGTCCCTCGGGGCTCGGCGCAGGAACCTGATCACCTCGTGCGCATCGATCAGCCGGAAAGCCACCGACACCAGAACCGCGGCCAAGCACGGCATCGCCAGAAGTTTGGCCAGCGGGCCGAGGAGGACGACGAACACCAACACGCATGCCGCATGGATGATCCCCGCGATCGGAGAGATCGCTCCTGCCGTAATGTTGGTTCCAGTGCGCGCGATCACGCCGGTCGCCGGCAGCCCCCCGAACATCGGAGACAAGCTGTTCGCAACGCCTTGGGCGACGACCTCTGCATTGGGCACATGCCGTGTGCCTGCCAAGGCATCGGCCGCAACGGCGGCCAGGAGAGATTCGACACCGATCAGAAATGCGAGCGTGAAGGCGGACGGCAAGACTTCGATGATGCGGGAGGGAGCGAGATCGGGAAGCACCGGCATCGGAAGGGATGTGAGGAGCGCCGGGAAGCGATCACCGACGGTCTCGATAGGCAGGTTGAGCCAGGCGGCCAATCCCGATGCACCGACGACTGCGATCAGTAGGCCCGGCAGGCGAGGCGCCAGGCGTCGCAGTAGCGCGATTGCGACGAACGTCGCCGCTGCGATCGTGAAGGCCGATGCGTTGAACGTGTGACGCATCCCCCAAAGTGCCTCGATCCGGGCGATGAACTCTCCGGGAACCGCGCCAGTGAGCCCGAGGAAATCCTTGATCTGGCTGACAACGATGATGATGCCGATCCCACTCGTAAAACCCGTGATGACGGGATTCGGCACGTACTTGATGTAGGTCCCGACCCTGAGGACGCCGGCCAAGACCAGCATTAGTCCGGCCAGAAACGTCGCCGTCGCCAAGCCGGCCGCGCCATGTCGTTCGACGATTGCCCCCACGATCACGATGAACGCAGCAGCTGGTCCACCGATCTGGAAACGGCTGCCTCCGAGTGCGGATATGAAGAAGCCGGCGACTACCGACGTTATCAGCCCTTTGCCGGGGTCGAGACCGGCCCCTATGGCAATGGCCATCGACAACGGCAGCGCCAGAACGGCAACGGTCAAACCTGCGGCAAGGTCTCGTGCGAATCGTCGGCGGTCATAGCCGTTCGCGCGGAGATAGCTCACCAGCGCAGGGGTCAAGGCGTTAGCGGTCGCGCCGCCGCCATGCGGCCGCGGAGCGGCCGAATGCACAGGCCCCGTCGTCGGGCTCTGATTGGACATGCACTGATCCTTCCGCTTCGACCGCGGGGTCAGCAGTAACATATCCGGCAGACCGGCGAAAACGGAGCCGAGCCCCACGCTGGAATCTGAGGGCCCGGTCCTGGAAGGGGAACGACGCGCTTGGGCTCCCACCATCTCCGAGGACCGGCCGGAGAGGCGCCTCAGAGTATTCCGGGGAGATCCAGCCCCTTTTCCCGGGCGCAATCGAGCGCGATATCGTAACCAGCGTCGGCATGGCGCATGACGCCGGTCGCGGGATCGTTCCAAAGGACGCGCTCCAGGCGGCGCGCAGCATCCGGGGTACCGTCGCAGACGATCACCATCCCGGCGTGCTGAGAGTAGCCGATGCCGACGCCGCCACCGTGATGCAGCGAGACCCAGGTGGCGCCGGAAGCCGTATTGAGTAGCGCGTTCAACAGCGGCCAGTCAGAGACAGCGTCGGAGCCGTCTCGCATAGCCTCGGTCTCGCGAGTGGGCGAGGCGACCGAACCGGAATCCAGATGGTCGCGACCGATGACGATCGGAGCTTTGAGTTCGCCTTTGGCCACCATCTCGTTGAACGCGAGCCCGAGCCTGTGGCGATCACCGAGGCCCACCCAACAGATGCGGGCGGGAAGGCCCTGGAACTTGATCCGCGTGCGGGCCATGTCGAGCCAATTGTGCAGATGCGTGTTTTCGGGCAGCAGTTCCTTCACCTTGGCATCGGTACGATAGATGTCCTCCGGATCTCCCGAAAGGGCGGCCCATCGGAACGGTCCGATGCCTCGACAGAAGAGCGGCCGAATGTAGGCCGGCACGAAGCCCGGAAAATCGAAGGCGTTGGAAACACCCTCCTCGAGCGCCATCTGGCGGATGTTGTTGCCGTAATCGACAACGGGAATCCCTCTCTTGTGAAACTCGAGCATCGCGCGGACATGGGTCGCCATCGAATGCTTCGCCGCAGCCGTCACTGCCTTGGCATCGCTGACGCGCCGCTCCTCCCATTGCGCCAGTGTCCAGCCGGCGGGCAAGTATCCGTTGACCGGATCGTGAGCCGAGGTCTGATCCGTCACACAATCCGGCCGCACGCCCCGCTTGACCATTTCCGGCAGGACCTCGGCCGCATTGCCGAGTAGGCCGACCGATAGTGGCTTCTTCTGCTTGCAGGCCGCCTCGATCATCGCCAGCGCCTCGTCGAGCGAACGAGCCTGTGTATCGAGGTAGCCTGTGCGTAGGCGGAACTCGATGCTGCTGGGCCGGCATTCGATCGCCAGGCAGGAAGCACCAGCCATGGTCGCGGCGAGGGGCTGGGCCCCCCCCATGCCGCCAAGACCGGCCGTCAGAATCCACCGCCCCGCAAGACTGCCGCCGTAATGGCGTCGTCCCATCTCCACGAAGGTTTCATACGTGCCTTGCACGATTCCCTGCGAGCCGATGTAGATCCAGGATCCCGCCGTCATCTGGCCGTACATCATCAAGCCCTTGCGATCGAGCTCGTTGAACTTCTCGAGCGTCGCCCAATGAGGAACGATGTTGGAGTTTGCGATGAGGACGCGAGGTGCGTCCGCATGTGTGCGAAACACTCCGACAGGCTTTCCAGACTGAACAAGGAGCGTCTGATCGGGCTCTAGCTTGCGAAGAGCCGCCACGATCCGGTCGAAGCTCGCCCAATCGCGCGCCGCGCGTCCGACGCCACCATAGACGACCAGCTCCCCCGGCTTCTCGGCGACGTCGGGGTCGAGATTGTTCATGAGCATCCGCAATGGTGCTTCGGTCAGCCAGCTCTTGGTGCTGATCTCGTTGCCTCGCGGCGCGCGGATGACACGCGCATTGTCGATGCGGGAGGGCATTTTTGCGCTCGTCATTGTCTCACCGGCCTCTTGGGATCAAGGGAAACGCGCCGTCGGGCAGGTCCGCGGCGACTACGGATACGATGGCACCTGAATAGACGAGTACCGATGCGGCTTCGAGATCGTCGGCAAGATACCGATCGGCACCCAGCGGAGGCACCGATCGGCGGAGTTCGTCGATCGCGCCCTGCAGGACTTTACTGGTGCGCAGCGGCCCTCGCAGCTCGATGCCTTGTGCCGCGACCAGCAGCTCGATCCCCAGAATTCGCGAGAGGTTCCGTGACATCTCAGCGAGCCGGCGCGCGGCATGCGCGGCCATCGAGACGTGGTCTTCCTGATTGGCACTCGTCGGCGTCGAATCGATCGAGCAGGGGGCAGCACGCTGCTTGTTCTCTGCGTACAGAGCCGCCGCGGTCACTTCGGCGATCATGAAGCCCGAGTTGAGGCCGGGCTCCGGCGTCAAGAATGCCGGCAGGCCGAAATTCAATGCCGGATCGACCAGTGTCGCGATCCGCCGCTCCGAGATCGCACCGATCTCGGAGAGTGCGAGCGCGACCTGATCGGCTGCGAACGCGACAGGCTCGGCATGGAAGTTCCCACCGGAGACGATCTCGCCGGTGTCCACCAAAACGAGCGGATTGTCCGTGGCCGCGTTGGCCTCGACGACAAGCGTCGCAATCGCCTGGTCGATCAGATCGAGAGCGGCCCCCAAGACTTGGGGCTGACACCTGAGGCAGTAGGGATCCTGAACGCGCTCGTCGCCATCCAGATGCGACTGGCGGATTGCGCTGTCATCCAACAGAGCGCAGAGCGCGGCAGCGGCGGACTTCTGACCTTTCAGACCGCGCAACTCATGAATCTCCGGACGAAACGGCGTCGTCGACGCCATCGCCGCATCGACGGACAGAGCGCCGGTCACAAGTGATGCAAGTGCGAGTTCACGCGCCTTCAGAGCACCAGCGATAGCCCATGCCGTCGAAAACTGCGTTCCGTTGATCATGGCCAGGCCCTCCTTGGGACCCAGCTCGATCGGCTGCAGACCAGCCTTGGACAGCGCCACTCGCCCCGGGACGCGCTTGTCGCCCACGATCGCCTCACCCTCGCCGATCATGACGGCGGTGATGTGTGCCAACGGCGCGAGGTCACCGGATGCACCGACAGAACCTTGCGCGGGAACGCGGGGCACGATGCCCGCCTCGAGCATGCTCTCCAGCAGCGTGATCAGCTGCGTACGCACACCGGATGCTCCTCGTCCCAGCGAAATCAGCTTCAGCGCCATGGTCAGACGGACGATTTCGGCCGGCGTATCAGGGCCCACGCCGCAGCAATGAGACAGAATGAGGTTTCTCTGAAGCACAGCCGTGTCCGCGGGCGCGATCCGCTTCGAAGCGAGTTTGCCGAACCCGGTGTTGACACCATACACGGCCGCCTTCCCCGAAGCGGCTTCAGCGACGATGCGTGCCGCCGCCTCGATCCGAGGAAACACGCTGCGATCGAGGGCCGGCGTGCGGCCCGCCACGATCGCCATCAGATCGGCAAGGTCGACACGGCCAGGTATCAAGTTGATCGGCTGTTTCATCGCCCCCTCCAGACGCGGCTGCTCAGCGGATTAGAGCCGATGCGATAGACGAGTTCGGCCGGCCGCTCGATGTCCCAGATCGCCAAGTCGGCATACTTGCCTGCTTGCAGCGAGCCGATTTCGGCAAACTTTCCGAGCGCTTTTGCGGCCTCGCGCGTGACACCGGCAAGACATTCGTCGACTGTCATTCGGAACAGCGTCGCCGCCATGTTCATGGCCAGCAGCAAGGATGTCAGCGGTGAGGTGCCGGGATTGCAGTCCGTGGCGATCGCCATCGGAACGGCGTGCTTTCGGAAAAGATCGACGGGAGGACGAACCGTCTCGCGGATGAAGTAGAAGGCCCCAGGCAGGATTACAGCTACCGTGCCCGCCTTCGACATGGCCGACGCGCCGGCTTCGTCCGTATGTTCCAGATGGTCTGCGGAGAGTGCGCGATGCCGCGCTGCCAGAGTTGCTCCACCAAGATTTGAGAGCTGATCTGCGTGGAGCTTTACTGGCAATCCCAGCTTGGCTGCAGCGCGGAACACGCGGTCGACCTGATCGGGAGAGAACGCGATTCCTTCGCAGAACGCGTCCACGGCATCAGCGAGACCCTCGCGAGCAATCGAAGGCAGCATCTCATTTGCAACGGCGGCAATGAACGCATCCTTGTCGCCGCCCGCCTCCGGGGGAAGTGCGTGCGCGCCCAGGAACGTGGTGAGCACGGATACAGGCCGTTCGCGTCCCAGTGTTCTGGCGGCGCGGAGCAGTTTCGCCTCACTCGCCAGATCCAGCCCGTAGCCCGATTTGATCTCGACCGTCGTGACCCCTTCGCGGATCAGGGCATCCAACCGCGGCAACGTCTGCCGCACGAGTTCGCTCTCGTCGGCAGCGCGAACGGCTTTTACGGTCGATACGATGCCGCCGCCTGCACGCGCGATCTCTTCATAGCTGGCGCCGGCCAGCCGAAGCTCGAACTCGTGTGCACGGCTGCCGGCAAAAACCAGATGGGTGTGACAATCGACGAGGCCGGGCGTGATCCAACGCCCGTCGCAGTCGACGACCTCGGCGCGCTCGAATGCCGGCATATCGGCTTCAGGACCTGCATAGACGATGCGCGATCCGACGGCGGCCACCGCGCCGCGCTCCACAATCCCCAGACCCCCAGCGGCCGGCGCCATCGTCGCCAGTCGCGCACGGCGCCAGACTCGAGCCCGAGGCTCCGTTTCGCTTGCGGCCATCGTCGCACCTAGACCTTGCATCGTCTCGTCAATCATATAATGTATAGACATAAGTGCGGCAAGCGCAAGAGCCGAGCGGATCGGCCGCCTCGGCAGCCGGCGCCGTGGACGCGATGGAGTTGACGAACATGGTCGATGACGTCCTCTACGCCGACACGGCTCTGCTGCCGCAAGGCTGGGCGCGCCGCGTACGGATAGAGATTGCGGACGGTCAATTCTCGCGTGTAACGGCCGACGGCGAGGCGCGGCCAGGCGACACACATTGCGCGATCGTCCTGCCCACCGCCTGCAATCTGCATAGCCATGCCTTTCAGCGCGGGATGGCTGGATTGGCCGAGCATCGCGGCGCCGGCCGCGACTCGTTCTGGACCTGGCGGGAGACGATGTACCGCTTCGCATTGGCGGTTACGCCGGAGCATGTGGAAGCCATAGCGGCGCAGCTGTTCATCGAGATGCTGGAAGCCGGGTACAGCCGCGTCGGCGAGTTCCACTATCTGCATCACGACCTGGATGGCGCGCCTTACCGAAATCCGAGCGAGATGGCCGAGCGTATCGCGGGCGCCGCTGTCGCGACCGGCATCGGGATCACGTTGCTGCCGACCTACTATGCGAACTCCGGTTTCGGCGGGCTGCCACCTTCACCCGAGCAGCGCCGATTCGTATCGTCTCCCGATACCTTCGAACGCGTCCTCGATGGATGTCGCAGCCTCGCGCGCGCCCACGACGGTGTGAGCTGCGGCATAGCTGCGCACAGCCTGCGCGCTGTCACGCCGGCCCAACTGGATTGGGTCGCGAAGCTCGCGGGAACCGGCCCGATCCACATTCATGTCGCGGAGCAGACACGCGAGGTGGACGATTGCCTGGCTTGGAGCGGCAAGCGCCCGGTCGAGTGGCTCCTCGACAACGCCCCGTTGGATCCAAGGTGGTGCCTCATCCACGCGACCCACATGACTCAGGACGAGGCCATCGCGCTGGCACGCACGGGCGCTGTCGCCGGCCTGTGCCCCGTCACCGAGGCCAACCTCGGCGACGGAGTCTTTCCCGGCCCCGCCTATCTCGATGCGGGCGGCAGTTTCGGGGTCGGAACGGACTCGCACGTATCGATCGGCCTGGCCGACGAGTTGCGCATGCTGGAGTATTCGCAACGTTTGCGGGACCACGCACGAAATGTCCTTGCCGAACCCTCGGGACGCAGCAGCGGCAGACGGCTCTACGACGGGGCAGTGCAAGGCGGAGCACAGGCGCTCGGGCAGGGCCAGTCAGGCCTGCGGCCGGGCGCGCCAGCCGACCTTCTCACACTGAATGATGAACACCCCTGTGTGCAGGCGCGGGCGGGCGATGCCATCCTCGACAGCTTTGTCTTCGGAGGAGCCGGCGCGGCAATCGATTGCGTCTACACGCGCGGTGTGCGCGTGGTGGAGCATGGCCGCCACCTCCGGCGCGAAGCCGTCGCAGCACGTTTCCGCGAAGCGATCCGCTCGCTGACCTCCTCGTGATTCATCGATGACCAGCCTCCGACGTCAGGTTCGCACGCACGACCACGCACTTCATGCGCGGATCCAGATCGAGATCGAACAGAATGTCGTGTCGGGCCGGTGGCCGCCCGGGCATCGACTTCCGGTCGAACATGAATTGATGCGGACCTATGGTTGCTCGCGCATGACGGTGAGCAAGGCACTGACAGCGTTGACGGCACAAGGGCTTCTGGTCCGCCGACGCCGCGCCGGGACGTTCGTGGCACGACCGCAATCCCAATCGGCGGTGATGGAGATCAGCGACATCGCGGGCGAGGTTGCAGACCTCGGACTTCCCTACCGCTTCGAGACTATCGAGCGACGCGCCAGGCGCACCAGATCGCGCGAAGCGGCGATGCTGGGTGAACCTCTACCGGAACGGGTCCTCGATATCTCGTGCCGGCACTTCGCGGGGACGATGCCGTTCTGCTTCGAACGGCGCGTGATAAATCTCGAAGCGGTGCCGGAAGCCGCCGACGCCATTTTCGATACGCTGGCGCCCGGCCAGTGGCTGGTGCAGAAGGTGCCGTGGGTGCGTGCCGAGCATCGTGTGCGCGCGGTTTCGGCGGACCGTGCCGTCGCCGACCAGCTGCAAATCGAGGAGTGTACGCCGTGCCTGAAGATCGAGCGCCGCACCTGGAATGCGGTGCACGTCATCACGGCCGTGACGCTGGTTTACCCCGGCGACGCTCATGAGATCGTCGCAAGGTTCAGCCCGTCCCCGCGCAGCGACCGGAACTGACGCGCTGCCCCGCCAATGCGGATATGACAAGTCGCAATCCGACTAGCCCTCGCCGGGACCGCCATCATGAACGAAACGACTAACTCAGGCGCTCCGGCACAGGGCGCGGATCGAGACCGCGGCGCCCTGCGACGCGAAATGATCGAGATTTTGCGACTGGCCGTCCCCATGGCCGCCACACAGGTGGGACAGACCGCCATGATGACGACCGATCTCGCTCTGATCGGGCGTCTCGGGGAATCGTCGGTGGCTGGGGCGGCACTCGCGCATACGGTGTTGTTCATCGTGTTCTCGATCGGTCTAGGCATTTCGGCCGCGGTCGCCCCGCTCGGAGCGCAGGCCCTGGGAGCCCGTGAACCGCGTGAAGTGCAGCGCACACTGCATACTGGCCTGTGGGCCGCGCTGCTCCTGTCGCTGCCCATCACTGTGCTGCTCATGCTCTTCAGTACCGATTTGTTGATCCTGTTCGGCCAGCCGCGGGACAGCGCAGAGATCGCCGGCCGCTATCTCATGGCGCTGTCGTGGATGCTGCCGCCTTCCTGGGCGTTCCTCTGCATCCGAAGCTTCATGGGGGCGGTCGGAAAGCCCGAGCCGGCGCTGTGGATCACGCTCGCCGCTGTGCCGCTCAATGGCCTTCTCGCCTACGGTCTCATTCAGGGTTCTCTGGGGTTGCCGAAACTCGATGTCCTCGGTGCTGGTGTCGCGACTGCCGTGATCAACTGGGGCATGCTTGCCGCTGGAATCGTCGTCGTTCACTTTCGCCGCCCCTATCGCAAGTATCGCGTGCTATCCGGATTTCATCGCTACGATCCCGGCGTCATGCGCAAGCTCCTGCGGATCGGATTGCCGGTTTCGGCCAGCATGGTCCTTGAAATAGGCTTGTTTTCGTCCGCAGCATTCCTGGCTGGGTGGCTCGACACGAGTTCTCTGGCGGCCCATCAGATCACTCTTCAGGTGACTGCCGTCATCTTCATGATCCCGCTCGGCATCGCGATGGCCGCCACGGTTCGCGTCGGACATGCCGTCGGACGCAAAGCCACCAGCGATGCGGCGAAGGCTGCCGGAACCTCGTTGCTCGTGGCCATCGCAATCGCCGTCGTCATCACGATACTGACGCTCGCATCGCGAGAATTCGTTCCCGCGCTGTTTCTCGGCACGCGATCGCCCTCGAACGGCGCGACGTACGGTCTTGCCGTGTCGCTGCTGGTGGTCGCGTCGACATTCATGATCGCCGATGCGATCCAGGTCGTTGCAGCAGGTGCGCTACGAGGCTTCTCGGATACGCGTGTGCCGTTCCTGATGGCGATGGTGAGCTTCTGGCTGGTCGGATTCCCCGTCTGCTATCTTCTGGCGTTCCCGGCCGGGCTCGGCGCGCACGGCATCTGGTTCGGCCTCTCCGCGGGTGTCTTCTGCTACGCGGGGCTACTCGTCTGGCGGCTCTACAGGTTCACACGGTAAAGGCGTCGGCGGCACGAATTGGCGCCCCGGCCGATCACTCGCGACGGAATACACCGTACCTCATCCCTATGTAGGATACGGCAATGGCGACGATCGATGAGAACGCGACGGCCAGCGTCGGCGCGATGCCCGGCGCGATCAGGACGAGGGCCGCGAAGACGAGGTAGTTCACTACAGCCGCGCCCCACGCCAAGCCTGCATACTTGACGAACTCGGCAAGTGTCGGGGGCGTGTCGAGCGCCCATGTCAATCGGCGATGGCACAGCCATCCCGCCACCATTGCCGCACCGATCGCGAGAATGCGCGCCGCGAGCGGCGGAAGGACCCCGCGCGACGTAAGCAGGTGGAGAACCCCCACGTCGATACAGAATGCAATCGTCCCGGAGGCCAGAAACCCGAGTATGTGACGAAGCTGCGCGCTCAAACCGCTACTCCTGCCCAATCCGGGATCGGGTCCTGCGCCGCTCGGTCGGCGTGCCAAATGCGCGCGGGAAGATCCGCGAACCCGAGGATCGACTCGTGCTCCTGTGCGCGGCGTTCGAGGATCGGGTCGACAGCGGCCAGTTCGGCATCCGGGAACCCTGGATGGCACATGATGATCGCCCGCCGAGCAGAAACGACGGAACGATCGTCCAAGGCTCGCACGAGTTCCGCGCTGTATGGGGTCCGCATGTCGAACCCCGAAAACCCGGCGAAAGCATCATTCACGGGGAGGCCGGCATCACCCGCCCTCTCCTTGAACCCGCGCGACACCAGGCCGACGAATGCTCCCTTCATCCCGGTCGCTCCCAGGCGCGCCAAGCTCGCCATGGCCGCGATGGGCACTCGGATCAATGGCGGGCGAGACGCATAGCGGCGCGCCACACAATCGATGAGGGCGTCGCGCACGGTCGGCAACGCATGGGCGTGTTGATGTCCATCGACATGATCCGGCGGATGGCCGAACCAGGTCTCGAACGCGTCGAACTGCCGCTCGATCTCGATCTCCAGTTCCCGCCGGTCGAGCCGGCCGAGTAGCGATCCCTTGAGAAGTTCGGGCAGCCCCGGAAACCTGCCCGCCGGCGCAAACCGCGGCAGGTCGGCGAGCGGAGCGCCGGCCGTCAGATTCACATGCAAGCCCACCGCGATACGCTCCCGCAAGGGGCGCAAGGCCGCGGCCTCACCGGACCAGGCAGGCATGTTGGTCATCGCCGACGTCGCCGACAGGCGGCCGGCGGCGGCCAGTTCTCGGATGGATCTGGAAACGCCGGTCGAGATGCCGTAGTCGTCCGCGTTCAGGATTGGCTTTGCGCTCATGGGCGGCTGACTACACGAATTCCCGGCCTCAGACGATCGGCTTCGCGGCGGCGGCCGGCATGTGTTCGATCACCATCAGATGTCCCCGAAGGACCCGCTGCGCCCCTTCCCGGATGCAAAGCGCGCGGCCCCGTGCTGTCCTTCGGTGGCGAAGGCGCCTTTGGACGTGCGCCATTCGCTGCGGAGCGCGGCTTCGATGTCCAGCCCTTCCTGCCGATACACACTCATGCGGTCGGCACGCATGCAATGCTGCGGGAAACGGGCGATCTGCGCTGCCATGTCCTCGGCGGCTCTGCGCGCCTCGCCATCGGGTACGATCCGCTCGGCCAGTCCGATGCGCTCGCACTCCGCAGCGGTCACCTTGCGTCCGGTCATTACTAGGTCGAGTGCGCGGCCGCGCCCGACGATTCGCGGCAAGCGCACGGTTCCCCCGTCGATCAGCGGCACGCCCCAGCGCCGACAATAGACCCCCATGTAGGCGCTTTCAGCCATGACCCGGCAATCGCACCAAAGTGCGAGTTCCATACCACCCGCCACCGCCGGCCCCTCGATGGCGGCAATGACCGGCTTCGACAAAAGCAGTCGGGACGGCCCCATGGGACCACGTGGCTGAGGCCCGCCCGCGCCGCGGAAATCGAGGGCGTCGATGCCGCTGCCTCCGCCAGATGAGGCGGCGTGCTTGAGGTCGAAGCCGGCGCAGAACGCCCCTCCGGCGCCCCAGAAGACGGCAATGGCGGCCGCGTCGTCGCGATCGAACTCGACGAACGCGTCGTACAGCGCCTCCGCCGTGGCCGGATCGACGGCATTGCGAGCCTCCGGGCGATCGTTGATCACGGTCCAGACCGGGCCTGATTTTTCGACCTTCACCGCCATCGCTAGCTCCTTCTCGTGAGTTGCTGTGTATCCCTCGCAGCCAAGCCCCGTGCGCATGCCCGCTCGACCTGCCGCTACCCGCCGCGTGCTTCTGCGACAAGCCAATCGCGAAACGCCGAGAACGCCGGTTCCCGGCACCGTTCCTCCCGGTAGAGGAGGTACCAGTGGCTGCCCTTCGAGATCGAATGGGCAAACGGAGCAACGAGGCGCCCGGCTGTCAGGTCGTCATCGATGTACGGCCGAAGCCCGACCGCGATACCGAGGCCGTCGGAGGCCGCCTGAAGTGCCTGCCCGTAGTACTCGAAGATCGGCCCTCGTGCGCTGATACCGCGAACACCCGCCGACTTCAGCCAGGCCGGCCAATCGCCGAGAGCATGTGCTACGCGGAGCAAAGCTCGCTCATTCAGATCATGCGGCGACTTGAGACCGCGGGCCGTCGCTGGCGTGCAGACCGGGACGATGTCGGCTTCGAACAGGCGTTCGGCAACCAGTCCGGGCCAACGGCCCTCGCCGAGCTTGATCCCGCAACTCCAGTCCGGCGAGAAGGGGGCGGCGACGCCCCCTGTGGTTACGCGCACTTCCACGTCTGGCGCCGCCTGCCTGAACCGAACCAAGCGCGGGATCAGCCAGCGCACGGCGAACGTCGGCCCGACGCCGATCGTCAGCACGCGCGACAGAGCGGCGTGCCTGACCTGCTCGGTCAATAGCGCCAGCGCGTCGAAAATCTGGGACACGCCCGTCTGGTAGGCGCGCCCCGCAGATGTGAGGCTCAAGCGGTTGGCGCTGCGCTCGAACAGCGCCACGCCCAGGCGCGCTTCCAGAAGCTTGACCATCCGGCTCACGGCGGCAGGCGAGACGTTCAGCTCCTTTGCGGCGGCGGCGAAGCTGCACGTGCGCGCGGACGCCTCGAAGGCCTTCAAGCCATTGAGGTACGGCAGCTGCCGCATCCCGGTACCATCAAGAAAAGTCATGGTGAGAGCAACATATCTCAGCTTTTCCAGATGGGCCACCGGCGTTCATCCTGTCGCCAGGAGAACCAGACATGCCCTTGACG
>CAYMEB010000025.1:0-34144 GCA_964389095.1 uncultured Hyphomicrobiaceae bacterium
TGGGAAGCGCAGTTCGGCGACTTCGCCAACGGGGCGCAGGTCCTGTTCGACCAGTTCCTGTCTTCGGGCGAGCGCAAGTGGCTGCGCATGTCCGGCCTCGTCTGCCTGCTGCCGCACGGCTACGAGGGACAGGGACCGGAGCACTCCTCGGCCCGGCTCGAGCGCTTTCTGCAGATGAGCGCGGAAGACAACTGGCAGGTCGCCAACTGCACGACGCCGGCCAACTACTTCCACATCCTGCGGCGGCAGATCCATCGCAAGGTCCGCAAGCCCTTGATCCTGATGACGCCGAAGTCGCTGTTGCGGCACAAGCGTGTGATCTCGCGTCTGGACGAGATGGTGACCGGGACCAGCTTCCATCGCTTGCTGTGGGACGATGCCCAGTCGCGTTCGGGCGAGAAGATCCAGCTTGCCCCCGACGAGAAGATCCGCCGCGTCGTCCTGAGCAGCGGCAAGGTTTATTACGATCTCTACGAGGCGCGCGAAGCCGCCGGCATCAACGACGTCTACCTGCTGCGGGTGGAGCAGCTCTATCCCGTGCCGCTCAAGGCGTTGGTGCATGAGCTGTCGCGCTTCAAGAACGCGGAGATCGTGTGGGCGCAGGAAGAGCCGCGCAACATGGGCTCTTGGTCGTTCATCGAGCCGCACCTGGAGTGGGTTCTCGCTCACATCGAGGGGCACAAATCGAAGCGCGCGAGCTATGCCGGCCGGCCCGCTTCTGCGGCGACCGCCACGGGTCTCGCCAGCAAGCACGCGGCCGAGCAGAAGGCGCTCGTGGAGCAGGCGCTGAAGGCGGGCTGATCTGGCTAGCGGCCGCACCTCTGCCGCATCGTCGGCCGATCTGCCGGTTCCGGCGGGTCGCCGGAGGCGGCCCATGCGAGCTTTCAGGCAGGCGTGAGCCGTGACGCGTTCGGGCCCGTGATACGTCCCTTCTCGTGCTGCAGGTTTCCTGGGGCACGGATCATTCGAGCCGCCGTGGCGTTCGCGGTCGATCTCCCGTGCGCCGAGGTCGATTGTCTGCACTTGCACCGCGGACTGGGCTAGGTTGCGGACACCATGCCGCTGCGCGAGAGTGCCCGCAGATGTTCATCCCTGTCCAGGACGACAATCCGCTTCGGACGATCCGGCATCCGTGGGTGACGTTCGGACTGATCGGGCTCAACATCTGCGTGTTCATCCTTCAGTTCACCCAGACCGGCGCCTCGTCGATGGTGAGCTTCGCGATGATCCCGGGAGAGTTGCGGCGGGTCGGCTTCACCGGCGGCGCTGCGATGGGTCCGGGCGACACCTTGCCGATCCCCGAGCCGCTCACCCTGCTCAGCTACGCGTTCATGCACGGCGACGTGCTGCACCTGGCGACCAACATGCTGTTCCTGTGGGTGTTCGGCGACAACGTCGAGGACGCGACGGGACACGCCCGCTTCGTCGTCTTCTATCTCCTGTGCGGCATCGTCGCCGCGCTGTTCCACGCCTACGGCACGCCGTGGCCGGATCTGCCGCTGATCGGTGCCTCGGGCGCCGTCGCAGGCGTCGTGTCCGCCTACGTGCTGCTCCATCCGAAGGTGCGTGTGTGGGTGCTCATGCTGCGGTTCATACCGCTCAACATCAGCGCCGCCGTCGCGCTGGGGATCTGGATCGCGGCCCAGTTCGCGATGCTCTTCATGCGCGATTCCGGCCTGACGGCCTGGTGGGCCCACGTCGGCGGCATCCTCGCGGGCGCCGCACTGATCGTGGTGCTGAAGCGGCCTGAGGTACCGCTGTTCGGCCGCCAGGCATGAGCCGGCGCCGAGAATGCATGGCCGCAAGCGTCAGCTGGCCGGCAGGCGCTCGCTCTTCG
The DNA here is from genome assembly GCA_964389095.1 of uncultured Hyphomicrobiaceae bacterium. Classification (GTDB taxonomy): domain Bacteria; phylum Pseudomonadota; class Alphaproteobacteria; order Rhizobiales; family Hyphomicrobiaceae; genus JABFRJ01. The sequence continues at coordinate 1,838 of CAYMEB010000025.1, forward strand.
CGCCGGCGATCGGACGCGCCATTTCCAGCGCGGCCTCCTGCACGGCCTTCTGCACCTTCTCGAAGGCGCGGACCTCGATCTGCCGGATGCGCTCCCGGCTGACCCCGAACTCGGCGGACAGGTCCTCGAGCGTCACAGGCTCATCCACGAGGCGGCGCGCCTCGAAGATACGGCGCTCGCGATCGGTGAGCGTGCCGAGTGCCTTGGCGAGATAGGCCTTGCGCAGGCCGAGTTCCTCGCGTTCGACCATCCGCTCTTCCTGGTCCGGCGTCTCGTCCACCAGCCATTCCTGCCATTCGCCGGATTCAGAGTCGGCGCGGACTGGGGCATTCAGGGACGCGTCGCCGCCGAGGCGGCGGTTCATGGATACGACGTCCTCGGCCGTCACGCCGAGCTTCTTGGCGATGTGCGCGACCTGCTCCGGCTTGAGATCGCCGTCGTCGAGAGCCTGGATCTGGCCCTTCATGCGGCGGAGATTGAAGAAAAGCTTCTTCTGGGCGGCGGTGGTGCCCATCTTCACGAGGCTCCACGAGCGCAGGATGTACTCCTGTATCGAGGCGCGGATCCACCACATCGCGTACGTGGCGAGACGGAAGCCCTTGTCGGGGTCGTACCGCTTCACCGCCTGCATGAGGCCGACATTGCCTTCCGAGATGACCTCGCCGATCGGGAGGCCATAGCCGCGGTAGCCCATGGCGATGCGCGCGACCAGCCGCAGGTGCGACGTCACCAGCTTCTCGGCGGCGTCTGCGTCCTGATGCTGCTGCCATCGCTTGGCCAGCATGTACTCCTCGGCCGGCTGCAGCATCGGGAAGCGCCGGATCTCTTCGAGATACCGCGCCAGCCCCAAAGAGCCGCCGACGATCGTCGGAAGTGACTTGCTCATCGTTGCCATCGCCTGCTCAGTCCGTTCTTGCTCACACGTATGTAGGAATACGAACGCACTGCCTCCAGTGGATCGGTCAGGTTCATCGGATAGAACCCAACAATGGCGGGTCGAGGGCTCTACGGCCGCATCCCGGACACGAACAAAGCACATTTTCGTGCGTCGTTCCGATCTTGTTCCGCAGCGAGGTCTACCATCTGCGAACTGGAACGCCGCAATTTCTCGAAAATCTTGCTTTTCTATAGGGTTAGTTGATGATCGCGGGGCGCCGGTCAGACGGCCCGGCGATCCTTGCGCAGGTCGGCCGGCAGCACGTTCAGAAGCTCTGACAGTTCCTGGCGGAGCCGGAAGTAGGCGTGTTCTGCGGCCTCGATGCGGGTCGCCGCCGCTTCCTGGCTCACGGCGATGCTGCCCATCTGCACCCTGCCGCGCTCCACGACGTCGGCGAGGCGGCGGAAATGGCGGGTCGAGACGTCCTCGGTCGGGGCAGCAGGAATCGACTGTCTCGGGGCCCGGGGCACCGGCGCCACGAGCGCTTCCTGTCGCCGCTCCAGGGGAACGACGAGCGACCACAGTCTCGCAAGTGCTCTGCTGTGCCGAACCGGCATCTGCGCCCCGAACGAAGTAAAACGAAGTCGTGTTGCGCATGAAATACATGCGCAATTCCATTTTGATCCATACAATCAAGTATTTGCCATGATTTGGTAAACACAACAAGCATGGCTGCGCCACAACTGGCGTGAAAGCACGGCCGTCCCGCGGGCCCCGGGCAGCGAGGCGGCCGAATTCGCGTCCCGGGGATTGCAGGGCACGTGCAAGAGTGCTTCCTCGGCGGCTCGGGAGCCGCAACGACATGAACGCCGCCTTCGACGCGATCTGGCCCTACCTGACCATGCTGGTCACCGCATTCGGTGCCGCAACTCTGCTGCCGTTTTCGTCGGAACTGGCCTTGGCCGGGCTCCTGAAAGGCGCGAGTGCCGACCCGACGCTGCTCGTGGCGACCGCAACCATCGGGAACGTCGCCGGTTCGGCTCTGAACTGGTGGATCGGCGCGAGGGCGCGTTCGTTCGAGACCCGGCCGTGGTTTCCGTTCACGGCGGCCAACATCGAAGCCGCGTCGCAGAAGTTCAATCGGTTCGGGGTCTGGTCGCTGCTGTTGTCCTGGGTGCCGGTGGTGGGCGATCCCCTCACCTTCGTTGCCGGCGTGCTGCGCGTGCCTTTCCTGGTCTTCCTGCCGCTGGTCCTGGTCGGAAAGCTCGCGCGCTACCTCGCCGTCGTCGGCGTTTTCGGCGGGTTCAGCGGACCTTGAGCATCATGTGCTGTCGATTGCGGGTGAAGGGTCTAACTTCGGTCGCCCACCGCCCGGCATCGACGGCCTTGGCCCATTCCGGGCTGGTGACGACGCCGGGATGGTCGATCTCGTAGAGTGCGCTGTAGCGCGGCCCCGTGTGTCCGACCCGCTTGATCTCGCCGCCGATCGCGAACGCGAACGGCTCGCCCTCGACGCGCGTGACCGTCCTGACGCCGGGAACCTTGAGCAGGTTGGGGATGTGCTCTTTGTCGTAGATGTCGTTGAACAAGGCTTCCTTGTCGGCATCCACGTCCATGCTGGCGACGAACACGTAGCGGCTCGCGATGGTCATCTGAATCCAACTCCGGAGTTTTGAAGTCCAAGGCAGTGTGCCATTTCCCCTGTCGGGCTGCCAACAGTGGTGCATTGCGCCTCCCGCAGCCTTGCGCAAAGTCTGCCAGCCCTTAGTGTCCCGCTGAAACCGGTCCGGGTCGGCGGGGGAGTACGCATGAAATCGTTGGGATGGGCGCGGACGGCCGCGCTGGCGACCATCGCTGCAGTATCAGTCGGCGGGCCCGCCCGCGCGGAGATCGTTTCGCTGACGCTGGGCGCTCCGGAGATCGTCGCCGGAGGCGCATCATTCGGGGCGGCCGGACCCTACGTCCGATTGTCCGGCACGGCGCGAGGAGAACTCGATCCGGCAGATCCTCGGAACAAGGTCATCGTCGATCTCGACAAGGCGCCTCGGAACGCCCGGGGCCGCGTCGAGTACAAAACCGACGTGCATGTTCTGCGGCCGCTGGACGCCGCGAAGTCGTCTGGCGTTCTGCTCTACGAGGTGACCAACAGAGGGCGGAAACTCTTCTTCTCCTACCTCGCGGATTCGACCGCTTCGCCGATCGCCCAGAACACCCCCGTCGAGGCAGCTCATTTCGGAAACGGCTTCGGCCTCGACCGGGGCCATACTCTGGTGTGGTCCGGCTGGGATCCCGATGCGCCGCGTGACAACGGCGGCATGGCCATGACGTCTGCGGTCGCCACGAACGACGGTGCGCCGATCGTCCAGAGGATCCGCCACGAGTTCCAGATCGCGACGCGAGGACCAGGAGACGGATCACGGATCACTCTACCCTACGCCGCGGCGGATACGAGCATGGCGAAGGCCCGGCTGACCGTCCGCAAGTCCTCGAGCGATGCGCCTGTCGAAATCTCGTCCTGGGAGTTCATCGACGAACGTACCGTCCGCCTGAAGGGCGGCGTGCGCTTCGAGCCGGTGCAGATCTACGAACTCTGGTACGGCGCGCGTGATCCCAAGGTGCTCGGCATCGGATTCGCCGCGACACGCGATCTGATCTCTTACCTCCGGCACGGGCTAGCCGAGGCGCTGGGACCGGTCGGCACCGGACCTCGAACGAAGACGCTGGCCTTGGGCATCTCGCAATCGGGGCGCTACCTGCGTCATCATCTCGACCTGGGAATGAATACCGACGAGAAGGGGCGCCGCGTGTTCGACGGCCTGCTGGCCCACATCTCCGGCGCGGGCAAGGTCTTCGCGAACCACCGCTTCGGAATGCCTGCCCGGACAGCGACCCAGCACGAGGACCGCTTCTATCCCGAAATCTGGCAGCCGTTCGGCTATGCGGCGGCGAAGAATGCGAACTCCGGCGCACGCACGCGGCTGCTCTCGGGTGGCGCGGTGGATCCGCTGGTGATCGAGGTCAACACGTCCACGGAGTACTGGCAGAAGGGTGCCTCGCTGGTCCACACGGACGAAGCCGGCACGCAGGACGCAAAGCTGCCGGCCGGCGTGCGCATGTATCTGATCGCTGGAACCCAACATGGCGGCCGCGCAGGCCTGACCGATGCTCCAGGCCTGTGCGCCATGCCACGGAATCCGCATTCGTCCGGCCCGGCGCTCAGGGCGCTGCTCGTCGCCTTGGAGGATTGGGTCGTGCGGGGGACGGCGCCGCCGCCCAGCCGGATACCGGAGATCGCCCGCGGCACTCTGGTGTCTGCGCCGGCCATCCGCATGCCGGCCTTTGCCGTCATGAAGCAACCCGTCGGCGCCAACGCGATCGGTCCCGTCGTCGATTGGGTCGAGCCGCCGGCAGAGGTGGCGAAGCCGTTCGGCGTGAAGGTGCCGGCGGTCGATGCCGACGGCAACGAAACAGCGGGTCTGCGCCTGCCGCCGATCGCGGTGCCGCTCGGAACCTACACGGGCTGGAACCTCTACAAGGCCGTTCCAAGCGACATGTGCGATCGCGACGGCACCTTCGTTCCGTTTGCCCAGAGCGCGGAGCAGAGACGACAGGCGGGAGATCCGCGCCGCTCGCTGGTCGAGCGTTACGGAACGCCGGAGGGATACGTTGCCAGGGTCAGAGGTGCTGCCGCGGAGCTTGTCGCAGACCGCCTGCTCCTGCAGCGTGATGCGGACGCCTATGTCGCGGAAGCCGCCAAGGTGCAGTTCTGAACCACGGGGCCGTCACTTCTCCGTGTCGACCAGCCCCTTCACGAACCAGCGCTGCATCAAGATCACGACGATCACCGGAGGGAGCATCGCGAGCACCGCGGTCGCCATCGCGAGCTGCCATTCCGTAAGCGCGTCTTGCGTGACGATCATCTTCTTTATGCCGATCACGATCGTCTGCATGTTGTCCTTGGTCGTGATCAGCAGCGGCCAGAGGTACTGGTTCCAGCCGTAGATGAACTGAATCACGAAAAGGGCGGCGCAGGTCGTCGCAGACAGCGGGACCAACGTATCCTTGAAGAACTTGAACGGGCCGGCGCCATCGATCTTGGATGCTTCCAGCAGTTCGTCCGGCACCGTCATGAAAAACTGCCGGAACAACAGCGTGCCCGTAGCGGATGCGATCAACGGTATCGTCAGGCCGGCGTAGGTGTCGAGCAGGCGCAGATCGGTGACGACCTTGTATGTCGGGTAGATGCGCACTTCGACGGGCAGCATCAGCGTGATGAATATCATCCAGAACGCCGCCTTGCGGAAGGGAAACCGGAAGTAGACGATCGCGAAGGCCGAGATGATCGTGATCGCGATCTTGCCGCCCGCGATCGTGAGCGCCATCACCAGACTGTTCAACATCATCGTCGCGACCGGTTCGCGCGTGGTTCCGCTGGTGCCGGCGAACAGGACCCGTGAGTAGTTCTCGAAGCCCTGTCCGCCCGGCAGAAGACCGAACTGGCCATTTATGATCGCCGTCGCAGTGTGCGTCGAGGCAATGATCGCGAGATAGACGGGGAAGACCACGACCAGGACACCGAAGCCCAGGATCAGATGGGGCAGGATGCGGCTGAACAGCGTCCGTCGCTCGACCATGTGGTTCAACCTTCGATCTGAGTGTTGCCGGGTGCGTTGCGATCGGCATTGCGCGCACGCAAGACGAGCCAACCGTAGATGGCCACCAGGACCGGGCTCGCAAGATAGGACAGGATCGTCATGGCGAGCACGACGCGGTACGCCGCATCGTAAGCCGTGGCGGAGCCGAAGCCTCCCATGATCTGGAAGGTCGCGTGTTCGAGATTGAGGAGCGCGAGCGCGGTCATGATCAGCGTGAGAGGGAGCAGAGTGGCCACAATGACCTCCAGCGGTCGCAGACCGGCGCCGCGAAGCAGGTAGTTCGCCAGCAGGACGACGCGCCAGGTGGCGACGACGAGCAGGAAGACGGCGTTCGCGGTGGCCGCGGCGGAGAAGCTCATGAACATCTCGACCGGAATTGCATAGAGGATCGCCGGCGGCGACGTCAGCGTCACGAACAGCAGGACGGTGCGATAGGACCATCTCCTGGGCCGCAGCGGTGCCGCGATGAGCCAGATCAGCGCCGCCATCACGAAGACGTAGGCGAGGGACCCGAGCCCGGCCTTCTGCCAGAGCGCCGCTTTTGGATTGTCCCAGTAGCGGCCCATTCCGGCCAGCCACGTGGCCGACAGACCCCATGCGAGATATCGGGCGTAGTCGTTCTTCAGGTCCGGCTTGATGGGACGCAGGGCGAGAAAGTCGAGCTGATCTCGTGCAATGACGCGCAGCGATGCGGTCATGCGCGCCTCCCTTGCCTAGTAGGTGACCTTGCGTTCGATGTATCGAAACTGCACGGCCGTCAGCGCCACCACCATCACCAGCAGGATCACCGATTGTGCCGCGGAGCCGCCGAGATCACCGCCAAGGCGACCATCGGAAAACACCTTGTAGACGAGCGTTTCGGTCGCCTTGGACGGCCCGCCACCGGTCATGACGTCGATGATGCCGAAGGTGTCGAAGAACACATAGACGACGTTGACGACCAGCAGGAAGAAGGTGGTGGGCGACAGCAGCGGGAAGACGATGGTCCAGAAGCGCCGGCGCGGTTTGGCGCCGTCGATCGCCGCCGCTTCGAGGACCGCGCGCGGGATCGCCTGCAAACCCGCCAGGAAGAACAGGAAATTGTAACTGATCTGCTTCCAGACCGACGCCATGATCACCAGCGTCAAGGCGTGGTTGCCGTTGAGCAGGGGGTTCCAGTCCAGGCCCGCACCCCTGAGCACGCGGGCGATCATGCCGAGAGAGGGGTGGAACATGAAGAGCCACACCACGCCCGCGATGGCGGGTGCGACGGCGTAGGGCCAGATCAGCAGCGTGCGATAGATGCCGGCGCCGCGTATCGCCTTGTCGGCCTGGACGGCGAGCGCCAGGGCGATGCCGAGGGAAAGCGCGGCAACCGCGACTGAAAAGACCAGGGTCGTCCCCATCGCCTTGTAATAGTCGGCGCTCTTGAAGAGTTCCTGGTAGTTCTCGAACCAGACGAACGATGTCCGCAGTCCGAAGGCATCCTGCAGCAGAAAGGATTGCCACACGGCCTGGGACGCGGGCCAATAGAAGAAGACGAGCGTGATGGCGAGCTGCGGGGCGACCAGGGCCACCGGCAGCAGCCACCCCTGGAAGACAGCGCGCTTTTCCATGACGGTTACGCTTTCTCGAAGCTTCGTGCGCGATCGACGCGGGCTTACACCGGTTTGAACATCGGCACGGGCGGCCCGTCGCCTTCGCTCTTTTTGAACACCACCGAGACCTTCTGCCCGATCGCCAGCTTGTCGAAGTCGCAGTCGACGAGGTTCGTGAGCATGGAGGGGCCCTCGTCGAGCGTGACGTAAGCGACCGCGTACGGAACCGGCGCGCGGCGCATAACCGAGTAGGTGTAGATGGTGCCGCGGCCGGATGCAGGCTCGAGTTTGGCTTCGCACAGGCAGAACGGGCATCGGCTGCGCGGATACCAGTGGGCCTCGCCACACGACGTGCATCGGCCGATGACGAAGCGGCCCTCGCGGGCGGCTTTCCAGAAGGCCGCGCTGTCCGGGTTGATTTCCGGTGCCTGGATCTTGCGGTCCGCCATGAACGTCACTCCCGCTCCATGACCAAGGTCGCGCTCACATGGCGTGTGCCGATCGAGCCACCGATCCCCTGCGCCAAGGCGAGATTGCACCCTTTGACCTGCACGGCAGGATGGGCCTCCCCGCGGAGCTGGCGCACCGTCTCGATGATCTTCGTCATGCCGCCTCGATTGGACGGGTGATTGTTGCAGAGCCCGCCGCCGTCGGTATTGAAGGGCAAACGGCCGCGTCCCGCGATCAGGTTGCCGTCCGAGACGAACCGGCCGCCCTCGCCCTTCTTGCAGAACCCGAGGTCCTCGATCTGCATCAGAACGGTGATGGTGAAACTGTCGTAGATGGACGCGTACTGGATGTCGGACGGTTTCACGCCGGCTTCGGCGAACGCCTGCGGTCCCGACCAGGCGGCCGCGGTGTATGTCAGGTCGAGATTGCGCCCGCCGATCTGGCCCTTGAACGCTTCGCCCGCTCCGAGCAGCTTCACGCGCGGACGCTTGAGGCTCTTGGCCACTTCCGGGGCAGCCACGATCACCGCGCCGCCGCCGTCGGAGACCACGCACGAGTCGAGCCGATGCAGGGGATCGGCGACCATCGGCGAGTTGACCACGTCCGCGACGGTGACAACGTCACGCAGCATCGCATGTGGGTTGTGCTGAGCATGGTGCGAGGCGGCGACCTTGATCCAGGCCAGTTGTTCGCTGGTGGTCCCGAACTCGTACATGTGCCGCTTCGCGGCCATCGCATACATGTTCACGATCGTGGGGGCGTACGGCAGCTCCCACCAGGTATCCGGGCCGGCCTCCGGCACCTGGCGCGGCGCCGTGCCGACCGCCTGTCCCTCGGCCCTGGGGCGGCCCGCGAGCGTCACGAGGGCGATATTGGCCTTGCCGGCGGCGATGGCCTGGGCGGCGTGACTCACGTGGAGCAGGTAGGACGAACCGCCGGAGTCCGTGCCGTCGATATGGCGGACGTTGGCGAGCCCCATGTATTCGATCAGGTTCCAGGGCTTGAGCGCCGCGGAGTCGCAGGAGCAGTAGTAGGCGTCGATATCCTTCGGGTGAAGCCCCGCGTCGTCGAGAGCCCCCTTGGCGACATCGGCATGGATCTGTGCGACCGACCGGTCGTCGGCTTTGCGCGTGGGGTGTTCAAACGCCCCGACGATGTAGGCCCTGCCCTTGATGCTCATGCGTGCGATGCCCCTGTCTACCGGCGGAATGCACCATAGGCACCGCTGCGACGCAAGCGTTCGTCATGGGGGGCGATCGACGTGCGTGCAAAGGTTTCGCTGCGTCGCTCGGTAGACGGCTTGCCAATCCCGCCGCGGAGGCGCAGCATGTCCTCGGACGCGCCCTCTGTCTCAGGCGCGGGGTGCGGCCGCGCCCTTTCGGTTGGGCGATGTCACCCTGGCGCCTGGGAGCTCAGGAGGACGTCATGGGGCAACCCGCCGGCCGCACAGGCCGCAGCTCCCGCTGCATCGCACTCGTCGGTCCTTATCTCTCCGGAAAAACCACGCTGCTCGAGGCCATCCTGGCCCGCACCGGCGCGATCACGCGCCAAGGGAGCATCGCGGAGAAGAGCACAGTCGGCGACGCCTCTCCGGAGGCACGCGCGCACGGAATGAGTACCGAGATCAACGTGGCCGACGCGGATTTTCTCGGCGACCATTTCACGTTCATCGATTGCCCGGGGTCGATCGAGTTCCAGACTGAAACGCAGGCCGTCCTCGCCGCTTGCGACGCCGCGATCGTGGTCTGCGAGCCCGATGCGAAGCGTGTGCCTGCCTTGCAGGTCATCCTCAAGTCGCTCGAGGATCGCGGCATTCCACATTTCCTGTTTCTCAACAAGATCGACGAGTTCGATGCGCGCGTACGCGAGATCCTGCCGATGCTCCAGCCGGCGAGCGCGAAACCGCTGGTGCTCCGACAGATCCCAATCTGGAAGGACGGTATCGCCACCGGTTTCGTCGATCTGGCCAGCGAGCGTGCCTACATCTATCGCGAACATGCACCCTCGGAAGTCGTGGAGATGCCAGCGGACGTGAAGGACCGCGAGGTCGAGGCACGCTTCCATATGCTGGAGCAGATCGCGGACTACGACGACGAATTGATGGAGCAGCTGCTGTCGGACATTCCTCCGCCGCGCGACAAGGTCTTCGACGATCTCGCGCGGGAGCTTCAGGAGGGATTGATCTGCCCGGTCTTTCTCGGCAGTGCCCAGAACGGCAACGGCATCGTGCGCCTGCTGAAGGCGTTGCGTCACGAGGCGCCCTTCGTCGATCGCCTGGCGCGCCGGCTCAAGCTCGAGAACGCGAAGTCGGCGGCGCAGGTGATCAAGACGATACACACGTCGCACGGCGGCAAGATGTCCGTGGCGCGGATTCTGACCGGAGAGTTCGGCGAAGGTACGGTCGTGCGGGGTGTCGAGACCGAGGAGCGCTGCGCCGGCGTGTTTTCGCTGATCGGCGAGACGATCCGCAAGCGCGGGACGGCGGTGGCGGGGGATACCGTTGCTCTCGGAAGGCTGGACAAGGTTCACACCGGTGAAACGTTGACGGCGGAAAAGTCATCGATCGTGCAGGCCGCCCCGGTGTCGCGGCCGGATCCGGTCTATGGGCAGGCGATCACGCTCAAGGACCGCAAGGACGAGGTGAAGCTGACGACTGCGCTGTCCAAGCTTATCGAAGAGGATCCGTCACTCCATCTTCATCACGCGGCAGACACCCACCAGCTCGTCCTGTGGGGGCAGGGCGAGATGCATCTGCGCGTCACCATGGAAAAACTGGCGCGCAAGTTCGGCATCGTGGCGACGTCCGAGCGCCGGCAGGTGCCCTACAAGGAGACCATCCGCAAGGGCGTCGAGGTGCGTGGCAGGCACAAGAAGCAGTCGGGCGGTCACGGTCAGTTCGGAGATGTCGTGATCGAAATCCAGCCGCAACCTCGCGGCAGCGGGTTCTCGTTCGCGGAAAAGATCCACGGCGGTTCGGTTCCGCGGCAGTTCATTCCCTCGGTGGAGATCGGGGTGAAGGACTATCTGCAGACCGGTCCGCTGGGGTTCCCCGTCGTCGACGTCGCCGTGACGCTGCTCGACGGCTCCTATCACTCCGTCGACAGCTCCGACATGGCGTTCCGCCAGGCCGGCCGGTTGGCCATGAGCGAGGGCATGCCGAAGTGCCAGCCGGTGTTGCTCGAGCCGATCATGGAACTCGAAGTCGCCGTGCCGAACGAGGCCACGGCGCGGATCAATGCGATCATCTCGCAAAGGCGCGGTCAGATCCTGGGCTTCGACACCCGCGACGGCTGGCAGGGCTGGGACGTCGTTTCCGCCCATATGCCGGAAAGCGAGATGAACGACCTCATCGTAGAGGTCCGGTCTGCGACGGCGGGCGTGGGAACTTTCAAGGCGAAGTTCCATCATCTCGCCGAGTTGACGGGCCGTCTGGCCGATCAAGTGCTGGGGGCGCAGGCCCAGGCCGCGAAGTAGTCCGGCGGTTCCGGCCGACATACGACGGAGGGGCGGGAGAGCACCAAGATCCACCCGCCCCTCTTTGCTGTCGCCGCCATGGGTGACATGCAACGCGAAACCGAGCCGGGCGAGGCCTGCTACACCCTGTTCATGAAAGACGGAAAGCGGGTCTGCGGCGGCATCGCCCCGAGCGATGTCGGCACATCCGCTGGCATGACACACTGGTTCCCCCATATGGCGGTCGACGATGTCGAGGCGGCGTGGGCGCAGACCTAGGCAGAGGGCGGAAATGTGCTGCGCGAACCGCTCGATGTTCCCGGCGTAGGACGGATCCCCATCCTCACCCACACTGACGGGGCTGCGTTCGGGATCGGCAGACAAGCCGGCTGAGCAACCGATCGCCCGGCAGGCGCCTTCCCATGGCTGTACGGACCGGCAGTTGGTCCGGACCTTGCTTTTTCTCGCTGGCACCGGCGGATCCACCCGCGCCGTCCCCAAAAAGGGACATGGCTTGGGGTCCGCAAGATCGGCGCAGCCAGGGAGATGCGAGATGACGGCCAGCCCGGTGGTATCGAAATGGGACGAGACGGTCGTCCCGCTGTGGGGCCATCGCCCGATGAAGCTCGGGCACACGCTCCACACTTCACCGCTCTTTTCGCGATCGGCGTTGGCGGATCTGATCGAGAGCTACCCGCGCGAGCGATATGCCCTGGTGAACATGGGCGCGCAGAAGGATCGCCGTCTGTGGCGGGAAGGAGAGATCGGCGGGCTGAGCGGCGACGCTGTCATCGAGGCGATCTCGCGCGGTCGCATGTGGCTCAACCTTCGGGACGTGTCGCAGGTCGACGCCCGTTATCGAGCCGTGCTCGATGAAATCTTCGGCGAGCTCAGCGATCGTCTTCCGGGTTTCGATGCGCCCCGCCGCTCGTGCGGAATTCTGATCTCTTCGCCTGGGGCGCAGGTCTACTATCATGCCGATCTGCCCGGCCAGGCGCTGTGGCAGATCATCGGCAAGAAGCGGGTTTGGGTTTATCCCGCCACGCCGCCATTCCTGACGCCGCGTCATCTGGAAGACATTGCGCTCTACGACATGGAGCTCGATGTACCGTATGCCGAGTGGTACGACCGGCATGCCGAGATCGTCGAACTGGGGCCGGGTGACTGGGCGACGTGGCCGCTCAATGCACCCCATCGCGTCGAGAATCACGATTGCCTGAATGTCTCGATGACCATCTCCTACACGACCGAGGAGATCCGCCGGCTGCACATGGTCAATCTCGCCAACGGCATCCTGCGGCACCGCTTCGGAATCCCGGTTCATGGCCGTGCCACGTCCGGCCCCGCCTTCTATGCCAAGGCTGCACTTCAGAAGGTTCTGCGCGACACGTCCTGGGTGAGGACCAAGCGCGCGGGACGGAGGATCAGCGAGTTCACGCTCGATCGCAACGAGCTCGGAAAGATCCGCGAGCTGGCGGGGGCGGGAACGTGAGCGAGGGAGTCGTGGCGGCCATCGCGTTCGCCGGAAGTTCGGCGCACGCGCCCGCCAGAGCGATGCGTTACGTTGCGACCACGTCCTCGGATTGGAACTCGGCCTCGGCGCACTGGCGCGAGGTGCCGGGTCTCGTTCGACGGGTCTCCCCGTTCCAGCATTTCCACTGGCTGGATTCCTGGTACGCGACGATCGGCCGGGTGCAGGGCGCGCAGCCTGTCGTCGTGGAGGTGCGGGAAGCGGCTTCTGCCGCGCCCGTAGCACTATTTCCCCTGGTCCTGTTTCAACGCGGGCACCTGCGCGTCATCGCCTTCTCCGATGCGGAACTGACCGACTACAACGCCCCCCTGCTCACGCGCGCGCTCGGCGCCGAGCCGTTGCGGTCCGACATGTTCTGGAAGACCGTGGTGGAGGCTCTGCCACCCGCGGACCTGCTCGAGCTACGCAAGATGCCGTTCGTCACCGGCCGCAACAGTGGCTGCGATGGCGTGGCCATTCCCGATTCCGGCACATGCGCCGTTACAAGCAACGTCGTCGCGCCGGGTGATGATTGGGAAAAGTACCGCTGGGGCCTCGGCAAGCCGGTTCGCAACGAGCTCGGCCGATGCTGGCGCCTGTTGGAGAAGGTCCCCGGACTGACGTTCGAGCGCATTCGCGATTGCGAGGAGGCTCTGCGGATTCTCGACGAGATGGATGCGCAGCAGCGTCAGCGCATGACCAAGCTCGAGCGCGAATTCGTCCTGGATCAGCCTGGACCGCACGCGTTCTATCGCGATCTCATCCGGCGCGGTCTCGGCAGCGGCTTTGCGGTCATGACCGCGATCCGCACGCCGGACACCGTCGTCGGTGCGCTGCTCGGCATCGTGGAGGGCGAGCGCTATGTGGTGTTCCGCATCTCGAATGCCGGCCCGGAGTGGTCACGCTATTCGCCGGGTCGTGTGGCGCTCTTCAAGACGATGGAGAGCCTGTACGGCGAAGGCGTCCGGCTGTTCGATTTCTCGATCGGAGAGTACGCCTACAAGCGGCGTCTGGGGGCGAAGGCTTCGCCGCTGGTCGATCTCGTGAAGCCGCTGTCCGTTCGCGGCTATCCTGCCGCCATCCGCGCTCGCGCGGTCATGGCGCTGCGCGACCGCCCCGCGCTCGATGCCCGGCTCAGGCGCCTGACCGGCAAGGCGCATCCCGGAGTTGCGGCTTCGGAGTGACGGCCTGGGTCGGTATCGGCTGCGCCGGCACCGCGCCGACGTCGCCAATTCATGATGGAAGGGGAGAGTGCAGAGCCGCAGTGGCCGTGCCACTGTCGATCCCGCGTGGTCCCTACAAAAGTAAGGTGGGCGCCATATGTCCGAGCCCACGGGCCCGGCCAGGGACAGCTCCCTCGCGGAATTTATAGGCCCCCGGGTCGTTTGTGACGACGCACCCCGCAGCCCTGCGCTGCCAACATAAGGCGGCCGATGTGAAAAATCCATGGCGGCATCCCCAGTTCCGCGCGGGCAACCGCTCCAGAGATCCCGTTCGTGCCTGGGGGTGACTGTCGAACAGCCGGCGGTCCGGCTCTCAGGCCGCTTCTCCTGCACGCCAGCACGCCGCGAACTGCGCCCCCTCGAAGCGCTGCAGGGTCGGTCCGGGTTGCATGCGGCATTTCTCGGCCGAGAGCGGGCAGCGCGGATGAAATGCGCAGCCCTTCGGCGGGTCCAATGGACTGGGGATCTCGCCGCCGACCCGGCGCAGACGCGCGTCCGCCGGGGCGAACGGATCGGGAATGGCGGCGATGAGTGCCCGTGTATACGGGTGAGCCGGGCGCTCGAAGATGTTGCGCCAGGGGCCGGTCTCGACGATCCGGCCCAGGTACATCACGGCGACGCGATCGCTCATGTGCTCCACGACGCCGAGGTCGTGACTGATCATGATGTAGGACAGGCCGAGGCTGTCCTTCAGTTCCAGCAACAGATTGATGATTTGCGCGCGGATGGAAACGTCCAGTGCCGAAACCGGCTCGTCGCAGATCACGAGCTTGGGCTTCAGGATGAGCGCCCGGGCGATTCCGATACGCTGGCGCTGGCCGCCTGAGAATTCGTGCGGGTAGCGATCCGCCTGTTCCGGCCTCAACCCCACGCGGGCCATGATTTCCGCGACCCGGTCCTGGACTTCGCCCGAGTTGGTGACGCCGTGCAGCCGCAATGGATCAGCCAGCGTGCGCCGGACGGTCTGGCGCGGGTTGAGGGACGCGTAGGGATCCTGGAACACCATCTGGACCGTGCGCGCGAGATGGCCACGATCCGTCTCGGCATTCACGTCCACACCATCGAGCGTGATGCGCCCGCGGGTCGGCGGCTGCAGGCCGAGGATCGAGAGCGCGAGCGTGGACTTTCCGCAACCCGATTCACCGACGAGGCCCAGGCACTCGCCGGCCTTCACCGAAAGGTCGACGCCTTCCACCGCTCGCAGCGTCTTGACGCCACCCAGTCCGAGCAAGCCACCTCCGAGCTGGAAATGGACCGCGAGATCCTTGATCTCCAGCAGATCAGCCATGGTGATGACAGCGGACGAGCCCGCCTCCCTGGAGTGCGGTCGGCGCGGGGTCGATCGACTTGCAGACCTCCGTCATGACGCCGCAGCGCGGATGGAACCGGCAGCCGGGCGGAAACGCCGTGATCGCGGGCACCACGCCCGTGATCTCCTGCAGCTTCTGTTGTCCTTTGGCCGCGCGCGAGCCCAGGCGCGGAAGCGAGGCGACCAGTCCCTTAGTGTAGGGATGGGACGGCGCCCGGAACAGATCGTTCGAGTTGCGCATTTCCACCAGCCGGCCCGCGTACATCACGCCGACCTGCCTGCACATGTTCGCGACCAATCCCAGGTCGTGGCTGATCATGAGGATCGCGGTGCCGCGCGCAGCGCAGAGTTCGCGCATGAGGTCGATGATCTCGGCCTGCACCGTGACGTCGAGTGCCGTCGTCGGCTCGTCGGCGATCAAGAGATCGGGGCGGCAAGCGAGCGCGATGGCGATCATCACGCGCTGGCGCATGCCGCCGGAGAGCTGATGGGGGTAGTCCTTCACGCGCCGCTCCGGTGCCGGCACGCGCACGTTCGCCAGCGCTTCCACTGCACGCTTCTCGGCATCCGCCCAGGACGAGCCCTCGTGCAGAACGAACATTTCAGCGATCTGCCGGCCCACCGGCGACAGCGGATTGAGCGCGGTCATCGGTTCCTGGAAGATCATCGAGATGCGCTTGCCGCGCAGCTTGCGCATCTCGGATGCGTCCAGTCCCTGGATTTCGCGGCCATCCAGGATGATGCGTCCGCCGCCGATCCCGAGCGGCTCGCGCAGCAGACCCATCACCGCCAGCGCAGTGATCGACTTCCCGCAGCCCGATTCGCCGACCAGCCCGAATGTCTCGCCGCGCGCGATCTCGAAGCTGACGTCCTCCACGGCGGCGTGCGCGCGGCCGCCAGACGTGAGATCGAGCCGCAACTTGTCTACTTTCAAGAGAGGTCGTGCGTCGTTCATGCGCGCCGGCTCCGCGACTGGGGATCGAGAATGTCGCGCAAGCCGTCACCCAAGAGGTTGAGACCGAGCACGGTGAGGAAGATCGCCAGTCCGGGAAAGACGGAGAGCCAGGGCGCGGTCGTGATCTGATCGCGCGCTTCCGACAGCATGCTGCCCCAGCTCGGATATGGCGGGCGAATGCCCAGCCCCAGGAACGACAGCGCCGCCTCCGCCAGGATCGCGCCGCCCATGCCGAGGGTGGCGATGACGATGATCGGGCCGAGCATGTTGGGCAGCAGCTGCGTCAACATGATGCGCAGGTCGCCGTAGCCGAGAACGCGGGCGGCCTGCACGTAGCCCTGCGACTTGAGCGACAGGGCCGATGCGCGTGCAAGGCGGCATGTGAACGACCAGTTCGTCAATCCGAGTGCGATCAGCAGCGAGCTCAACCCCGGGCCGAGGACGGCCATGATCGCGAGGGCGAATATGAGGGAGGGTATCGCCAGCATCAGGTTGGTGAGGCCGTTCACGAAGTCGTCCCACCAGCCGCCCCAGTAGCCGGCGGTGAGGCCGAGCGTGACGCCGATGACGGAGTTGATGAGCTGCGAGACGATGCCGACCGTCAGGGAGATGCGGGCGCCATGGA
This sequence comes from uncultured Hyphomicrobiaceae bacterium, assembly GCA_964389095.1. GTDB lineage: Bacteria > Pseudomonadota > Alphaproteobacteria > Rhizobiales > Hyphomicrobiaceae > JABFRJ01. The sequence goes on from CAYMEB010000025.1 coordinate 18,472, forward strand.
GGACGCGGCTGTAGATGTCGCGTCCCTGCGCGTCGGTGCCGAACCAGAATTCCCGACCCGGCGGAATCTCCGCATTCATGAGGCTCGCGTCCATATAGGGATGGGTGTGCGCGAGCCAGGGGGCAAATGCCCCGGCAAAGACCGAGAGGGCCACGAGAAATCCGCCGATGATCAGATTGGCGCCGAGCCGCATCGTTCCCCTCATGCGTACTTGATGCGCGGATCGATCACGGCGTAGAGCACGTCGACAATCGTATTCACCGCAAGAAAGAAGAGTACGACGACCAGGATGGCGCCCTGTACCGCCGGTATGTCGCGCTGGACGACGCTGTCGACCAGCATCGAGCCGATGCCGGGCCAAGAGAACAGTTTCTCGACGACCACGGCCTGCCCCATCAGCGATCCGAACTGCAGGCCGATCGTGGTGATGATGATCACCAGGGCGTTGCGCATCACATGCCACGTCACGACGCGCCGTTCGCTCATGCCCTTCGAGCGCGCGGTGCGTACGAAATCCGCGTTCATGATCTCGAGGACCGCCGCCCGCGTCGTTCGCGCGAAAAGCGCCATGGGCGACACGCCGAGCGTGATCGCCGGGAGCACCAGGTATCTCGGGTCGGCATCCCCATAGCCGAAGCTCGGGAACCATCCGAGCTTCAGGGCGAAGAGGTACATCAGCAGAAGCCCGAACCAGAACTTGGGCAGCGACAATCCGGAGACCGCGCCGACAATGGAGACGGTGTCGATCAGGCTCCCGGGCTTGAGAGCCGCGACGAACCCGAGTGGGACGCCGATCAGAATCGCGAACAGCATGGCCGCGAAGACGAGCTGCAGCGTCGGCCACATGCGCTTCAGCAGCATGGTGGTGACGGGCTCTCTGGTGCGGAAAGAATTGCCGAAATCGCCGACCGCCAGCCGCGAAACGTACTTCACGAATCGGACTGGAACCGGGTCGTCGAGCCCGAGCTCGACGCGCATGCGTTCCATGACGATCGGATCGACGGGCGCGCGTCCGTCGTCACCCATCGACGACACGAAGGAGCCTGGGATGACGCTGAACAGCACGAAAATGATCAGAACAACCGCGAGGATCGTCGGGATGGTCTGGAGGAGGCGTCGGACGAGAAAGGCGAGCATTGGCGATGCGCGGACCGTTGGCGGTGACGCACGAGCCACCGAAGGGGAAGTCGGAAAGACCGTCCCCTCCCCGGCGGGTGGCCGGGGAGGGGATCGGGAGGATTACTTCACCGGGGACTGGTCCGTCACCCAGATGTATTCAGGATATTGGAACGTCAACTCCGTGGCGTTCGCCTGCAGTCCCCTGACCCAGGGCTGATAGGCCATCACCGCCTTGTTGTAGTTGAAGAACCACACCGGCGCCTCGTCGTAGAGCATCGCGTCGGCCTTCTTGAGCAGCGCCGTCAGCTTGGCCGGATCGTTGGTCTGGCCTGCCTCGTCGATGATCTTGTCGTACTCGGCGTTCTTGAAGGTGACGTAGTTGCAGCCCGCCTGCGGCGTCGCCGAGTGGAAGCACTTGAGCGTCGCCAGCGCGTCGGGGCCGGTCTGGTTGGACCAGATGTAGGCCTGGAAGTCGCCCTTGCGGATGACGTCGGTCAGCACCGCCGTTTCGACCTGCTTGACCTTCACCTTGACGCCGACCCTGGCAAGCATCGGGATGACGGCTTCGACGATGGGCAGGCCCCAGCTTTCGTTCTGGCTCGTCGTCCACTCGAACTCGAAGCCGTCCTTGTAGCCGGCCTCTTCGAGCAACTTCTTGGCCTTTTCCGGATCGAAGGCGTAGGGCTTGCGATCCTTGTCGAAGGCCGGCGACGTCAGCGGAAGCCACGATACGGCGCGATAAGCCTTGTCGCGGGCGAGACGCTTCACGATCAGATCGGTGTCGATGGCGTGGTTGATCGCCTGACGGACGCGCTTGTCGGAGAATGGCTTGAAGGCCGGGTTCATGCCCATGTTGCGGGTGAAGACTTCGGCGACCTCGAGGATGTTGTTCTTGAGGTTCGCATCCTCGCGGTAGGCGACGTACTGCACCGGTCCAAGGATCGAGATGTCGATCTCCTTGTTGCGGAAGGCGATGTCTCGGGCCGGGGCTTCGCCCATGATCGCAATGATCACCTTGTCGAGGTGGACCGGCCGGTAGAATTTCTCCCAGCGTTCCGTGACCATTCGCGAGCCGGGGACGTGCTCCACGAACTTGAACGGTCCCAGGCCGATCGGCTTCTGCAGGAACTCCGGCTTCTCGCCTTCACCTGCCGGATAGATCGAAGTCGACGAATTCATGAAGTAGTAGCCGGGATTGACCTTGTCGGTCAGTGTCATCTCCAGCGTGAAGTCGTCGATCTTCTTGAGGCCGGAAATCTCGGTTGCGGTTCCCTTCTCGACGTCGACGGCGCCCTTGATCAGTCGCGCGTAGCGGGCGCCGACAAAGGTGCGTTTCCCGTCCATGAGACGTGTGTAGGAGTAGATGATGTCGTCCGCCGTCATCTTCTTGCCGTTGTGGAAGAAGACGTCGTCGCGCAGCTTGTAGGTGTGGGTGAAGCCATCCGCCGAAACGCTGTGCGACTTGGCCAGCTCCAGAACGACTTCGTTCTTGGCGCTGTCCCAGACATAGAGCGGGCGATGGATCACATGCCCGTAGATGCCGTCCTGTGCGCGCGGCGTGGCATGAATGTCGAGCGTGTTGAAGCTGGTTCCGTATGGCGCCGTCATGCGCAGGGTGCCGCCTTTTCGCGGCTCCTGTGCGTTTGCGACGCCTGCGATCGCGAATGCGAGCGCGGCGGCCAGTGCGATGCGTTTCATGAGAGCTGGTCCTCCTCCTGCGAGCGGCGCCGCCCGGCACCGACCCTGGACCGGATCAGATCACTCTCCCCATACGTCGCGCAAGACCCTCAGCCAGTTTCCGCTCATGACCTTCTCGATATCGGCCGGCCTGTAACCCCTGCGGCGCATGCCGTCCCAGATGCGCGGGGTGTGCGCCAGACTGTCGAAATGCACGTTGTGGCGCGTGGCTACCCGGTACCAGTCGCCGCACAGGCCGGTTATCTCGGGATAAATGCCGTTTCGGCCCCACATGCGATCCCAGGTTGCCGGATCCTCGTGAATTCCCTCTGAGACGTCGCTGGCGAAGCCCACGTGGTCGATCCCGGCCACCTGAACGAGATGGTCGACGTGGTCCAGGTAGTCGTCGAGTGTCGGCCGCCGCGGGTGGCAGACGGCCGGAGACCACATCACGGCCCCGACAAGTCCGCCCTTCTCGGCGATCGCGCGCAGCATTTCGTCGGTCTTGTTGCGCGGCGAGGGGCACACCGAGAAGGCATTGGCGTGACTGCACACTGGGGGGCGCGCAGCCGCTGCCGCGAATTGGGAGGTGGTGCGATGGCCGCAGTGGGAGAGGTCGACGAGCATGCGCTGGGCCTCCATCTCAGCCAGCCATTCCCGGCCCGTCTCGGTCATGCCGGTGTCGGCCGGCCCCAGAAACGAGGCCCCGCAACCGAAGTTGTTCTGCTCGTTGTAGGTCGGTTGGACGATGCGCAGCCCCAACCGCCGGAACACGGCGATATGGCGCAGATCGTCTTCGAACATCAGGCTGTTCTGTGCGCCGAGCACGATGGCGACGCGGCCGGACTTGTGAGCGGCCTCGATGCCGGCGACGCTGGTCACGATGGCGGCGACGTCCCGCAGATCTCCGGTGAGCGACCAGGCCTGTTCCAGATCGACCAGGGCATCGGCCAGCCGGGACGCTGGACGGATCGCGGTCCAGTTCATCGCCGACACGTTTCCGCGCAGCATCGTGCGCATCTGATCTGCGTCGACGGTGGCGCAGTTCAAGCCGTCGAAAACCAGCGGGTGAGCCCGCGCTCTCGCCAAGTCGTCGTTCGTGGCGCTCATCTTACCGATCCGGCTCCGGCCCGCTCGTAGACCACCTGCCCACCGACGAGTGTGAGATCGCAATGCGTCTCCCGCAGGATCTCCTCGGGCGTCGCAGTCAGCAGGTCGCGCGAGAATACGGCGACGTCTGCCAATTGTCCCGGCACGAGCCGACCTTTCACATTCTCCTGCTTCTGCGAGAAGGCGCCGAACTCCGTATACGCCTGCAGGGCCCGCTCGATCGGCAGCCGTTCGCTGGCATCCATCACCGTGCCCTTCCAGGTCTTGCGCGTCAGCATCGCATAGAGGTTCGGGAACGGGTTCGGGTCGCATACCGGCGCATCGCTGCCGGTCGCCGGTTTCAGGCCGAGGTCCAGCCAGGTCTTGATCGGATAGCTGCGCAATCCGCGTTCCTCGCCGAGCACCGAAACGTAGGCATCGCCGAAGTCGTAGACGAAGACCTGCTGGGGGCAGGGATAGATGCCGGCCGCCAGCATCCTGCGATGCTGAGTGTCGCTCGAGCATCCGCAATGCTCGATGCGGTGACGGCGATCCGGGTCCGGATCGGCCGCGAGCGCGCGCTCGTACGCCGAGATGAGCTGCTCGATCGCGGCATCGCCGATGGCGTGGCAGGCGAGCTGGTAGCCCTGGCGATGATAGCGGTCGACCAGGGCCTGAAGTTCGTTGTCTCGCAGGATCGGAACGCCGCACGTGCGGTCCGGGCCGAGGTAGGGCTTCGACATCCATGCCGTGCGGCCGCCCGCCGAGCCGTCGAGAAAGATCTTGACCGCTCCGACCATCAGCATGTCGTCACCGGTGCCGGATACGAGGCCGGCCTCGTGGCATTTTTCCACGATCCCGCGGCCGGGGTCGCCGAGCAGGCAGAGCCAGGTGCGAACCGGCAAACGGCCACTGCGCTTGGCAGCGAAGTATGCCGGGATCTCGGAGAAGCCGCCACGCTGGCCGACGGCGGCGTCCATGCAGCTCGTTATGCCGAGAGACAAGAGATACCGCCCGCCGCGCTCGATGCCGGCGATCAGCTCGTCCTGCGTCGGGGCCGGTATGACCTTGTTGACGGGAGCGCGTGCGTTTTCCGCCAGCAGGCCGGTCAGGCGGCCGTTCTGGACCTCGATCAGTCCTCCCTCCGGCGGGATGCTGGATTCGGTTATGCCGGCGAGCGCGAGGGCCTGGGAATTGCAGATCGAGATGTGACCGCAGGCCCGCACCAGCATCACCGGATTGCGCGGCGCGACCCCATCGAGTTCCTCCCGATAGGGATGCCGGCGGACGTCGAGCTTCGTCTGGTCGTAGCCCCTGGCGAGGATCCACTGCCCGGGCTTGCTGTCGCGTGCGCGTTTTCCGATCTGTTCGAGCAGCGCCGCCAGCGTCGGGGCGGCCGCGGGCTTCGCGTCGACCCAGTCCATGGTCAGCCCGAGCGAGACGAGGTGGAGATGGCTGTCGTTGAGGCCGGGAGTCGCGAGGCGGCCCGCCAAGTCGATCACGCGGGTTCGGGGGCCGATCATCGGCGCTATCTCGCGGGTCGTGCCCGTGGCCAGCACCCGGCCCTGCCAGACGGCCAGACTCTCCACCACGCCTTCCTCGAAGCCGCACCAGATCGGACCTCCAACCAAGACGACGTCGGCGTGGGGCGTGGGCATCCCTGGGCTCCGTTTCGAGGGGTTTGGTCCATCGTATGCAACTCCGCGGCTGCGGACTACCCTGTCCGGCGCGGGCGCAGCAGCACAGTGGAATTGAAGCCTCCTGGCTACTACAGTTCGCGCAGCGGCAACATGAGAGAGCGAAGGTTCGGCGGCGATGACCGATAAGAAACTGACGATCGAAGGTCGCGAGGTGCCGCGCGACCTGGTCGGCGAGTTGCATGAGTGTGCGCCGGACGCCGACTTGGCCCATGAGCTCGCCGTGCACGGCTATCTCCTGCTGCGGGGCGTTCACCCGGTCTCCGCGGTACAGGCGGCGCGCGAAGAGGTGCTGGGGCGCCTGGAAGGGGTCGGCGAGGTCGGGCATCCCGCCCGCGACGGGTGCATGACGGGCGTTTCTCGCAGGGCACAGATGCACCCGGATCTCGGCGCGTTCTGGAAATCGGTGAGCGAGGGGCCGCGCCTGCGCTCGGCCGTGCACGGGCCGGCGATCACGACGACCATGCAGCGCCTCTTCGGGGTTCCCGTCGCGCCGTTTTCGTTCGTGTGGTTGCGCGCGATGGCGCCCGGCAGGGCGAGCCCGCTCCACGTCGACCATCCCTACATGAACCGAGGTACGGATCGTCTCGTCACGGTCTGGACGCCTCTGGGCGACGTAACCCGGGATGGCGGGGCGCTCTATCTGCTCGAGGGCTCGCACCGATGGGAGGAACTCCGTCGGGCGTTCCAGGGCCACGACGTCGACCGCGACCCGAGCCGGCCCGGGCACATCAAGGAGCATGCCGTCGACCTCGCCCGGCGCCAAGGCGCACGCCTGCTGACGGCGGATTTCCGCATGGGCGACTGCCTCGTGTTCGGCATGTTCGCCGCCCATGCCTCGTTCGACAACGCGTCGGCCGGCGGTCGCGTGCGGGTGTCGTGCGACGTGCGCTTCCAGCCCGAGAGCGAAGCGATGGACGAGCGCTTCGCAGGCATCGATCCGCCGGCGCACGGCGGCAAAGGTTACGGCTGCCTTTCGGCTGCGCAGCCGCTGACCGCCGCGCCGGTGCTGCGCTGACCGGCGACTTTCAGGCCGCGGCCCTGGCCGTGGCGTCGATATGCTGAACGAGGGCCTCCTCCAGGCCCAGGGCAGCAGCAAGCTCCGCCAGGAACTGGTGCTCTCCCTCCTCGCGATCGTCGATCGCGACGCGGGCGGCAGTGTAGAGCTGGACCGCTTCCTGCTCGGACGAGACACCCTGCGCAAGCTCGGCGGGCGCCGCCGGATTGTTCAGCTCGCTGGCGAGGAACTCCTCGGCACGGGCGTCCATTCCCGCCTGCTTCAGCCCGCCCAGGATGCGATCCTGCTCGCTGGCGTCGATCCTGCCGTCTGCCGCGGCGGCGGCGATCATGCCGCGTACGTAGAGCAGGGCCGCGTCGTTGCTCACCGCGGCCGTTTCGTAGCCGGAGCCGGTCGGTGCGGGCGAGAGCTGCGTCGCCCCGGTAATCAGCGGGCGACCGGCCTGGTAATTCTGCAATGCCTTGTAGGCGAGGCCGCCGATGAGCGCGAGCCCGCCCAGCTTGACGGCCTGACCTGCGAGTGCGCGGCCGGTCTTGGTGCCGAGCACCAGGGCGCCGAGGCCGCCGGCAGCCGCGCCGGCGCCGAGCTGGTTCTGTGCGATCAGCTCCTTGAGTTTCTGCATCAGCTCGTCGGGTGACTGGCCGGTCGCTTCCTTCATGCCGCGCGAGGCTCCGGTCGCCTCGTCGATCTTCTGTGCGCCTTCCTTCACGCCCGACGTCGCCTGACCCAGGACTTTGCCGAGGACATCGAGCAGGCCACCGCCGCCGGACGCGCCACCGAGCTGGGACTGCAGATTGCGAAGCAGGTCGTCCAGGCCTCCGCCCTATGCCGGCCCGGACTGCGTCGCGTTCGATTTGGCAGCGCCGGCCGCGCCGCCGAGCTGCGCCAGGATGTCGGCGAGGCCGCCTCCCTGCGGTGCGCCCGAGCCGCCCGGGCGCGGTGCTCCGCCGCTCTGAGGGGACATCTTCTCGAAGATTTCGGCGAGGCTGCCGGGGCCGGCACCGCCGCCTCCCGCCTTGCCGCCACCGCCCAGAAGGCCGCCGAGCAGGTCGCCCAGGGGCCCGAGCCCGCCACCGCCCTGCTGGCTGCCGCGCGCGGGGGCCTGAGCCGCGCCGCGCATCATCATTTCGATCAAACTTTTCGCGTCGAACATCTCGGCCTCCGAAGAAACGCGCCGAGGCCGCCCGGCCCCGGTCATGTTGCTCAGAATAAAGAGCACTCCGTGGCGGAGCAATGACGATCGGGGCCGAACCAGTTGTTCGGTTTAGCGCGGTTCACTCCGCCGCGATCCGATGCTCGACGGTCTGCTTGGGATCGGCCTTCGGCGGCTCGGCATGGGTCGGAGTCATCGCCGCATCAGCAGCCTGCGGGGCGGTCGCCAACGGAGGCTCGTCGGTCTCGCCGACGAAACGGCCGAACACGCGCCACAAGAACCGCGCCACGTCGTCCATGACGAGGAACACGGCCGGTACGAAGACCAGGCTGAGCATCGTCGAGGAGATCAATCCGCCGATCACCGCCACCGCCATGGGCACCCGGAATTCGCCGCCGGAGCCGGCGTTGATCGCCGCGGGAAGCATGCCGCCGACCATGGCGATGGTGGTCATGACGATCGGGCGGGCACGCTTGCGCCCCGCGTCGACGATCGCCTCCGTCCTCGACATGCCGTGAGCGATACGCTCGACCGCGAAGTCGACCAGCATGATCGCGTTCTTGGTCACGATGCCCATCAGCATGAGGATTCCGATGACGACCGGCAGGCTGATCGGCAGGCCGGTGATCGCCAACGCCACGATGGCGCCGCCGATCGAGAGCGGCAGCGAGAACAGGATGGTGATCGGCTGCAAGAAGGAGCGGAACAGGAGGACGAGCACCGCGTACACCATCATGATGCCGGCACCCATGGCCTTCGCGAAGCTCTCGAACACCTCGGCCATGACCTCGGCATCGCCGAACTGCTTGATGGCGACGCCCGCCGGCAGTTTCTGGGCCGCTGGCTGTTTCATGACGGCGTCTACCGCCTGGCCGAGTGGTGTCGTGCCGACGAGATCGCCGCCGATCAGAACCCGCCGCTGCCGGTCGTAGCGATCGATCGCGGTCGCGCCCTGCGAAAGCTCGAATGAGGCCACGGTCGACAGCGGCACGCTGCCGCCGCTCGCCGTGGCGACCTTCAGGGTCTCCAGCATCTCGCGGTCCGCGCGAGCACGCTCGTTGAGTTGCACGCGGATCGGGATCTGGCGATCGTCGATGTTGAGCTTGGCGAGGTTGGCACCGATGTCGCCGATCGTAGCGATGCGAACGGCCTCCGCGATGGCGTCAGTGGTGACGCCGAGCTCCGCGGCGATCTCGGTCCGCGGGATCACGCGTAGTTCGGGGCGATCGAGTTCGGCCGTCGAGACCACGTTGGTCAGGAGCGGCGCGCCCTTGCGGTCGGTGACTCGCTTCGCCTGGCTGGTCAGATCGGCGGCGACCTTGTTCACCGCGGCGCCGTCGCGGCCGGAGACGACGAGAGCGAACCCGCGCTGGCCATTGTCGCGCAAGAACCAGTAACGGACGTCCGGCACGCTGGCGAGATCACGGCCGATCGCTTCGGAGACCTCGGTCTGCGACAGCTTGCGGTCCTTCTTGTCGACGAGGTTGATCGTGAGGGTGGCCTTGCGGACCTCGGAACCCGAGCCGAGGAGGCGACCGCCGGACACGAATACGCTCTTGACGTCCTCGCGAGCGCGAATGCGCGCGGTGACTTCGTTCGTGATTCTGCGCGTCTCTGCCAGGCGTGTCCCCGGAGGCAACTCGAGCGCCAGAAGCGCGCGGCCGGAGTCGTCGGGCGGAATGAACGCCGAGGGCAGCAGGAAAAAGCTTCCGACCGATCCGGCGAAGATCACGAGGCCGAGGGCGACGGTGGCGAAGCGATGGCGCGCCGACCACTTGATGAGCCGCGAGTAGCTCCTCAGCCAGCGCGTCTCCTTCTCCTCATGACCGGGATTGCGCAGGAAGTAGGCGGCGAGCATCGGCGTTATGAGCCGCGCCACGAGCAGCGATATGAAGACGGCGATCGCGACCGTCAGTCCGAACTGCTTGAAATACTGGCCGGCGATGCCGCCCATGAAGCTGACGGGCGTGAAGACCGCGATGATCGTGAACGTAATAGCTATCACCGCGAGGCCGATCTCGTCGGCCGCTTCCAGAGCTGCGCGATAGGCCGACTTGCCCATGCGCATGTGACGCACGATGTTCTCGATCTCGACGATCGCATCGTCGACGAGGATGCCGGTGGCGATCGTGATGGCGAGCAGGCTGACGAGATTCAATGAGAACCCCAGACTGTCCATCACCCAGTAGGCCGGGAAGATCGACAGCGGCAGGGCGATCGCTGTGATCACCGTGGCGCGCAGATCGCGCAGGAACAGGAACACCACGATGATCGCGAGAGCGGCGCCCTCCAGCAACGTCTGCATGGTGCTGTCGTAGGCGCCGCGAACGGCCGTCGTGGTCGTGTCGATCAGCGACAGCTTGAAGTCGGGATGCTCCGATTGCAGCTTGGCGACCGCCTTGGCGACATCGGCCGAGACGACGACATCGCTCGCGCCTTTCGCTCTGGTGATGGCGAAGGCGACCACCGGACTCTGGTCCAGCGTTGCGAAGGTGCGCGGCTCGGCATAGGTATCGATGACTGCGGCGATCTCGTCGAGGCGAACCTTGCGGCCCCGGGGCAAAGCGATCATCGTGGCGGCCAGATCGGCGACGCTTTCCTTGCCCGCGAGTGTGCGGATCGCCTGCTCACGCCCGCCGATTTCGCCGCGGCCGCCGGCAAGGTCGATATTGGTCGCGCGGAGCTGACGGTTCACGTCTCCTGCCGTGACGCCGAACGACAGCAGGCGGTCGGGATCGAGCACCACGCGGACTTCGCGCTCGACACCTCCGACGCGCTCGATCTGGCCGACGCCCTTCACGCCCTGGACGGCGCGGATCACTACGTCGTCCACGAACCAGGAAATCTGCTCGGGCGTCCTGCCGGGTGCGCTCGCGGCATATGTGACGATCGGCAGTCCTTCGATGTCGAGGCGCGAAACGATCGGCTCCTCGATGGTCTTGGGCAGGTCGGAGCGGATGCGCGCGATTGCATCCTTGATGTCGTTGAGCGCGCGGTCAGGATTTATCTCGAGGCGGAACTCGACGGTGGACGTGGAGGCGCCCTCGGTGACGGTCGAGGTGATGTGCTTGATGCCGTTGACGCCGGCGATGGCGTCTTCGATCCGCTTGGTGACCTGGCTCTCGAGTTCCGTCGGCGCGGTGCCGGCCTGGTAGACCCGGATCTGGACGATCGGAACGTCGATGTTGGGGAAGCGCGTGACCGGCAACTGGCGGAAGGCGACGAGGCCGAGCGCCATCAGTACCATGAACAGCACAAGCGAGGGGACAGGCTGGCGGATCGACCATGCCGAGATGTTGAAGTTCATTGGCGCACCTCGGATACCTGTGTCGTCTCGAGCACCGGTTTCACCACGTCCCCGTCGCGCAAGAACGTCCCGGACCGGGCGACGACCATTTCTCCAGCCGTGAGGCCTTCCACGATTTCCGTGCGTGCGCCTGCCACCAGGCCGACCTTCACAGGCCTCGCACGTACAACCCCGTCGAGAACCGCGAGCACGCTCGTCGTGCCGTTCTCGGCGTATTGGAGTGCTCCGGAGGGAACCGAGATGCCTCGCGAGCGGGCGGTCTCGACCGATGCCCGGGCGAATGCGCCGACGCGGATGGTGTCGGATTGCCCGATGAAGATGCGCGTCCTGCCGAGGCGGGTCTGCCGGTCGATCTCGGGCGAAACGATCCGCACTTTGCCTGCGGCCGTCGCGCCACCGACGACCTGTACCTCGGCCTTCTGATCTTCCTTGAGTCGGCTCAAGCGGGTTTCCGGCACTTCCGCCTCCAGTTCGATCTCGCCGCGCGCGACGATGCGGAACAGCGCATCACCGGCTCCGGCCGCAAACCCGCCGACGCGAGCGACGCGACGGCTGATGATGCCGTCCGCCGGCGCGGCGATTTCGGTGCGGCTGCGTCTCCACTCCAGTTCGCGGCCGGCGGCCTGGGCCTGGGCGAGTTCGGCTTCCGCCAGTTTCAAGGCATCCTTGGAGGCCGCGAGCTGTGCTGACGCCGTGCGAGCGGCCGATTCGCGCTGGTCGAGCGTGGCTTCGGACATGTAGCCCGATTGTCGCAGAGGCTTGCCCCGTTCCAGCGCGTTGCGGGCCTCGACCTGCCTCGCCTCGGCAGAGGCGATGTTGCTCGTCGCCTGGGCGATCGCCGCTTCGGCGCGCGCGCGCGTGGCCTTGTTCTGGGCAAGCTGTGCTTCGAGCGTGTCGCTCACCAGCAGGGCCAGGACCTGGCCCTTCTTCACCGCCTCACCCTCGTCGGCGAGCACCTCGACGATCCTGAGCCCCTCGACCTCTGGCCCCACGAGGATCTCCTCGCGCGGGACCACAGTGCCGGTCAGGACGACGGTTTCGACGAAGTCTTCCGTCGCGGCGCGAACCACGGAGACGGTGGGCGCCAGTGCCAGCAGCTCTTTCTTCGCTTCCAGGGCCGCGGTCTCGCCCGGCCGCTTGGTGACGGGCAGCTTTCCCGTCCAGATCGCCGCCGCGACCGCCGCTGCGGCTCCCGCTGCCGTCAGCAGCACGACCTTTTTCGACTTGGAACTCATGATCGGATCATCCGCAGGTTCTGGTTCGCCTCGGGCGTTTCGTTCGCCGAGTTGTCGGAGCGCGGCGCAAGCAGGAATTCGAACACCTCAGAGAGGGCGGGCAGGACTTTGCTTGCGTCGAAATCGGGGTGGACGGCGCGCCGCCAGAACAGGCCTTCGCCGATGAGGTTGAAGATGGCGGTAAGCTCCGGCACGGTCAGCTTGGGGGCGATGCGGCCCTCGTCCTTCAATCTCTGGAAGAGGGTGGCGAAATTGTCCTGGCAGAAGCGGTCGACCGAGCAGTAGATCTCCGAAACCCTCGGGTTACGCGTGGACTCGACGCCCATCTCGACGACGAACAGCCGCTTTTCCGATGGCTCATCGACGAAGTACTGTTCCGCGATCGACCGCAGGGCGCTTATGAAGTCCGGCGCAGTTGCCAGGTTGGCGAACCGCTCGGCGAACTCGGCGCGGTCACGCTCGCACAAGCCCGAAATGAGGGCCTCCTTGCTGTCGAAGTAGACATACAGCGCACCCAGGCTGATGCCGGCCTCCGCGCAGATCTCATTCATCGTGGTCCGGTGGAACCCATGGCGGGCGATGCACCGGCGTGCCGCATCCAGGATGCGGTCGCGCCGGGCGGCCTGCGTCGATGGCTTCAGTTTCGGCATGAGCACTTTTCTGGGGCTGTGGGACGAGCGGGGGACGAGTGGTTCGCGGGGCAGGATGTGCCGCCCTGCAAAAAAAACGAATGATCGTTTTTTTTGTCGGAAAAGAGGCGCGTTGGCAAGATCGCCGCGAGTCACGGCTGCGTGATCCGCTCGATTCTGCAATCAATGATTGAGTTCGCATGGGAAGCAGTCTCGGCGTGTATTCCGAGCGGCGCCGGCCGGGGCGATTGATGTTGCAGAAAGACCCCGCCCTGAGGTAAAACGCTGTTGTTCCCTGACTCCACAGAGAATTTGGCTTGGGCGGATCGCCGCTCGGGACCGGGAGATAGCTCATGTCGTCACGTAAGCCTCTGATGCCCAAGGCCACAGCCGTCTGGCTGGTCGAGAACACGTCGCTCTCGTTCGAGCAGATCGCCGAGTTCTGCGGCCTCCATCAGCTCGAGGTGAAGGGCATCGCGGACGGCGACGTGGCCCAGGGCATCAAGGGCATGGACCCGATTTCCAACGGCCAGCTCACGCGCGAAGAGATCCGACGGGCCGAGGCCAATTCCTCCCTCAACCTGCGGCTGGCCGAGAGCAAGGTCGACGTGCCGGTGGTCAAGACCAAGAAGGGCCCCCGATATACCCCCGTCTCGCGTCGCCACGACAGGCCCAACGCCGTGATCTGGCTGCTGAAGAACCATGCCGAGCTCAAGGACGCCCAGATCATGCGACTGGTCGGCACCACCAAGCCGACCATCGCGGCCATCCGCGACCGTTCACACTGGAACGCCCAGAACCTTGTCGCCCAGGATCCCGTCACCCTCGGACTGTGCTCGCAGATCGACCTCGACAACGAGGTTCAGGTCGCGGCGAAGCGGGTTGCCAGGGAACGCAAGGAGAAGGGCCTCGACGTCGAGAAGGCCGGTGCGACACTGTTGCCCGCGTCCGAGACGACGGCCGTGCCCGGCATGGGTCCCCAGCCAGACATCCCTGCCCCCGTCTTCGAGCAGGACAACCGCAAGAGCGCGGAAGCCGAAGAAGAGGCGCGCATGCTGGCCCAGCTGCGTCAAATGGGCAGCAAAAAGGACGAAAAGGCCGAGGAACAGCCCTGAGCGGCTCGGCCTCTGTCGCCATCTCGGCACGAGTGCCGTCGCGCGACGCCCGCGCGACGCGCGACGGCTATGCTTTCCGGTCTGATCCCAAGGCGCGGTTTGCCGAGCCGGGCAAGCTCCACTATCTCTTGGGGGAACCGGCGGTGCTTCGCGCCACGCCGGAGCCGCGCTGACAGCATTGGCAGGGCCGACGACATCTCATGAGCGCTGACTTGGAAAAGACCTGCTTGCGAGGCGCAAGGGCGACGGCGCCACGCCTGGCCGGCAAGAACGGCGGTAAGGGCAACGAGGACGGGAAAACCTCGGTCGTCACAAAGACGCGCCCGAAGACCAAGAAGCCCAGTCTATACAAGGTTCTTCTGCTCAACGACGATTACACGCCGATGGAGTTCGTCGTGCATGTCCTGGAGCGCTTCTTCGGCAAAGGTCGCGAAGAAGCCACAAGGATCATGCTGCATGTTCATCAGAAGGGCGTCGGTGTGTGTGGTGTCTACACCTACGAGGTCGCGGAAACCAAAGTCACGCAAGTGATGGACTTCTCGCGCCAACACCAGCATCCTCTTCAGTGTCGCATGGAGAAGGAGTGATCGGGACGTGCCAGCTTTCTCGCAAAGTCTCGAAACTGCCCTGCACCGCGCTCTCGAAGCGGCGAACGAACGCCGACACGAGGTCGCCACGCTGGAGCACCTGTTGTTCGCCTTGATCGACGATCGGGACGCAAGCGCCGTCATGCGCGCGTGCAACGTCGATCTGGACGAACTGCGCAAGCGCGTGACCGAGTTCCTGGATACCGCGCTCGAGTCGATCGTGCGCACGGGTGCCGCCGACGCTCAGCCGACCACGAGCTTCCAGCGCGTCATCCACAGGGCCGTCGTGCACGTGCAGTCCTCCGGCCGCGAGGAAGTCACCGGCGCCAACGTGCTGGTGGCGATCTTCGCCGAACGCGAGAGCCACGCCGCGTTCTTCCTGCAGGAGCAGGAAATGACGCGCTTCGATGCGGTTCAATACATTTCCCATGGCATCGCCAAGCGGCCCGGCCTCAGCGAGCCGCGTCAGGTTCGCGGCGCTGAAGAAGAGAACAATTCCTCCGAACAGCGCACGGAAGAGAAAAAGGGCAAGGAAGACGCCCTCTCGACCTACTGCGTCAATCTCAACAAGAAGGCGAGTGACGGCAAGATCGATCCGCTGATCGGGCGTGAGCCGGAGGTCCAGCGCACGATCCAGGTGCTCTGCCGCCGCCAGAAAAACAATCCGCTGTTCGTCGGCGATCCCGGTGTTGGCAAGACGGCGATCGCGGAAGGCCTGGCTCGCAAGATCGTTCAGGGCGAGGTGCCGGAAGTCCTCCAGAACGCCACGATCTTCGCGCTCGACATGGGCGCACTGCTCGCGGGCACGCGCTATCGCGGCGACTTCGAGGAGCGCCTGAAGGCGGTGATGAAGGAGGTCGAGAACTATCCGGGCTCGATCCTGTTCATCGACGAGATCCACACCGTTATCGGTGCCGGGGCGACCTCGGGAGGCGCCATGGACGCCTCCAACCTGCTCAAGCCGGCGCTGCAGTCGGGCAACCTGCGCTGCATGGGCTCGACGACCTACAAGGAGTACCGCCAGCACTTCGAGAAGGACCGCGCGCT